>CAZHGH010000052.1:21227-22472 GCA_964531205.1 uncultured bacterium
AAGGCGACCTCACCAACGTAGGCGCCTTCGCCCGCGCGCTCGACGGCTGCCGTTACGTCGTGCACTGCGCAGCGCTCTACTCATTTGCGCCCTCCGATCGCGCGCTCGTTAAGAAAGTCAATGTCACCGGAACTGCAAGCCTCGTCGAAGCGGCGCGCGTAGCGGGCGTTGAGCGCGTGGTCCTTACGTCCAGTTCCGCAACGCTCGGCGCATCCGACAACGGACGTGCGCGTAACGAAAATGATTGGGCAACCGAAGGCGCAGCGTCGAGCTACCATCATTCAAAGTTGGAACAAGAACGCGCCGCATTCGCGGGACGCGTTCCCGTGGTCGCGTTGCTTCCAACGGCACCTGTTGGACCGGGCGATTGGAAACCGACGCCGACCGGACAGATGATCGTCGATTTTGCTCGCGGCAAGATGGTCGTTAAGCCGCCGCGCGGCGGACTGAACCTGGTACCGGTTGAGGATGTCGCGCGCGCACATGTTACGGCGCTCGTGCGCGGACGCACCGGTGAACGCTACATCCTCGGTGGCGACAATCTGCTGCTCGACGACGTGTGGCAACTGCTTGCGGAGATCACGGGCAAACCAATGCCGAAGTATCGACTTCCGCATGCATTGTTGATGACCATGGGTTATGTCGACGAACTGCGTTGCCGTATGCAGAAGAACGCGCAACCCGCAGTCCCGCTCGAAGGCGTACGCATGTCGCGCGAGCGCATGTTCGCCGACTCATCCAAAGCCGCGCGCGAATTAGATTTTCGTCCCGGACCGGTGCGCGATGCGCTGCAACGCGCTTTGCAATGGTACCGGGACAACAGGTATTTGTCATCCTGAGCTTGTCGAAGGACCCTGAGCTTGTCGAAGGGCTTACAGTCATCACCGCAACAAGCCTCGAAACCCGCGCAGCACGCAAAGCACTACCGCCGAGTGTACGCGTCACGCAATGTGGCATCGCGCTCAAAGATGCGAGCGAATTCGGCGATGTCGTCGTAAGCTGCGGATTGGCCGGAGGACTGCGACCCGATCTGCCAACGGGAACTGTTGTCATTCCGAACTTTGTTCGACGCCCTGACGGAACGATACTTACATGCGATTCCGAACTCAGCGAAATGCTGCGCATTGCAGCACGTCAGCTCGGTCACGATCCCGTCGACGCATCGCTTTTAACGAGCGCAACGCTCGTCCACGGAACCGAACGCGCGAAATGGGCGTCCGATTACGCGGCGGTCGACATGGAAAC
>CAZHGH010000053.1:0-5645 GCA_964531205.1 uncultured bacterium
CGCCTCAGCAAGCGCCGCACCGAAGCGCATGAGGCGCTCGAGCACGGACGCATTACCAAGGAGGGCAAGGCGCTCAAGCCGGGCTACCAGGTCAAGCCCGGAGACGTGCTCGAGATTCATTACGCGACGAAGTTCGTGACCGTCCGGGTGCGAGAGGTGCCGCTGCGGATGACGCCCTCGCTCAAGCCCGCAGACCTCTACGAGATTCTCGACCAGCGTAAGGACGAGCCGGCGGAATGGCTGTAAGCCTCTCTGCCGATACGAAAGACGCGCTGGCCCGCGAGGTTCCGCAGAACGCGCACTGCCGGGAGGCGTTGCTGGCGGGCCTCGCGCTTTATGGGCGCGCCCGTGGGGATTACTTCGTGACGCAGCGCAACGCGGTCGCGCGCCTATTCCGATTGTTGTTAGCCGACCCGGAATACCACATCGAAAAAATCGCCGGCACGCGGCTCACACGCGTTCCGGAGTACCGCATCGGACTTCCCGCCCGCCTAAAAGAAATGCCGCCCAAACCCGCGCATCGCTGCGATCGCGTCATGGAAGTGCGCGCGGCGTTTTTGGCGTGCGGCTCCGTTTCCGCCGGAACGCAAGGCTACCACTTGGAGTTCGTTCTGCGCGACGAAGCACTCGCGGAACGCCTCTCGTGGATGCTGCGCGCAATTGGCCAGGCACCCAAAACGATGGAGCGCAAAGGCCGGCGCGTGCTGTATTACAAGGATTTCGAGGCCATCGTGGAGCTGCTCACGATCGTCGGCGCACATGGCGCGGTGCTTCGGTTGGAAGACGTTCGCGCGCTCAAAGAAACGAAAAACCGCATACATCGCCTCGTAAACACGGAGGCTGCAAACCTCGAACGTGCAGCGGCCGCGGCCGCCACGCAGCGCGAAACGATCGAGTATCTCGCGAGCGCGTTCGGTATGCAGAACCTCTCGCCGCCGCTTCGCGAGATCGCACGGTTGCGCCTCAATTATCCGGACGAAAGTCTGACGGAACTGGGCAAACGCTGCAATCCGCCTATCTCAAAGCCAACAGTCAATAGCCGCCTATTGGCATTAGGTCGATTGGCACGGCGCATCCAAGGGAAAAAAATCGGACCTGCTAGTAACAAGTAGTCTCTAGCTGCACGGGAGTTTTTCATGCGTATCGGGATCAACGGCTTCGGCCGCATCGGACGGAATTTTGCCAAAGCCCTGATGGAGCGCCATCCGGGCATCGAGATTGCCGCCGTGAACGACTTGACGAGCGCCGGTGAATCCGCGCATTTGTTCAAGTATGACTCGAACTACGGCACGTTCGAGGGCACCGTTTCGGTCGACGGCGACGCGATCGTCATCGACAAGCAAAGAATCAAAGTGCTTGCCGAGCGCGATCCGGGCAAACTGCCGTGGAAAGATCTCGGCGTCGATGTCGTCATTGAGTCCACGGGCCTCTTCACCGACGCGGCGAAGGCGCGCGCGCACATCGACGGCGGCGGTGCAAAGAAAGTCTTGATCTCCGCGCCCGCTAAAGGCGAAGACATCACGATCGTGCTGGGCGTGAACGACGCGAACTACGATCCCGCAAAGCACAACATCATCTCCAACGCTTCGTGCACGACGAACTGCCTCGCAACGGCAGTCAAGCCGATCGTCGACAAGCTCGGCTGGGTCAAGGGCTTCATGTCGACCATTCACTCCTACACGAACGATCAGAACATCTTGGATGCGCCGCACCGGGATCTGCGCCGCGCACGCAACGCCGCGACGAATATCATTCCTACGTCAACCGGCGCGGCAAAAGCGCTGTACTTGACTATTCCGGAAGTGAAGGGCACGTTCGACGGCTTTGCGCTGCGTGTACCGACGCCGACCGTTTCGATGGTGTACCTCGTCGCACAAGTGAAACGCGAGACGAACCGAGACGAATTGAACAAAATTCTTCGCGACGCTGCGAACGGTGAACTGAAAGAGTACGTGCAGTTCTCGAACGAAGAGCTCGTTTCGAGCGACTTCAAGCGTTCGCCGTATAGCTCCATCATCGACGCCGGCCTCACCAATGCAAACGGCGATCTCATCCAAATCGGCGCATGGTACGACAACGAATGGGGTTACTCGTGCCGCCTCGCGGATCTCACCGCGATGGTGCTGGAGAAAATCCCGGCCGGCGTATAACGTTGATACACCTTCTACTCGCATCGGTTTTGCTCGGCGGCGTCTCAAACGCCGCCGAGTCGCGTTTCACCCTCGACGATACCTATCGCATCGCCGGCATCTCCTCTCCGCGCATCTCACCCGACGGCAAATCGCTGCTTTTCACGCGATCGCACGTCAATCTCGATAAGGACAAGCGCGACAGCGAACTCGTTCTGCTCGACATCAAATCGCGTGCAGAGCGCGTGTTGCAGGCGCCGGCATCCGTGTATGCGCCGCAGTGGTCGCCGGACGGCACCAGCATTACGTTTCTCGCGGACGACGACGCGCATCACTCGCAAGTCTATCTGACGTGGCCGAGCGCCGGAACGCCCGAGCAGATCACACACGCAAAAAGCGGCGTCGACCAGTATGCGTGGCGTCCCGATGGTAAAGCGATTGCATACGTAGCTGAAGATGCTGCGCCCGAGCGCACGGGAATTGCAAAGTGGCAAGACGCTTTTCGCGTTACGGACAACGGCTACATGGAAACCGGCCCGTTTCTGCCGGCGCATCTGTGGCTTGCAACGGAAACCGATGCGCAAGCGGTGTGGAACGAGCGCCGGTTAACGTCGGGCACTTGGAGCGTTGCGGCCGGAAGCGCACAATCCACCATCTCGTGGTCGCCGGACGGGAAAACGCTCACCTACGTCCATTTGCCGAATGCTCTGCTCGGTGACGCCGAACGTTCCGTCGTTGAACAACTCGATGTTGCGACCGGGACGCGCACGCAGTTAACCCGGCGTACCCGCTTCGAATTCAACCCGCGCTACTCGCCGAACGGTTCGTATATCGCGTATACGTACGCCCGCGACGGCGACGGAATGAATGAAGCGGACATCTTCTTATCGCGCGGGCGCGGCGAGGGAACGGATCTTACGCGCCGCACTTTAGATGCCAATGCTACTAACTACGCGTGGTATCCGGATTCGCGTGCACTGCTCGTCCAAGGTCACGCCGGTACGCAAAGCGTTTTGTGGCGAGTCGGCGTCGACGGACGCGTACAGCGTATTTCGCTCGGCGACGTCAACGCCATGGGGGATTTCAACGGAAGCATCGGCGCGGATGGTGCGATTGCGTTCGTCGGCAGCACCGCGCAGCATCCGGGTGAGATTTATTATCGTTCCGCGTCGGGGACGCTTCAGCGGTTAACGGACTATAACAGCGCAATCGCGTCGAAACCGCTCGGCAAAGTCGCAACCCTCAATTGGACGCAAGACGGGTTTCACGAAGACGGCGTGCTCACGTATCCGGTCGCGTACGATCCGAAGAAGCGCTATCCGTTGGTGTTGCTCATTCACGGCGGGCCGACCAGTGCATCGCTGACTTCTTTCGACGATCTCGCGCAGCTCATGGCCGCGCGCGGCTGGTTCGTGCTGCGTCCGAATTACCGCGGCAGCGATAATATGGGCAACGCGTATCAGCACGCGATTTACATCGACGCAACGCGCGGTCCGGGACGCGACATTCTTGCCGGAGTTGCGGCGGCGCAACGCACCGCTCGCATCGACGCGCACAAAATCTGCGTATCCGGATGGTCGTACGGCGGCATGATGACCTCGTGGCTCATCACGCAGGATCACCGCTGGGCATGCGCCGTCTCCGGCGCCGCGGTGAACGACCTGGTCTACGATTATTCGCTCGCGGACGACATCAGCGCGGATCGCGAATCGATGCCCGGCTCGCCGTTTGTGGGTAAGAACATGGCCGTTTACCAGAGCGTTTCGCCGCTGACCTATTACCGCAACGTGCGCACGCCGACATTGATTCTTTCGGACATGTACGACGATCGCGTGCCCACCGCGCAATCTTACGTCTTCTACCACGCGCTGCACGACATCGGAACGCCGGTGGAGTTTTACGAGTGGCCCGTGCACGGCCATTGGCCGAGCGATCCGGTGCGTACCGCCGACGTCTATCATTACTGGATCGATTGGATCGCCAAACACGTAAAGTAGGAGCAGCATGCATTTTCGTACGCTTCGAGATGTGAACTTGCGTGGGCGCCGCGTGCTGGTGCGCGAGGATCTCAACGTCCCAATGAAAGACGGTGAGATTCTGGACTACAAACGCATCGACGCCGCCATTCCGACGTTAAAGCACCTCTCCGATCAAGGTGCAAAGACGATCGTCGTCTCGCACCTCGGCCGTCCCGACGGCAAGCCGGACCCGAAATACACGCTGCGTCCGGTCGCATCCGCGCTCGCGAGCCGTTTGCACATCGACGTGACGTTTGCAACCGACGTGGTCGGTGCGTCCGCACATGAAGCCATCGACGCGATGCATGACGGCGACATCGTCATGCTGGAAAACGTGCGGTTTGAGCCGGGCGAGGAACAGAATTTGCCGCAGTTTGCGGAGCAGCTCGCGAGCCTTGCGGAGTTTTACGTCAACGACGCCTTCGGCACGGCACATCGCGCGCACGCATCGACCGAGGGCGTCGCACATCTGCTGCCGCACGCCGCGGGTTTTCTGATGGAAGCGGAGATCAACGCGCTAAGCAAACTCATCGAAAATCCGGCTCAGCCTTACGTCTGCGTCATCGGCGGTGCAAAAGTCAAGGACAAAGTCGGCGTGTTTACCAAGTTGATGGAGAAAGTCCACGCATTCTGCATCGGCGGCGGTATGGCGAACACGTTTCTTGCCGCGAAAGGCGTGGACGTCGGCAAGTCGTTGCGCGACGACGATCTCGAACCGGCGAAAAAGATTTTGGAACTCGCGCGAACGCGCGACGTTTCAATGCTGCTGCCGATCGACGTAGTGGTCTCGACGAGCTTCGATAATGACGCCGGCGCGCACGTCGTCGATCTGCCGCAAGTCGCGGACAACATGATCTTGGACATCGGGCCGAAAACCGCGCAGACGTATGCCGAAGTGATTGAAACCGCAAGAACCGTCGTGTTCAACGGTCCGATGGGCGTGTACGAGAAAGAAGCGTACCGCGCCGGTACGCGCGCGATCGGCGAAGCGATGAAGAAAGCGACGCAGCACGGTGCGACTACCGTTGTCGGCGGCGGCGATGCTGCTGCGGCCGCGGAGGAACTCGGCTTTGCGGGCGACGTCACGCACGTGAGCACGGGCGGCGGCGCGACGCTCGAGTTTCTGGAAGGTAAGGAATTGCCGGGCATCAAGGCACTTGCCGATGCGTAGACGCATCTGCGCGGGCAATTGGAAGATGTATAAGACGACGGGCGAGACGCGCGCGTACATCGAACGCTTCGCGCAGCTCGCGCGATCGATTCCGGAACACATCGAGCTCGTGATCTGCCCACCGTTTACGTCGCTGCAGACCGCGCGCGACGCGCTGGCTCAGAATTCTCGCATTAAGCTCGGCGCCCAAAACGTTCATTGGGAACCGAGCGGTGCGTTCACAAGTGCGATCTCCGCGCCGATGCTTGTCGATCTCAACGTCCAGTACGTCATCATCGGACATTCCGAGGCGCGCCAATATTTCGGTGAAACGGATGCGACGGTGGC
>CAZHGH010000053.1:5745-13860 GCA_964531205.1 uncultured bacterium
TCATCGGACATTCCGAGGCGCGCCAATATTTCGGTGAAACGGATGCGACGGTGGCCCGTAAAGTGCTCACGGCGTTGCAATTCGGGTTGACGCCGATCGTTGCCGTCGGTGAATCGCTCGACATTCGTCGTGACAGTCGCGCGGAGAGCCACGTCGTCGCGCAGACGCTTGCTGCGCTTGAAAACCTCGATACGGAGCAAGTGCGGCGCGTCGTGCTCGCGTACGAACCAATTTGGGCTATCGGCACCGGCGAGAACTGCGATCCCAGCGCAGCAAACGAGATCATGCATGCAATGCGGCGATCTCGCGACGGTTTACAAGACGTGCCGATTCTTTACGGCGGGAGCGTCAAACCGGAAAACGTCGCAGAATACGCCGCACAGCCGGATATCAACGGCGGACTGGTCGGCGGCGCCTCCCTCGATCCGGATAGTTTCGCAAAATTAGCGCTAGGAGCAGCATGAAATATCGTCCCGTAGTTCTCGCCGTTCTCGACGGATGGGGTTGCAGCGATCGAACGCACGGCAATGCCATCGCCGCCGCAAACACACCGCACTGGAACGCGTTCTTCGAAAAATATCCGTGGACCATGCTCGAGGCCAGCGGCGAGTACGTGGGACTTCCTAAAGGCATCATGGGCAACAGCGAAGTCGGTCACATGAATCTCGGGAGCGGGCGCGTGGTGCCGCAAGGCGTGACGATCATCGACGCAGACGTCGAATCCGGTGAATTCGCAAAGAATCCAACGCTGAACGCATGCATCGATCACGTCAAAAAGAGCGGCGGCACGCTGCACTTCATGGGATTGCTCTCCGACGGGAAAGTGCACAGCTCCATCGATCATTTGCTGGAACTCATGACGTGCGCGCATGCGGGACACGCCAAATTTGCCGTACACGCGTTCCTCGACGGACGCGATACGCCGCCGCGTTCGGCTGCGCGATATATCCGGCAGACCGAGGAGCACCTAGCAAAGCTCGGCGAGACCGGCGCAATTCGCACGGTCATCGGACGCTACTATGCGATGGATCGCGACAAGCGCTGGGATCGCACGCAGCTCGCCTACGAAGCGCTCGCGCATGCGAAAGCGGAATACCACGCGGCGACCGCAATACAAGCGCTCGAAGAAGCGTACGACCGCGGTGAAGACGATGAGTTCGTAAAGCCGGCGATTATCGGCCGGCCGCATCCGATGAAGGATGGCGACGCGTGCATCTTCTTCAATTTCCGTCCCGATCGCGCGCGTCAAATGACGCTTGCGTTCACGGATCCGGACTTCAAAGAATTTCCCGTGGAGCACTTCAAGAACTTCATCTTCGCAACGATGACGAAGTACGACGAGACGTTTCCGAACCCGGTGCTCTTCGGGCCGCGCCCGCAGTTCGACACGTTCGGCGAGATCGTCGCGCGTACGGGCATGCGGCAGCTGCGCCTTGCCGAAACCGAAAAATATGCGCACGTGACGTACTTTTTCAACGGCGGACGCGAGGACGTATTTCCGAACGAAGACCGCAAACTGATTCCATCGGATCGTTCCGTTCCGACGTACGATCTCGCGCCGCAAATGCGCGCAAAAGAGATCACCGACTACGCAGTGCAGCAGATCGAAGCGGGAACGTACGACGTCATCATCATGAACTACGCAAACGCGGATATGGTAGGACATACCGGCAAGTGGGAACCGACGATCGAAAGCGTACAGATTCTCGACCACTGCCTGCAGCGTCTGAGCGATGCCGTGCTCAAAGCGGGCGGATTGCTCGCGATCACCGCCGATCACGGCAACGCCGAAGAGAAGATCGACAAGGACGGCAATCCGCTCACGGCGCACACGACGAATCCCGTGCCGTTGCTGCTGATTGCGAACGGCATTTCCGGCAAACTGCGCGCCGGAAAACTCGGCGATGTTGCGCCCACTCTGCTGCAACTGATGGATTTGCCTGTACCTGAAGCCATGACGGGAGAACAACTCTTTACACCAGCCGTCGCCGCGAATGAATAACATCGGCGAGATCGATCTCGCCGTCGTTTTGGGCAGCGGTCTCTCCGAACTGCTCGGCGAGCGCGCAGTCTTCGAACGCTTGGCGTACGCCGACATCGGTATGCCCGTCGCCGCGCTGGCGGGCCATGCCGGTCACGCGCTCGTCGGAACCTGGCACGGCAAACGCGTTCTCGCCTTCGCGGGACGCGTGCACGGCTATCAGGGCTTCGGCGCCGCGGACGTCACGCGCAACATCTCCATCGCCGCAGACGCCGGCGCGAAAATCGTTCTGCTAACGAACGCGGCCGGCGCCGTCAATCCAAAGTTCAAAGCCGGCGATCTCATGGTGATCGGCGATCATCTGAACTTGAGCGGGATGAACCCGCTGGCCGGCAGCGGCTTAACGAATCCGTTCGTCAACATGACGGATGCGTACAGTCCGCGCCTGCGCAAGTTGGCGCACTCTATCGATTCCGATTTGCGCGAAGGCGTCTATGCGGGCTTGCTGGGCCCGACGTATGAAACGCCCGCCGAGGCGCGCTACCTGCGTACCATCGGCGCCGATGCCGTCGGGATGTCGACCGTTTTAGAAACGATCGCGGCGCGAGCGCGCGGCCTGGAAGTCTTCGGCGTAAGTCTCATCACGAACGTTGTAGCCTCGCCGGAAACCTCGCATTCGGAGGTCACCGGCGTGGCGAAGGTTGCGGCGCCGCGGCTCGCCTCGCTGCTCGACGCGTTAGTCGCAGCTCCTTGAGACTTTCAGGCCTGCTGCCGCAGGGTGCATGAAACGTAAGATCGGCTTGCACCCTCGGAGGCAAAGCCATGCGCTCTTTCTGTCGTTCTATTTCCATACTCGTCGTTGCAAGCTTGGCTGCTTGCAGCGGCGGAGCCAATTCATCGTTACCGGCAACCTCGACGGCCGCAACGTCCGTTAACGGTGCGGGCACGGCGCCGCAAACGGTGTCGCGCCGCGTCGTGGACAGCAGCGGAGCCGTCCGCTCCATTCTCTACACCGTCCAAGTGGAGCGCAGCGGCCGTGTCACCGCCGGCCCGGCCAATGCACGCCGAACGCTGGCAACGAGTTCGAACAATCTGCTCTACAACGGCGGCCCGATACAGCCCGCGCCGAAGATGTATGTCGTCTTTTGGGGCAGCACATGGAGCTCTTCGACCGGCGACCCGCGCGGCGTGCGTACATATCTCACAAACTTCCTTACTCGCGTGGGCGGCAGCAGCTGGCTGTCCACCGTTACGCAGTACACGCAAAGTGACGGCGCAAACGTAGGAAATGCGGCGGGAAGCCTCGGCGGAACGTGGATCGACACGTCGTCCATTCCAAGCCTCACCGGAAGCTCGTATCAAAACTATCTCGCAGCCGAAGCAAAGAAGGCGGCAACGCATTTCGGCGACACAACCGTAAACGCGAGCTACGTTATTGCGCTTCCACACGGCGTCAAGGTCAACGGCTTTGCGTACACGAGCAACTGGACGTGCTACTTCTTCGGTTGCTATTGCGCGTGGCATAGCACAGGATCGGCGTCGAACGGAGCGACGATCGCGTACACGAATCTGCCGTATCAACCCGACGCAGGCGGGAATTGCGGGCAAGGCATCGTCAATTCGCCCGGATACAATGACGGCGTGAGCATCGTTGAAGGGCACGAGCAAGCGGAGACGGAGACCGATCCGCAACTCAATGCGTGGTACGACTCCAGCGGCAATGAGATCGGTGATAAGTGCGCGTGGACGAACTTGCAAGACACGCAATTCGGTGGAACCACGGTGGGGACGAATGACTTTCCGACGCAGCCGCTGTGGAGCAACGCAGCTAACGGCGGCGCGGGAGGATGCGTCCAATAGCTCTTGCCCGGCCATCGCCTAAACGAACGTCCGCAACGTTAAAGATGCAGCGTTCCGGGAACGAACGCAGTGTCGAATAACCAATAGGTAAAAACGATAAGGTAAAGAGCCCCAACATCCAGTTAGAGGCTCTTTCCTTTTTTGGCGTTTTATTCGATGCGGTAGCTGCCGCTGACATCGACGCTCAGCCGGCGGCCGCCGATCGTGACGTTGCGCAGGTGATGATCCCAAAATGTCAGCACGTGAATGACGACGGGACGCAAACGCGCCATCAGTTGACGCGCACGCTGCGAGACGGCTACGGCGTCGCGCACCCATTTCGGATGTTCGCGCGGAAGCGGCGGCGTTTCGAATTCGTCATCGGGCAACAGCGCCAGAACCGGCGCGCTGCCTGCAAGCTCAATGCGCGCCATGAAGCACCTTTCGTAAATTCCGAAGCGCCGCTTGATGCAGTTGCGAGGCACGTTGCGGTGAGATTCGCATGGCCTCGCCGATTTGATGCAGCGACTTGCCGCCGTAGTAGTGCAGCGTCAACACGTGCTGCTGCCGTGCCGGAAGCTTCGTCAGTGCACGTCGCACGCCGACGGTCTCGTCGCGATCGCCGGTAATCAGCGCGGGATCCGCAGTCCAGTCGCCTGAAAGACGCTCACCGCAAGGCAACGGCGTGTCGAGCGAAAGGGGCGTGTAACGATATGCATGCATAATCGCGCGCCGCAAGGCCGGACGGCGTTCCTCCATCTCCGTGCGCGTCGGAAGCGTGCCGGATTCCGCCGCAAGTGCGAAACGCTCGCGATCCGCTTCGCGAAGCTCGCGTCTTACGCGCTCCGAGACCGGATCTAAACGCCGTAAACCGTTGAGCATCGTTCCTGCGATAATGCGCGGCGCATATTGCTCGAGCGAAAGTCCGCGCGACGGATCGTAGGAATCGACGGCACGGATCAAACCGACACAGCCTTCGCCGACGAGATCGTCGATATCACTCCCCGGAACCATGCGCTGCACGCGGCGTGCGATTCGTTTGACCAGGGGAAGGAGACCGCGAATCTTCGATTCGCGCCCCTCGACAAGCTCGGGGTCGTTCGACAAGCTCACGATGACAGGCGCTTTGCGAGCAGCTGGGCGAATTCGTCGACGAAGAGATCGCCGTAATCGCCGAATGCGCTAACCAACGGTTGGAGTACGGGGCGCAGCAGCATTGCTTCGAACTGTGCACGCACGCGTTCCACTTCTACGCTATCCACGCGTCAAGTTGTCCGCAATGCGCATCATTTCGTCTGCCGCTTGAACGCCTTTCGCGTTTGCTTCATAGGCGCGCTGCGCGGCAAGAATCTCCATCATCGCCTCGACGATGGTAACGTTGGACTGCTCGAGCATGCCGAATTTTATCGCGGAGGCGCCCGGCGTACCGGCATCGACGCGATGCGGTCTGCCGGCATTAGCCGTAGCAAAGAACAACGTGCCGCCCGCGGACTGCAAATATTCGGGAGATGCAAAGGCCGTGAGCCGTATTCGCCCGCACGTAACGCTTGCGTGGGCAGTGCGCGCCGTAACGTCGCCGCTTTCCGAAACGACGACGGAGAGTGCATTCTCCGGAATCCGCACACCGTCTAAACGCCACCCCTGCGCGTTGCGCAGATAGCCGTCGGCCGAGCGCGAGAATTCGCCGTCACGCGTATAGGCAAGCTTGCCTTGCGGATCGACGACGGTAAAAAATCCCGCACCATCGATTGCGACGTCGAAGGGACCGCCGCTGTGCATGAGTTTGCCTTGCGTGAACAACGTATGCGTGCCGATCGAGGCGGTCGCAAGCGTGCTGCCCGACGGCGACGCCACATCCGTAAAGGATGCGGCTGCGCCTTTGAAGCCTGCGACGTCGGCGTTCGCAAGATTTCCGGCAATGACTTCGAGGTTTTGCTGCTGCGCCGCCATACCGCTGGCGGCTGCGAACAACGCGCGATTCATTTGAGTGCTCCAACTTGCGTACTCGCACGTTCGCGGGTTTGGTCGATGGCGACGAGCACTTTTTGCGCGGTTTCGAAGGAACGCTGCGCAGTCAGAACGTCGATCATCTCGCCGATCGCGTCCACGTTCGACGCTTCTAAAAATCCGCTGCGAACGCTCGAACCTGCCTTCAACGGAATGCGGTCCAGCGTCTTACCGTCACGAACGATTGCGCCGTTTGGTTCAATAGTTGCGCCCTCAGGTACAATGATGGGCGCGCCACGTTCGCCGAGCAGTACGCGCCCGGCGTCGTCAACCAGATGCGCGAATCGATCGCGAATAAAGGCGCCGTTTCGCGTTTGCACGACTTCGCCTTGCGGCGTGCGGAGGCGGAACGCGCCTGCGCCGGCGATGGCCAAATCGAACTGCCGGCCGGTACGGCGAAATGCGCCCTGACTCTCATCGGTAACGCGACGAAGCGTGACGCCCGACGAGTCGATAAAACCGCGAACCGCGCTTTTGCGATAGCCGTCCGTCGAGCCGTTTGCGAGATTTTCAGCCGCCACGTCGAGCCGTGTACGCGCCGCGGACATCGCACCCGCGGCCCATCCGATTCCATCCATGCGCGCATGATACGGGCGCCGTATGGCCGAAACTTGACCGCAATATGACGAGGTTCGGAACGCTACCTTCGCTCATTGTCGCCGCTACGGTGCTGTCCGGCGCGCTTGCAGCGTGCTCGACAACGGAGAAGTTGCGGGCCTCAAACGATCCGATCGCGGCTAAAGAGCAGCAGCAGAGCACGGCGCTCAAGGCTCGTTATAAGGATGTCATCACGGGTACGGACGTAAAAGGCGAGACGCTCGTCGTCTTTGTCGACGTAAATAATCTCTACTCGATGGATGAGCCGGCAGAAGACGCAATGAAAGCAGATGCGCTCGCGCGATGGAAGCGCATCTGGAGCGCGGCGCATCCCGGCAAGCATGCCAAGCTGAACGTGGTCCTGCGCGATTACTACGGCAACGAGGTCTTCAGAGAAACGACGCGCGCGTAAGTGATGACGCGCAGAGATTATTGGAGTGCGGCGGCATTCACGCTGCTGGACCTGTTATTATGCGGCGTCCGGTATTGGTTTCCACCCGAGCGTTACTTCGATGAAATCTACTATCCGCGATCGGCCGTTGAGTATCTCAAGTGGCAGCCGCAGTATGAATGGACGCATCCGCCGCTCACAAAGCTGATCGTCGCGCTTTCCATTTTACTCTTCGGCGGCGTACCGGCGGGCGACACCGGATACGGTTGGAGATTTCTCAACGTCGTCATCGGTGCGGCGCTTGTCTTTCTGCTCTACGTTTTCGCTAAACGCCTGACCAACTCGACGCTATTCGCCTCTGTCGCCGCGGCGTTTATGGTATTCGACGGCTTTCATTTTACACAGTCGCGCATAGCAACGCCTGAAATTGCGGTCGCGTTCTTTTCACTGCTGATTCTCTATGCGTTTTACCGGTACTGGAATGCGATAGCAAATGACGATGGCACGGACACGCCGCCACGGCAAACGCTCGCGCTCCTGGGCGGCATTTCGATCTTCGCAGGTGTTGCGATAGGCACGCTACTCATTGGACGCGTTGCGCATCAATCGCCGGCTGCGGTGGAACTGATGACAGCGTTCTGCATCTTCACGATCTATGCAGCCGGACGGCTCATTTTACGGCCGCGGCCGCGTGCGCTGTTTTGGATCTTTATCGTAGCGATCGCGTGCGGACTCGGCGCAGCATCAAAATGGAACGCACTGTTCGATCTCGTCCTGGTCATGGCGTTCGCCGTCGGCATCGTACTCTTTCCGCGGCCGAAGTGGCGGCTTCCGCTCGATGCTTTCGTTGCCATCGTGATGTCGGTGACGATCGGCCTCTATCTGGCGTCGTACATTCCGTTCTTCTTTACGCATCCGCCCGCGACGTACGAACAGCGCAGCGATTTAAGCGGGGTGATGGACCTACAGGATCAGATGTACACCTACCACGATGTCACCGTGACGCACAATGCGCCGCATCCGTACAGTTCGAAGTGGTGGGAGTGGCCGCTGCTCTATCAGCCGGTCGTGTATTGGGATAAAGACAGCCGCACAGGTAAGAATGCAAATAATCCCAACGCCTGTTGCTTTTCAGAAATTATCTCGCTTCCGAATCCGCTGACATGGTGGTTCGGATTGCTCAGCGTGCCTTTTTTGGGGTATTTGGCGCTTCGCACGCGTCGTCATCCTGAGCATGTCGAAGGGCGCGGCTATCTGCTGCTCTTTGCAGCGTACTGGATCCAATGGCTGCCGTGGATTG
>CAZHGH010000053.1:13960-21821 GCA_964531205.1 uncultured bacterium
CGCGGCTATCTGCTGCTCTTTGCAGCGTACTGGATCCAATGGCTGCCGTGGATTGCCTCGCCGCGCATGCTCTTCGAGTACCACTTCTTTCCGAACGACGCGATCATTTTGCTGGCGGATACAATTGCGTTGAAGTGGCTATGGGATCGCGCGCAAGGTACGCCGGAACTCGAGCAGTACGCACGGTATGGCCTCATCGCATTTATGGCAGCGACGCTCGTGCTCTTCGCGTACTTTTATCCGGTCCTCGCGGGCATTCCGATGGTTTGGGCCGATTGGAACGCGCGCATGTGGTTTCCCCACTGGATCGTCGGACCCGGATGACTACGTCAAGTCCAGGTCAGCACGGCGCCCGCGCTCACGAGGCCGCCGCCGAAGCCGACAACCAGAATGCGATCGCCTCGTTTGACGATGCCTTCGCGAACTGCGGGAATGAGTGCAAGCGGAATGCTTACCGCTGACGTATTGCCGTAATATTCGAGGCTCGTAAGCGTCCGTTCGCGCGGGAAATCCATACGTTTGCAGAGCGCTTCGATCATGCGCATGTTCGCGCTGTGCGGTATGAACCAGTCGATGTCGCTCAATTGAAGTCCCGCGCGCTCTAAGATCCGTCCGGCGGTTGCCGGAATGTTCTCCAAAACCCAGCGGTATACGTCGCGCCCTTGCTGACGAAGCAGACCGCTCTCGTCGCGTACGCCGTCGATATCGCGGCGCGTCGACGTGCGATACAGTGCACCGCCTGCGCTGCCGTCCGAACCCGCGTCCATACCGGTGAGCGCGCACGCTTCCGCATCGTATTCGATCAGCATCGCGGCCGCGCCGTCTCCGAACAGTACGCACGTAGCGCGATCGGTGTAGTCGACCGATCGCGTTAACGCTTCACCCGTGACGACAAGAGCGTTACGCGTTTGTCCGGAACCGATGAGCGCTGCAGCGAGATTGAGCGCCGAACAAAATCCCGCGCAGGCCGCGCTTATGTCCAGCGCGCCGGCGCTCTTCGGAATTCCCATGCGATCTTGCACGAGCGCCGCAACGCTCGGATAGATATAATCCGGCGTCGTGGTTGCGACGATGACGTATTCGATGTTCTTCAGATCGACATCAGGAAAACCTTGCAGCAAATTTTCGACTGCCGCGATACACATGTCGCTCGTGTATTCGTGTTCCGCAACGCGCCTGCGTTCGTGTATCCCCGTACGCTGAACGATCCACTCGTCGGTGGTATCGACCATCTTCTCGAAGTCCGCGTTGGTCAGCACGGCGCTCGGAACGTACATGCCGTACGCAGAAACGCGAACCGGCGCAGCGACGCGGGCGATACTCTTCATAGTTGCGCTAATACCCGATCTGTGAAAGCATTCGTTGTGAGGCTGCTTTCGCCCGCGCGCGCGAGTTCTTTCGTGCGCGCGCCTTCGGCAAATGCACGCTCGACGCCGCGTTCGATACGCTGCGCGCTCGTTTCATCGTCGAGGCTGTGGCGAAGCAGCATAGCGGCCGACAGAATCGCGGCGGTCGGGTTCGCGACCCCCTGACCTGCAATATCCGGAGCGGAGCCGCTGATCGGCTCGTATAAACCGAACTGCTTGCCCGGCGAACCGCGCGTGCCCAGACTCGCGCTCGGCAAATTGCCGATAGAACCCGTCAGTATTGCGGCTTCATCCGATAAAATGTCGCCGAACATATTTTCCGTCACGATAACGTCGAACTCGGCCGGCCTGCGCACGAGTTGCATCGCCGCATTGTCGACGAGTAAGTGCGCGAGCGCAACGTCCGGGTATTCGCCGGCAATGCGATCGACGACGCGGCGCCACAGGCGGGAGGTTTCCAAAATATTTTGTTTATCGATGGAGGTGAGCTGTTTGCGGCGTTTGCGCGCCAGCTCGAATGCGACGCGTGCGATGCGCTCGATCTCCGGCGCGCGATAGATCATCGTGTCGACGGCTTCTTCTACGCCGTCCGCGCCGACGCGCTGCTCTTTCGGTTTCCCGAAATAGATGCCGCCGGTCAACTCGCGCACCACGACCAAATCGAGACCCTTGACGAGCTCCGGCAACAGGCTCGAGGCCGATTCCAGACCCGCAAACACGCGTACGGGCCGGATGTTCGCGAAGAGCTCGAAGTCACGCCGAAGCAGAAACAGCGCGTACTCCGGGCGTTCCGGAAGCGGTTTTCCGTCGTATTCCGGCAAGCCGACGGCGCCGAAGAGTATTCCCGCGCTGCGCTCGCAGAGTGCCCGCGCCTCTTCGGAGAGCGCCGGACGGCCTCTGCGGAGCGCCGCCCCGCCGACTTCGGCCTCTACGCACTCGAGATCGCCGCGAACGGCTTGCAGCACCCGCACGGCGGCACGCGTAACTTCGGGCCCGATTCCGTCACCGGGCAGAACTGCGATCGTGGGCATAGCGTGCGCTATAGGCGGGTCACATCACGCATCCCTCCGTAGATATGAAGTATATGCTCGCCCTGGTGTTCGCTGCGGTGGTACTTCCGCTGACCACACCGCAGCCCGCGCCGCAACCGGCGCTCGAGCAACTCAAAACGATTGCACATTTGCGTGCAACGCCGTTCTGCTCCGCGCTGCGCTCTCGGGTTGCACCTGCGATCGAACACGTGATGCTCGCCGATAAGGCAATCGATGCGAGCCCGCCGATTTTTAAAACGATGTATCACGACGACGTCGTCCTGAAGTCCGCGGGGCACATGGATTTCGACGTGCAGCACATGGAGTATCTCATCACGCCGATTACATCGAATATCGAAGCCGCGGAAGCGTTATTGAGCGATCCGCAGCTCGGCGAGATCGGACGGCAGTTGCAAACGGCGATCGATCGACAGAAAGCCGCGCTCAACGTCGTGAGCGGCTTCGTCATGACCTATCAACTCGGCCAAATACAGCGCGGCGGGATTCCGGACAATTGGCAAAATGCGCTTTCGGCGAACGATTCACGAAACCGCGGCGCAAGCAACACGCTACTCTCGCCGAGTTCGGCGACCCCTATAGATGGACCGCCGCCGGGCGCAAGCATTCTCTACGGCGCCGGCCTGCCGCACACGGCGTCGAACCCGCTTCCACCGGATCAGCAAGCAGAAAACGTGACGCTGGGTTACGATCCGTATATCGGATTTTCGCAAAGCGTGATGCGAGCGCGCCGTGAAGGCGACGCCGCGGAAGGCGCCGCCTCACTGGCAATATTTGCCGCGCTCGATCGCTGCCGCTAGTATTTCTTAGTAAACGGTTATTCGCGTCGGCTCGGTGACGTCGACATGCGCCGGTTCTTCGGCCGTAACCGATTCTTCGACGCGCGCGCCGTTTGAGGGCGGCACTGTCCTGTCGAGCAGCGCCAAATGCGTCATCAGCAAGCTGCGCAGTTCGCTGCGCGCCTTCTCCGCCGATTCGAGTGCGCGCTGATGCTCGCGCCGAGCCTCCGCCGCCGAGTCCGTAAACGTCGCGATCTCGCGCTCCGCCGCGATACGCGCCTGCTCCTTGATCAGATCCGCCTCTTTGTGCGCCGACGCTTTTACTTCATCAGCCGTACGCTGCGCCAACACGAGCGTATTTTGCAGCGACTCTTCCATCGCTTTGAAATGGCTGATGCGTTCTTTGAGATCGTTGATTTCCGCTTGCAGTGCGGCGATGTGCTGCGCGTCGTCTTCAAGCGTTTCGATGATCTCGTCGAGGAACTGATCGACCTCCGCGCGATCGTAGCCCTGCAGAGCTTTCTTGAAGCTCTTGTGCTGGATGTCGATAGGCGTAATCTTTTGCATTCTCAGCCTCTGTTAGAGAGAAAATCCAGCGAACCGTCCGCCATCATCGAATCGCGCAGGCCTTGCGCGTTGACGACGACGCCCGACGGCACGACGAGGTAGATCGCTTCCGCGAGTTTTTGAATTTTGCCGTCGATGGTGTACGCAACGCCCGACGTGAAGTCGACGACGCGTTGCAGCAGCGAGCGATCCGCGTTCTGCAGATTTACGATGACGACTTGCCGGTTGCGCAGCGCGTCGGCTATTTCCGTCACATCTGCAAACGCGCGAGGCGAATATACACTGACTTCGGTGCCGCCGCGGCGGGGTGCGTTGCTCAGAGGAACGACGTTGCGCGAAGCGCCAGGTTCGTCTTCGTACAGATCCTCTTCTTCGTCGGTCATCGAAAAGAACGAGCCAATTTTGCTAAACATGCTCATAGTCCATCGAGCCCCTCAGGATGACGCGCAGCGCGTGTCACCAGCTCAAGAAAGGTAAGTTGGTGCCCGGCGCGAGTATTACGGCTACGCCTCAGGTGCCGGTCACCTACGGTCTTACCGGATTAAGGCATTCTTCGACGCCCGTGCCGTGGGTCTTGGTCCGAAGATGGTGGTTCCCACGCGAATCATCGTCGAGCCCGCCGCGACAGCCTCGCGCCAATCGCCGGACATTCCAATGGAGAGCACCGTTCCGCCGATGCGCCGGAATAGCGCAGCGGCCGTTTCGAACGCACGTGCAATGGCGGTACGGTCCTCCGTAATGGGGCCAATCGCCATCACGCCGTCGAGCGCTAAGTGCTCGTACGCGCGAATCGACTCGGCGAGACGTTCGGAATCGTCAGGCGCGCATCCGTAGCGCTCCGTTGGAGAGATATTCACTTGCAGCAACACAGGCAGCCGCTTTTCGAGCGTCGCCGCCGCTTTCGCCAGCGCGTCCGCCGCTTCGAGGCGATCGACGCTTTGTACGACGTCGAACGTTGCGGCGATCGCCTTGGCTTTATTCGTTTGCACGTGGCCGATGAAGTGCTTGCGAGCGTCTCCGAACGCTTCCGCTTTTGCGCGCGCTTCCTGCAAATAATTTTCGCCGATATCGGTAACGCCGGCAGCAACCGCCTCGCGCACGGCTTCCGCCGGCTGAAATTTCGTAACGGCTACGATCGCGACGTGCGCGGGCACTTCGGCACGCAGCGCTGCATAGCGCTCCGCGATCGTCACGGCGACGGCGAGGCTGCCGGTACGCTTACAACGCGCTCGTCCGTGTGTTTGCCGCCGCGCCAGCAGAAGTAGATGCCGATGAGGCCGATCGGAATCATCGGCAGCGCGTAGAGTTGTCCGCCGGTAAGCCCGTGCCACGTAAAATCCGCGGCGCGCCACGTTTCCGCAACCGAACGCGTAATGCCGTAAATCGTGAACCAGCTCCACGCAACAACGCCGTCGGGCGGACGCTGCTTGTAGATGAGGAGCAGTATGGGAAGCGTCAGGAGATCCAAAACCGCTTCGTAGAGCTGCGATGGATGACGCGGCTGCGTTCCCCAATCTACGGTATTGCCCGGAATCATGCACCATGGATGATCCGGCTTGCAGACGTCGCCCCACAACTCGTCGTTGATGAAATTCACGAGGCGCGTCAGCGTGATGCCGACGGGCAGCATCACGACGACTTCATCGCCGAGAATCGTATAAGTCAGACCCGGATGTTTGCGCAAGAACAAAAAGATCGCGACGATAACGCCGACAAGCCCGCCGTGAAACGCCATGCCGCCGTTCCAGACGGCGATGATGTTAATGGGGTTTGAGAGATACATCGACGCATCGTGTTTGCTGATGATGTCGTTGATGACGAAGAACGTTCGGCCGCCTACCAGCACGCCGACGAGCGCATACACCAGAAAATCTTGAATTTGTTCCTTCGTCAGGCCGAGCCGGCGCCGTCCAGCGGGGCGGCTCATCCACAAATAGACGGCGATAAATCCAATCAGGTACGAAATACCGTACCAATGTATATTGAGCGGTCCGAGGTGGATCGCGATTGGATTGATGTTGGGATACGTAAACCAGTGTTGTTGCATGAGCGAATAAGGAAGCCGTCTAAGAGGGTGCTGTGGCCGAAGCGCACTTAACCGTCGGCATTGCCTTCCTGGCGGGCCTCGTTTCCTTTGTCTCTCCGTGCGTCCTCCCGCTCGTTCCGGCGTATCTCTCGTTCCTCACGGGATCGAGCGTTGACGAGCTGCGGGAAAGTGCATCTGCCGATACGCGCACGCGCGCAGTGGGTCACGCACTCGCGTTTATCATCGGCTTTACGCTCGTGTTCGTCGCGCTCGGCGCATCGGCCAGCGCTATCGGCGGCGCGCTCGTCGCGAACCGGATACTCATCGCTCAAATCGGCGGAGTCATCGTCATCTTATTGGGACTGCAGATGCTCGGCGTGTTCCGCTTGCGCTTTCTGGCGATGGACAAACGCCTTCACGTCCAAACCGAGAAACGCTCCGGGCTTATGTCGGCCGTCGTAGGTGTCGCGTTCGCCGCCGGCTGGTCACCCTGCATCGGCCCGATTTTAGCAGCCATCCTTACGCTCGCTTCTCAAACCAAGGGCGTGTGGCAGGGAGCGTGGCTGCTCTTCGTCTATTCCATGGGCTTAGCCGTGCCGTTTTTGGTCACCGCTCTGGCGGTGGGCGCAGTGCTGCCGGCACTCAATCGCATGAAACGGTTCCTACCCGCCATCGAGATGGCGGCCGGAGCGTTCATGATTCTCACGGGAGTCGTTCTTGTCAACAACTGGTTCCTACGAGTCGCAGGGTGGTTCTATCAGTACGTCCCGCAGCCGAAGCTCTGAGCGCGCGCAGATTTTCGGTGTCGCCGCGCTCGTCATAGCGCTCGACCAGTTCACCAAGCACCTCATCACTTCGAACTTTCTCCCGGGAGAGAGCCGCTTCGTCATTCCGCGTTTGTTGAAGTGGACGTACGAGCAGAATCAGCACGGCGCGTTCGGGCTGTTCGGATCCTCGCCGGTGTTGCTCATCGGCATGGCGCTCATCGTGCTGCTCGTGTTCTGGTTTTCATTCCGCGATCAAGCGCGCACGTCGATTCTCGTGCGCGTCGCGTTCGGCATGATTCTGGGCGGAGCGATCGGCAACATCATCGACCGCTTGCACTTGCGTTACGTCGTCGACTTCGTCGATTTTTACCGCATCTGGCCGAATATTTTCAACGTTGCCGATGCGTGCATTACGGTCGGCGTCATCCTGTTGATTCTCTCCAGTCTTGCAACTCGTCGTCGCGCCTGAAGAGGCGGGAAAGCGCGCCGATATCCTCGTCGCGCACCACACCGGGTTTTCACGTTCACTCGTGGCCGATGCGGTCAAGCGCGGCGACATTCGCGTGAACGGCGCGGCGGTCAAGGGCAGTCATCTCGTCGCGGAAGGCGACGTTATCACGTACGAGTTGCACGAACGCGCGCCGTTGGCAGTCGAAGCCGAAGCAATCGATCTGACGATTGTGTACGAAGACGACGACGTTATCGTGATCGACAAACCCGCCGGCATGGTGACGCATCCGGCCCACGGCGCAACCAGCGGGACGCTGGTAAATGCGTTGCTCGCGCACGTGCGCTCTCTGCCTGGTGATGCGTTGCGCCCGGGACTCGTGCATCGGTTGGATCGCGACACCAGCGGTTTACTAGTGATCGCAAAAACGGAAGCGGCGCTCAGTGCCCTCGGAAAAGCGATGAAAGCGCGGCACATTTCACGCGAATATCTCGGCCTTGTGGTCGGCGTACCGGTCCATCCGAAGGGCACGATCGACGGCGCAATCGGACGCGATCCGCATAATCGCTTGAAATACACGATCACCGCCGACGGTAAGCCCGCAGTGACGCATTACGAGATGCACGAGCGTTTGCACAATGCCGCGGAGTTGTTGTTTCAGTTGGAAACGGGGCGCACGCATCAAATTCGCGTGCACATGGCGGCGATGGGGCATCCTATCGTCAACGATCCGGTCTACGGAAAAACCGATCCGCGTTTCGATTTGCCGGGCCAAGCATTGCACGCGTGGCGCCTTTCGTTCCGGCATCCTCGCACGGGGCGCGATATGGAGTTTCAGGCGGATCCTCCGGCAGAGTA
>CAZHGH010000054.1:0-6456 GCA_964531205.1 uncultured bacterium
ACAACTGTCAACCGAGAAGGCGCCGGAGGATGTCCCCCGCGGCGTCAAGCGTGTCTAGCTCGTCTGCACTCGCCTTCTTTAAGATGGCCTCGAAGCGCGCCAGGCGGCGCTGACGTCCCTTTTGCAAGACCTGCTCGCCTTTGCGGGTAGCCCGCAGCACGACGGCACGCCGGTCCACGCCGGAAGGCGTTCTCACGACCAAGCCCTGCGCCTCGAGTCCGGACACGATCTTGCTCATCGTCGCCGGAGTTACTTGTTCGGCGCAAGCGAGCTCCCCGAGCGAACATGGGCCGCCGAAGACGAGAACAGAGAGTGCGGAAAGGCGCGCAGGTCCGATGCCGCTCTCCGCGTCCGCCTCGCGCAGATACCGCAGCAAGTGGATCGCGATCGAATGCAAGCGGTCAGCGACCGCGGCGCGCTTACTCGGCACCGTAAATCGAGAGCAAATGTCCATCCGGATCGCGGAAGTTCACGACCCAGTTGCCTTCATTCACCGGATGAGGCTCGTTCGTAAAGGTGACGCCGCGCTGTGAGAGCGATTCGAACGCCTGCGTGACACTTTTTGCGCTAAACACAAATTCAGCGCGTGCCGCGCCGTTGGCTGCCGGCGGTCCTAACTCGCCGGAAAGGCCGAGCTGCGTTTCGCCGGTTTGGAAAAACGCGAAGTCTCCGAATCGGGCCGACAACTCGAGTCCGACTACGTCGCGATAAAATAGCAGCGAACGTTCCACGTTGCTGCATCCGAGCAAGACGTACCGAAGGCCATCAATCTGCATAACGGTTCTCCCAATGACGCTATAGTTAGTTAGGCTAACTAACTATAGTAAAAGCGCGCCGGACACGTCAAGGCGCAGCCCTTCTGCCGAGCAGATGAGCGGCCGGTAGCGTCAGCATCCCGCGCCAAGGGTACAGCTATTGCACAATGGGAGAGACACTGTACAGCCTCGCCACCTACCTCGGCGATATGCTCGTCTTGGAGCAGCGCATTCGTGCGCCGGTCGGAACGCAATCCACCGATAGCGAGTTCGCACGTTTTTCCGGAGTCGAACCGCTGCTCGAACGTATCACGGCCTTATGCGACCGGCATATTTCTAATTTAAAAGACGCTTTAAGAGCACTCGGCGTGCACGAGTATTCCGCGGTTAGAACCGTCGGTTCCAACATCGAGGGACTGTTCGCGACCGCGATCGACATGCTGCCCGAAAGCAAAGTAGAGAAGGAGCTGCGCGACGATTACGCCGCGCTTGCACTTTGCACGTTCGCATATGGCATACTTCTGAGCGCTGCAAAGGCGCAGGGAAACGAATCGATCGCCGCGCTCGCGCAAGAGCATCTGCGAGATTACGCGCAAGCCGTCATGGAGATTAGCAACATCGTGCCGGCAATGGTTGTCGAAGAGTTGCGTTCTAACGGCATAGATGCGTCGAGCGACGCTATCGAACAAAGCCGCGCCGCCATTCACTCGGCGTGGCACATCGGGCCGCAAACGACAACCGGCTCGATTGGATCGGAAGCGGCGCTCAATCGCAGCGTTTCGCGATCGACGTATCCGACCGTGTAGTACCAGGAGCCAAGCGGTTCGCGATGGGAAGAACGGGCGATGAGCGGACCGCTGTTGCTGGTTATGGGCCTCGCCGCTACCATTGCGCTTACGGTACTGGCGCGGCGGATCCAGGTGCCGTATCCTATCGTGTTTATCGTAGCGGGTACGGTACTGGCGTTCGTGCCGGGTCTGCCGGCCGTCTCTATTTCGCCGGACTGGGTTTTCTTAGCGGTTCTGCCGCCGCTGCTGTTCGCCGCCGGTTGGAGTACGGACTGGCTTGTTTTCCGGTCCGCGTTACGGCCGATAATACAGCTCGCGATTGGTCTGGTGATCGTCACCACCTTAGCGGTCGCGTTTGTCACGCGGAAGATCTTTCCCGAGGTTAGCCTCGCATCGGCATTTGCGCTGGGTGCGATCGTCGCGCCCACAGATCCGATCGCCGCGACGGCAACGTTCCAACGGTTCACAATCCCGCGGCGGATCGTCGGCATCGTAGAAGGCGAGGGCCTCGTCAACGATGCGACTGCGCTGGTCATTTACGGCTATGCGGTCGCAGCAGCGAGCTCCGTGGCATTTTCTCTGCCGGCTGCCGCAGAGTCATTCGTCTTCGTTGCGGCAGGCGGCGTGATCGTCGGCTTGGCCGTCACATGGCTTGTCGAACGCGCTACGCGTACGCTTGCGCGTTACGATCTCAACGATTCGACCATCGATAATATGCTGATCATCGCGGCGCCGTACTTCGCCTACTTGACCGGACAGGCAGCGCACGTCTCGGGCGTTCTGGCCGTTGTAATAGCGGGTATCGCGATCTCGCGCCGCTCCACGGTCCTCTACTCGCCGCAGACGCGTCTGATCGGCAGTAACGTGTGGAACCTGTGGATCTACGTTCTCAACGCGTATATGTTTTTGATCGTCGGGCTGCAACTGCGGACGTTCGTGCACGCCGGCTCGCGATTCTTTGCGCTTTTGCCTGCGGCGCTTGCGATTGCCGCAGTCGTAATCGTTGTGCGCATGGTGTGGGTGTTCCCGACCGCGTGGCTTGCGCGGATAGTTCCGATCGTGCGGCGCACCGATCCGATGCCACCTTCAAGCGTCTTAACGCTGATCGGGTGGACCGGAATGCGAGGTGTGGTCTCGCTTGCGGCAGCACTTGCTCTGCCAAGCAATTTTCCGCATCGGGACGCCATCGTCTTTATCACCTTTGTGGTGATTTTCGTAACGCTTGTCGGTCAAGGCTTGACTCTCGATCCGCTGCTTAACATCTTACACTTGCCGGAGGACCCCGACGAACGTCAGCGTGAATTGGAAGTTCGCCTGAGCGCCCTCGACGTGGGATTGAAACGCATCAAAGAGATGCAAAATGAGGTTCAGGACCCGCACATTCAAAACGACCTCACGCGTTTGCGCGGCGAATACGAAACCCGTATCGCGCATTTGCGTGACCCGGAGGCTGGGCACGATCACGGGCAGGCGACGAGCAGCGACATTCATACGTACGCCGAACGCGAAGCACTGCGCGCAGAACGCGACGCTGTTCTGGAGCTACGCGACAGTGGTGAAATTCCGGACGAAGCGTTCCGCCGGATTCAGTACGATTTGGACTTGGCGGAGTCGCGTTTGGTGTAGCTACAGAACTGCGAGCGCTACGCGCTCGCCCCTCGACGGCACGAACGCATCGCGTTCGCTTTGCTCGGGGTCGTTCGATACCTCACGATGACTAACTAATGAAAAAGTGAAGGTTCGAAGGTAACGATCGGCTTGATGATCCGCGAGTGGCGCAGAGCGTCGTAAGCGGCCGGCGCTTCTTCTAACGGATACTCAGTAGCACCAAGGCGTTGCGCGGTGACAATGCCGCGTTCGATCAGTGCGAGCGCTTCGCGCGTGTCTTGCGGGCCGCACGAGTAGCTCGTGACGACTTTCACGTCCCGAAAATACAAATCGTTCGGATCGAAAGTAAACGGTACGCCGGGCTCGAGCGGGGTGAACATCACGACCGTTCCGCCCGGAGCGACCGCTGCAAAAGCGTTCCTGAGCGCATCCGGCGATCCGGGCCCGCAGATCACGACGTCGGCGCCGCTGAAGTTTTTGTCCGGATGCACGGCATCAAAGCCGAGCGTTTTTGCAAATGCGCGCCGCTCCGCCAAAAAGTCACTGCCCGTCACATCGGCGCCCAGCGAAAGCGCGACGAGCGCGTGCATCAGACCCATGACCCCGAGGCCGATGATGTACAGCCGTTGTGCAGGGTGCAGCCCACTGCGGCGCAGCGATTTCACCACGCACGCCAGCGGTTCGACGAGTGATCCATCGATGAACGGTACGCCGTCCGGTAATCGCAGCGTGTCTCCCGTATTTTCGCGCGGCACGCGGAAATATTCGGCTAATCCGCCGGGATCGATCGCGGTCCTGCGCCACGTACCGCATTGCACGTAATCTCCGCGCGCGCACAAGTCGCATTCGAAGCAAGGCGCATGATGATGCACGAACACGCGATCTCCTACGCGAAAATTCGTGACGCCCTCTCCGACGGCTGCGACAACGCCGGACGGTTCGTGACCCAATACAAGCGGCGCTTTGCGGCGCACGTACCACGCCATGACATCGCCCGTACAGATCCCGCTCGCGCGCGTGTGCACGAGCAATTCGCCGGGACCGATTTGCGGCACGGGGCGCTGTTCGATGCGAATATCGTCGACGTCGTACAAAACCGCCGCGCGCATACTGCCGTTATTCGTCATGGTTCCACCGCATATTTGATGCCTTCACCGCGATCGAGGCGCTCGAATACGTCCGCGATCTCCGTAAGCGGTACAGTTGCCGTTACCAGTGGACGCGGATCGATATCGCCGTGCGAAAGAAATTCATAAGCTCGCTTCACGGCATGCGTCGTGAAATGGAAGGGGCTCATGAGCCGCACTTCATCGTAATGCATACGTGCCGATGAAAAACAGACACGCGCGCTCGCCGGCAAGCCGCCGAAGAACGATACGGTGCCACCGCGGCGAACCAAGTCGGGCGCGGTCTCCCACACGATCTGCTGACCTGTCGACTCGATCAACGCATCCGCGCCTCGCCGTTCCGTAAGATCGTAAATCACTTCGGCGACGTCGGCGACGTGCGCGTTGACTACGTACTGCACGCCGAAATCACGCGCGATCGCTAGCCGATCGTCGTGACGCCCGACGAGTATTGTCCGCGCGCCGCGCTTTACCAACAGCGCCGCATGCAGCAGGCCGAAGCCGCCGTCACCCATGACGACGACCGTGCTTCCGGGCTGCTCGTTCAAGTATTCCAACGAATGCACTACGCACGAGAGCGGTTCGAGAAACGCCGCGCTAATGTACGGCAAGTCGCCGGGCTTGGGATAGCAATTTCGCTCGACGATGTGCGAGGGTATCTCAATGTACTCTGCGTACGCGCCCAAAATCTTCGTCGACATCACCGATTCGCAGAGCTCTTCCTGTCCGTGCAGACACCACCAGCACGTACCGTCGGGCGCGGAGTGCACGCTCATGACCGCATCGCCAACGGCAAATTTTGTAACGCCTTTGCCGACGGCTGCAACGTCACCGGAAAACTCGTGGCCGAAGGGCGTCGGCATCGGCATTTGCGGATGTCCGCGCCGCCAGGCCTTCAAATCGGTACCATCGGTGAGCGCCGCGCGCACGCGCACGATAATGCTGCCGGGCGAAGGCTCCGGCGTCGGCATGTCGCGCAATTGGACGTGTTTGGGCTCGACGAGAATTGCGGACTTCACGAAACGCATTCCAATAATGCAGCGCGCATATTCGGCGGCAACGGACGGCTCTTGAGCGAACGGCGATCGATGCACGCAACGGTGAGATAAAAAACTGCACCCGCTTCACCGGTTCGCTCGTTATGCACGATTGTTTGCCATTTGATCGACGATCCGCCGACGTGGCGAATGTGGGTGCGCAGCGTCAACCAATCGCCCATGAGCGCGGGGCTATGATAATCGGCCTCCACGTGCACGCGCGGCAGCCAAATATCGTACTCTTCGAATACGGAATTATACGGGAAACCCAGTTCGCCGAAGAAATCCATCTCGGCGCGTTCGACTGCGCGTTGATATGCTGCAAAATACATGATGCCCGCAATATCGATGTCCGCCCATTGCACCATGACACGCGTTTCGAACACGCGCGCGCCTGGAGGCGTCGTGTCTTTAAACCTCGTCATGCATGGCGGCTTCAACCGCATATCGCGCGAGCGGGTCGACTTCGAGGTTCACGCGATCGCCGGCGCCGCGGCGTCCGAGGGTCGTTCGACGCAGCGTTTCGGGAATGAGCGCGAGTTCGAACCAGCCGCTGCCCGTGCGCGCGACAGTAACGCTGACGCCGTCGACGCTGATGAACGCTTTCTCAGGGACGTAACGCTGAAGTTGCGATGGAAGGGAAATGCGCATCCGTTCGCCTTGCCCTTCGGCAACGCGTGAAAGAATCTCGCCGGTTGCGTCGACGTGACCGTATACGAAATGTCCGCCCATGCGATCGCCGACGCGGAGCGAGTATTCGATGTTCACCGCATCGCCTTCATGCAGTTCGCCCAAATTGGACCGCGCGAGCGTTTCGGGAATGACGTCAAAATCGATGACGTTGTGATCGACATCTGTTGCGGTGAGGCACACTCCGTTTACCGCAATCGAGTCCTTGACCTCAACTTCTTCTTCAGACGCGTTTTCGCAACGCAACCGCAGACGCACGCCGCCGCCTTCGAGTGGCGTAACGCGCTGCACCGTACCGCTATATGAAATAAGTCCGCTAAACATCGGGTTCGAAACGTCCTGAGATAAGCAAATCCGCGCCCAATCGTTCGACGCCGTCGAATCGAAGGCCCCGCATGGCGGCAAGATTACCTTCGGCAAGCACCGGTACCGCTTGCGCGGTACGCAGCAG
>CAZHGH010000054.1:6556-21811 GCA_964531205.1 uncultured bacterium
TGGCGGCAAGATTACCTTCGGCAAGCACCGGTACCGCTTGCGCGGTACGCAGCAGCCGCGGAGCGACGAGCCAGACCAACCGATCCACCAGGCGGTACTGCAGCAGTTGCCCGGCCATCGTGGGACCGCCCTCGCAGAGCAGACTTGTGATGCCGTGTGCGTACAGCGCTTGCAATGCTTTTGGAATGTCGAGATGCGTTGCGGTATCGTCACCTACAAGTAGCACGTCCGCGACCGAACGCAGGTTGGCGAATTTTTGAGCTGCACCGGCCGGTGCCAGTACGATCGTTTGCGCGTAGCCGTCTTGCGGCGCTAAGACGTTGCTCGATGCATCGACGGTATCGGATTCACACAGAACGACGCGCACGTACTCGCGCAAGCGATGGTGCGGCGGACGCACGGTGAGCTGCGGATTATCGACGCGTACCGTTCCGGCTCCGACGCCTACTGCGTCATGCAAAATCCGCAACTCGCGCACATACTCGCGAGCCTCGTCGCCGGTCAACCATTCTTGGCGGCCGGGTTTCGATGCGATGTAGCCGTCCATCGACATGGCCATCTTCAACGTGACGTACGGACGCATCGATCGAATCGCGCGCGCAAAGGGTTCGACGATCGCTCGAGCGCGTTCGTCGTCTGCGACTTCGACGGCGATGCCCCGACTACGAAGGAGGCCGACGCCGCCGCTATCTGTTTTTGGATTCGGATCCAGCGTTCCGATTACAACGCGTGCGATGCCCGCTTCCGCGACCGCATTCGCGCATGGCGGCGTTCGTCCAAAATGAGCGCATGGCTCGAGCGAAACATAGAGTGTCGCTCCGCGCGCCCGGTCACCGGCCATGCGAAGCGCATGCACTTCGGCATGCGGCTCGCCCGCACGGTGATGATAGCCCTCGCCTGCGACCTCGCCATCGCGCACGACAACCGCACCGACAGCCGGATTCGGCGATGTATTGCCGGCACCGCGCTCGGCGAGCTCGTACGCGCGTTCGAGGTAAAGACGATCCAGCGCCCTCATGCTGCGCGTATTTACAGCCCTCTTTAAGTTTCCATTTTTACCATCGCGTTATGCGGACGTTTTTGCGCGTAACGGCCTTGGCATCGGCGATGATGCTTTTCGGCGCTACGAATGCAACCGTGGATTGTCCGCAACAGTGGCTGCAGTTCCGGCTCAATTCAGCCAACAACGCGGTACTAACAGGAAATCTGGAAACCGAATGGCGGCTGCAAACCGACGGGGGATTTTCGTCGAGTCCGGCACTCGTCGGCGGGACGCTCTACATCGGGAATAATTCGGGAAATCTCTATGCGATTGACGTGCGGAGCGGCGCAACGCTCTGGACCTTCGCTGCGAAAGCTCCGCTGATGTCGAATCCGCTCGTGACCGGCGATCTCGTCATCATCGGCGAGGGAAACCAAAACACGCACGCAGGTGATGAAGACGACGGATCTCCGATGCAAGTCGGAACCGGCGAAAATGCGATTATTGCCGTGGGCCGGACCGACGGTAAAGAGCGTTGGCGCATTTCGATGGATGGCAGTGCGATGCCGACGCCCGCGATTATAAATGGAGTTCTCGTGCATCACGGCGGCTCCGGCTTGCTGGCGGGAATAGATCCCGCGGGTGGCACGGTCATGTATATGCGCGACATCAACAGCATTTCATCGATGTCCGCGGCGCTGCCGATCGACGGCGATCGCTTTGTCAGCGCCGGAGAATCTCGCAATCGCGTCTTTGCGTTCAACGCGCGAGATGGCTCGACGGCGTGGTCAGTACGTATGCCGCTTGAAGCGTCGGGCGTCGGAGATTGTCCGCCCGCCGGCGATGGCACGCGCATCTTTTGCGACTATTTAATGCCGCCCGACGGCTATTCAAAAACGGGTGAGGGACAACTCGCGACGCAGCATGTGTATGCGCTGGACGCGCGTGACGGAGCGATGCTCTGGGACGTTGCCACAGAGTCGGGCACGGTGCCGGAATGGAACGAATCCTCCATCCCACTGGTCGATAAAAGCATGCTGTTTGCAGGCAGTTCTATCGCGCCCTGGATGCATGCGTTCGATACGAGCGACGGTCACGTGGTCTGGCGTACGCCTTTGCATGGCGTCGTCAAAGGCGGAATGGCGGCAAAGGACGGCGTGATGTACTTCGGAGATCTGAGCGGCTATATGTACGCAATGGATGAAGGCACAGGCCGCATTATCGGCAGCAAGCATTTCGACACGAGCTTCAATGTCGGATCGCCGATTATCGCCGGCAAGACGCTCATAATCGGCAGCAATACCGGTCAAATCATCGCGACGCCGCTCAGAAGCATCCTCAGCGCGCACGACCAATAACGATCGCGCGCTCGACGTACGCACCGGCGTTGCGTAAAACGTTCGCGCAATCTTCCAACGTCGAACCCGTTGTCAGCACGTCGTCGAGAAGTGTCACGCTACGCGCGTCGATTGGATCGCCGCGCCACGCAAAACGTCCGCGCGCCGCAAGGCGCGCTTCACGTCCGCGTCCGCGCTGACGATCGCCGGCGGTTTGCACCAGACCGTGCAACACATCGGCGCAGGCAATGCTTTTTGCAATGAGCTCGCAGCCGTCGAAGCCGCGTTCGCGCCGTCGCGCACGCGTAGTTGGTACCGGCACAAGTACTTCGCCGGGACGCACGATTTCACTAAGACGTTGCGCAAATGCGCGCGCGACGTCGCGGCGTCCATTCTTCAGTGCGAGCACGGCTCGTCGCAATCCACCTTCGTATTCGCCGAGCGCTACGACGTCCAGCGTCGGAAGGCGCACGCTCTCGAGCGTATTATACGGTACGCATTGCTCGCACGCGCCCGTACCGGCGGCATCGCATCCGCCGCACTGAGGCGGAAAAACAAAATCGACGATTTGCTGCAGCATACGCTGCGGCAATCACGACGAATCCGCCGCTATGCTAGCGTCGGATCCGCTTCGTTCGCGAGAATCGCTCCGTCGACGGTTTCACCGTCGGCTATGACATAGTCGATGCCGATGATAGAATCCCGCACGACCGCGTTGTCCCCGACTTGTGCGCCGTCCCATAAGATCGAGCGTTCGATACGCGCGCCGCTGCCGACGCACACACGCTCCCCGATAACCGACGGCCCGGTGATGTGAGCGTCCGGTTCGATGCGTGCCGTTTCACCGGTCCACACGGTTTTTTTGATAGGCGCATGGCCGGGAAGACGAAATGCGCCGGTCAGCACATCGTTGGTTGCGCGGCGGTATTCGCTCGGCGTGCCGATGTCGCACCAGTACGCGCCGCGAGCGTCAAAGCCATAAAATGCCTCGCCGGCTTGTTGCAGTGCCGGAAAAACGTTCTTTCCAAAGTCGACGAACACGCCCGACTGAATGTGGTCGAAGATTTCCGGCGTGAATGCATAAATGCCGGTATTGACGAGTTTGCTGCGCTCGGTGCCTTTAGGCGGCTTCTCTTGAAAGCCCGTGATCTTGCCGGTTTGGTCCGTCACGACCACACCGTATTGATCGACTTCCTCGCGCTCCACGAGGCCGATCGTAGCGATGGCATTCTTCTGCTTGTGGAACTCGAACAGGTTATCCAGCGGAAGATCCGTGAGATCGTCGCACCCCACGACGACAAAGGGGGCGTCCGAAAGAAAATACTTCATCTGCTCGACTGCGCCCGCACTTCCAAGCAGCTCCACTTCGTGCAAGTATTCAAGGCGGACGCCGTACGCGGATCCGTCACCGAGCGCGCCGACGATCATGTCGGCGAGATAGTGTACGTTTATTGCAATCTCGTCGAATCCGTACGACTTCAAATAACGGATGAGGTGCACGGCGTTCGGTTCGCCTGCGACCGGAACCAGCGGTTTGGGGACCTGCTTAGTAAGCGGATAGAGTCGAGTGCTAAGACCGCCTGCCAGGATCATCGCTTTCACGGATTACGTTCTACCCTTCGAGAAACGCGAACGCAAGCGTTCGCCTGCAACGAGAAACACGAATTGCGGCAGCGCCAATTGTCGCCGCCACCGGTGCGGCTCTTTCACCAAGCGGTAGAGCCATTCCAGACCGGCTTTGCGCCAACGCTCCGGAGCGCGCTCGACTTTGCCGCTGATCACGTCGAACGATCCGCCCACGCCGATGCCGGCACCGCAGCCCGTTTGCGCGAGATAGTCGTGCAGCCAAAACTCTTGCTTTGGAAAGCCCAAACCGGCGAACAACAGATGCGCGCCGCTTTGACGGATCTGCTCTGCGATCCGCGCAGATTCTTCCTGCGCGAAAAAACCGTTCCGTGTCCCGGCGATCTGCAAGCCCGGGTACCGTTGCCGGAGTGTTTGCGCCGCCGTTTCTGCAACGCCGGGCGCGCCGCCGAACAGATACACGCTCAGTCCCTCTTTCGCAGCACGCGAGCACAGCCGTTCAACGAGCTCCACACCCGTAACGCGATCGTGCAGATCGGCGCCGCGCGAGCGCGCAACGGCGAGCAAGCCAATCGTGTCGCATAGTGAAAGCGCGGAATCGTTCACGACCTCGCGATACTTGCGATCGCGCTGCGCGTGGACGACCATCTCCGTGCCGAGCGTAACGATTTGCGCGCCGCGGCGATTGCGCGCGAACTCTAGAATCGCTTCCGTCGCAGCGTCGGAATCGATCGCATCTAAGCGGCAGCCGAGTATCATCATCCTTTAAATCGCGACGCCGCTCGGAAGAAACGGCGCGATAACGGGCCGTAAACGCTGTGCAAGCGTCTCCGGCATTGCATCCAGCGGCAAGCGGCACTCGCCCACGGCAAAACCGGCTTCGCGCATCGCCCATTTGACCGGAATAGGATTTGTCGTCGCGAACAAGCCGCGAATCAACGGCAGCAGCGAGCGATGGATGCGCGCTGCCTCGGCAGTATCGCCTTCGCGATATGCATCCAGCATCGCGCGATATTCTCGCGAACACAGATGCGATGCGACGCCGACGATGCCGTCGGCACCGATTGCAAGGCACGGCAAAAACAGGTGATCGTCGCCGGACAGAACGGTGAAGTTCGGATCGCGGTCCGCGAGAATCGTTCCGATCTGCATAAGATCTCCGCTCGATTCTTTGACCGCCACGATATTCTTGTGCCGGCTTGCCAGTTCAAGCAGCGTCTCCGGTAGCATATTAGCGGCGGTGCGGCCGGGGATGTTGTACACCACGATCGGCAACGGCGTCGCCTGCGCGATCGCGCCGAAGTGCGCGAGCATGCCGCTCTGCGTCGGTTTGTTGTAATACGGCACGACGGCGAGAATTGCGTCGGCGCCTGCTTTTTCTGCTTGCGCCGCTGCAGCGGCGGATTCGCGCGTGTCATTGGTTCCGGCGTTTGCAATAACCGTTGCGCGTCCGCTTACGGCTAGTTTTACCGCGGAAACAAGCGCCAAGCGCTCATCGGGAGTCAGCGTCTGTCCTTCGCCGGTGGAACCGGCAACGACGAGTCCGTCATTGCCGCGATCGACCAGCCACTTCGCGAGACGCTCCGCTTCCGGAAGATTCAACTCGCCGCGGTCGTCGAACGGCGTGATCATCGCGGTAATGATAGAGCCTAACTTCATGACACCGTTTCCTTTAGCGGGTCGTTTTGCTCCAAGTGGAATTCATCGTGCACGGCTTGCTCGGCGCGATGCGCGTCGGCCGATGGCACGAGAACCGAGACCGTGATGTTGCTGTCGGTGCAGTGAATGATCTCGACGTTGACGCGCGAGAGCGCTTGAACGATGCGGTGAATGACGCCGGGCGTGTATCGCATCGCTGCACCCACCACGGAGAGTTTCGAACAGCCTTCGCGGACGCGCACGGCGAGATTCAAATCGCCGAGCAGGTGCCGGATCTCGCCGCCGCGGTCGCCTTCGACCACGAACATTACGCCGGCTTGATTGATCGTAACTTGGTCGATCGAAATGCCGGCGTTCGCAATGCGCGAGAACATTTGCAGTTCGACCTGCATGCGGCGTTCTTGATCCTCAATGTCCCCGCGGATGACGCGTATCCATGTGACGCGGCCCGAAGCCGTAACACCGGTAACGGGCCTTTCGTGCTCGATCGTTTCGTCGACCAGCGTTCCTTGACCGGTGTGCAGACCCTTGATCGCATAGCGAGTGTTCGTGCGCTGCGCGAGATCGGCAGCTTTGTGATGCATCACTTTCGCGCCGTGCTCGGCAAGTTCGGTCATCTCTTCCAAACTCGCGCGTTCGATCGTATGCGCGCCGGCGATGCGCCGCGGATCGCCGGTCATCGCGCCGCTCACGTCCGTATAGATGTCCACGCGTTCCGCTTCGAGCGCGTGTCCCAATGCGATGGCCGTGAGATCGCTGCCGCCGCGTCCGAGCGTAGTCACGTCGCCCGCTTCGCTCATACCTTGAAAGCCCGCGACGACGGGAATGATGCCAACTTCGAGGAGTGCCATCACGCGCGCCGGTTCGACGCGCAATATCTTCGCGTCGCCGTGCTTTCCGTTGGTGATGATCCCCGCTTGGCCTCCGGAAAGCGCGACGGCGGGCACGTCATGCTTTTCGAGAGCCGCCGCAAAGACTGCGGCCGAGATCAACTCACCGCATGATGCGAGCAGATCGCTGTTGTGCGTACCCGCCGTTCCGCTCATCAGCGAGAGCAGCGTGTCGGTAGCATACGGCTCCGGGGATCGTCCCATCGCGGAAACTACCGCGACCGGCAGAAATCCGCTATCGAGTTCGTCACGAAGCCGTAACATCGCGATTTCACGCTGTTCCGGCGTTGCAACGGACGTTCCGCCGAACTTTAAAACGACCGCTTTCATAAACTCGTCATGGTGAGCTTGCCGAACGAAGGGTCATGATCAACTCCAAAATCTGCACCCCATTCGTAGCCGCGCCTTTCCGCAGCTGATCGCCGGCGATCCACATTTGAAAATGCTTTTTGGACGGCGGCTCGGTGCGCAACCGTGCAACGTGCACCTCGTCCGTGCCCTCCACTTCGCGCGGCGTAACGATGCCGGCGCGATGAAACACAATGCCGGGCGCGTTTTCGAATGCGTTCGCTAGTTCTTCGACACTGGTCTCGCGTTCAGTTTCGAAGAAAACCGCTTCAGAATGCGCCGTGCGAACCGGCACGCGTACAGTGGTCGCAAAAACCGGCAGCTCCGGCAACTCGAGCACTTTGCGCGTCTCGTCCGCGACTTTCAACTCTTCGCCGGTGTAACCGTCTTCGGCGAACGAGCCTATCTGCGGAACGACGTTGTTCACGACGTTACCCTCACCGCGATCGAACTCTTCGAGCGCCGCTCGTCCCGCGCCGCTGATCGCTTGATACGTTGCAACGCGAACCGCGGCAAGGCCGGCGGTATCTCGAACGGGCGCCAATGCGACGCATAAAATGATCGCCGTGCAATTCCCCACTGGGAATAAACGATCTCTCTCACTCAAAGCGTGCGGATTGACTTCCGGAACGATGAGCGGCACTTCGGGGCGCATGCGGAACGTCGAACTGTTGTCGATGACGATCTTCCCGCGCTCAATTAACGCAGGCGCGTATTTCTCGCTTGCATCTTCGGAACTCGCGAAAAACACGGCATCGTACTCTGCGAGCGCTTCGGGCGTTGTCTCTCGTACGTTATCGCGCGTACGCGATGCAAAGAGGCCGACTTGCTCCACGGGCACGCGTCGCTCTTGGAGCACACGAACGATCGTCTCGCCTACTACGCCTGTTGCTCCAACTATTGCGACTTTCACAACGCCTCGTCATCGTGAGGTATCGAACGACCCTGAGCAAAGCGAACGCCCTCGGCGTCCGCGCCGTCGAAGGGCGGCGGTGCGTCAAGCACCGCGTCCAACCCGACCTTTAGTCCCTTCACGCGCCCCACATTCCGAACCGCGAACAGGATGCCTTCGGCGAACGAACCGACCGACAACGAGTCGTGCCGTACCGTCAACAGCTCGCCGGTGTTTCCAAACAGCACTTCCTGATGCGAAACGAGTCCGCGTAACCGAACGCTGTGAATGGGCACCTCTTCCGGTCCGCCATGCGTACGAATGCGTTCGGCCGTTGCGGCAGCGGTGCCACTTGGTTTATCGCGCTTGTCTGCGCGGTGCAATTCGACGATTTCAACGGTCGGAAAAAAGCGCGCGGCTTCTTCGGCAAAGCGCATCATCAGCACGGCGCCGATCGCAAAATTCGGAACGAACAATCCGCCGATCCCAGTTGCATCGCAAAGCGCGGCAAGCTCTTCGCGTTCGTCGTCGTTCCATTCGCTCGATCCGATAACCGGACGCACGCCGTTTTGCACTGCGATTTGTGCGTTTTGCTGCGTTATCGGGCGTGGCGTAAAGTCCAGAAGAACGTCGGGCTGCTGCTCCGTCAGCAGCCGCCCGAGATCGTCCTCAATCGAGTCTTCCGGTACGCGAAGGCGCGCAAAGCCGCCGGCGTATTGCAGATCCGGTGCGGATTTCACCGTTTCGCACGCCAGGCGCCCCATGCGTCCGAGCGCCCCTGCAACGGCGACTTTCAGCATGTCCTTCGGCTACGCTCAGGATGACAACGTGAAGCTAGACTTTTTCGAGCGGCGCGTATTTGAGCATGACCATCTTCTGCCCAACGTTCGGGAAGTCGATCGTCACCAAACCGTCGCCGCCTGCACCCACTACGTCGCCGATAGTGCCTTCGCCCCACTTGGGATGGCGTACCCGATCGCCTTTTTTGAGATTCATGTTCATGCCGGCGCCGGCACTCTCGTGAATGGCCACTTCGCGCCAACGTCCGCCCGCGGGACGCGGAAGCACGACGCCGCCGAGCATCTCGACGTCCGGCATCTCTTCTAAGAAGCGGGACTTTGGATGCGCGAACGTATTGCCGAAGAGCGTACGCCGTTCCGCATACGAGAGGTACAGGCGATCCATCGCCCGCGTTACGCCGACGTACGCGAGACGGCGCTCTTCTTCGAGCTCCGTCATGTCGACGAGCGCACGCGAATGGGGGAACACGCCCTCTTCCAAGCCCGTCAAAAAGACGTTCGGGAATTCGAGTCCCTTCGCACCGTGCAGCGTCATCAGCGTGACGTACGACGATTCGGGATCGAGCGCGTCGAGATCGCTGATCAGCGCAATGTTGGCGAGGAAACTCGAAAGCGTCGCTTCCGGTTCGTTCTGTTCGTACTCGCGCGCGACGCCAACGAGCTCTTGAAGATTCTCGAGGCGCGTGCGTGCATCGGCGGTGTCTTCGTTGCGCAGTTCTCGAACGTAGCCGGACTCTTCCATCACCGCGACGAGCAGATCCGCAAGCGAATAATCCGCAAGACGTGACCGCAACGTTTCGATAAGCTCGGCGAAGCGCTCCAGCTCCTTCGTCTTCTTCGGAACCGCTTTCTTCAGCAGTTCCTTATCGAAAACGGCTTGGCCGACCGACATGCCGGCCGCATTTGCTGCTTGCACGAGGCTCGCGAGCGTCTGTTGCCCGATGCTGCGCCGCGGAACGTTGACGATACGCTTGAACGCGATCGCGTCGGCCGGGTTCTCGATGTAACGCAGATACGCAATGACGTCTTTGATTTCTGCGCGCGCATAGAATCCTACGCCGCCGACGACGCGGTATGGAATGCCCTCGGAGATCAGCGCTTCTTCGAAGACGCGCGACTGCGCGTTCGTCCGGTAGAGCACGAGGAAATCACGATAGGCCGAGCCTTCGCGCACGAGTTCCTTGATTTTCTCGACGACGTAGCGCGCTTCGGAACGTTCGGTGTCGGCTCCGAACGCCGTAATCTTCTCACCCGTCGAGCGGCTCGTGAAGAGTTTCTTCGGCTGGCGCGTCTTGTTGTTCGCAACAAGCGCGTTGGCAGCGTCTAGAATCGTCTGCGTGCTGCGATAGTTTTCTTCGAGCGTGAAGACCTTCGCACCCGGGAAATCGTTCTCGAAACGCAAGATCATCTTGTAATCGCTGCCGCGCCACGAATAGATCGACTGATCGTCGTCGCCGACGACCGTCACATTCTTATGCTTGTCCGCGAGAATCGCGATTAGTTTGTACTGCGCGAAGTTGACGTCTTGATACTCGTCAACCAGAACGTACTGAAACTTCTTCTGCCATTTCGTGCGCGTCGTTTCATCTTTTTCGAACAGGTCGATCGTGCGGACGATGAGATCGTCGAAATCGAGGCTGTTCGATTCCGCCATGCGCCGTTCGTACTCGGCGTACACGTTGCCGAAACGCTCGCCGAGGAACGACGTATTGCGCTCGTGATACTGCTCCGGCCAAATGAGTGCGTTCTTCGCTTTGCTGATTTCTGCAATGCATGCGCCGGCGGTCATCTGCCGTTCGTCGTAGTCGAGATCGGCGATGATTTCTTTAACCAGCGAGCGTTGATCGGCGTCGTCGATAATAGCGAAGTTCGACGAGATGCCGGCGCGGCCGCCGTCGCGGCGCAGAATGCGGACGCACATCGAATGAAACGTGCCGACCCAAAGATCGCGCGCAGCGTTGCCGACCATGCGTTCGAGACGCGATTTCATCTCGCCGGCAGCTTTATTCGTAAAGGTTACCGCCAGAATACGATCCGGCGCAATTTCCAATTCACCCAGCAAATACGCAATGCGATGCGTAAGCACGCGCGTCTTGCCGCTTCCTGCGCCGGCGAAAATCAGGCACGGTCCGTTCGCATGGCGAACAGCGGCGGCTTGCACGTCGTTAAGGGCTTCGGTCTCCGTGATCATCCCGCATATCTTCGCCATGCGTGCAAATACGGCCTAGTGGTGTCACTAGGCCGCGATAAATGTAGCAGGTACCGTGATTAGCGAGCGACGGAAAGTGAGGCTGCGGGCCGTGCCGCGAGTGCGTATGCGCTGGCTAAGTACGCGAGCGTCGACTCGGCGCCCATGTTCATATTAACCGTCGTCTCATTCAGTCCGTCGAGGCAACCGCCGTTACGTGCCATGACGATGCCGCGCGAGTTGCGGCCATAGTACCAATCCAAGGCGGCTTGCGCCGTCGCGCGGTGCGCCGGATCGGCGGTCGCGTCGTAGGCCACGAGCGCAGCATCGAGCATCGCCACGCCTTCAAGCGGCTGCTGGCAATAGCGCGGCTTCACGCCGCCGCGGCGATACCAGCCCTCGTTACCGACCGGCACGTAGATACCGTTCTCAACCGTGACGCTTTCGTAGAACTGGAACGTGCGTAGACCGATCGCGATGAGTTCATCGTCCCGCAGCGTGAGGCCGGCGCGCAACATCGCCTCCGGCAAGCGCGCGTTGTCGTACGTCATCTCGTTTTCGAACCAATGCCAGCCGGCGTCGCGCGTCTCGAGATAACGCTCCTTCAGATTATCCGCAAGAGCTCGCAGGTGGCGCCGGTACTGCGGAATTTCACCGTCGGCAACACTGGCCTCACAAGCATGCGCGAGGCCGATGACCGCATATGCTTGCGAACGCGTGTACTGCAGCCAGTCGATTGCGTTGAGCGCCTTGCCGAACAGCTTCTTGCATACGCGGCGCCACGACGCGCGGGGCGCATTGCGCATGCCGAAGCCAAGCGACCACATCGCGCGGCCGACCGAGTCGTGCGTTCCAACCGCGTCGAGCCACGAGCGATCGTATCCCATAAAGTTATGGAAACGTCCGTCGTCGAGCTGCGCGTCATGCAAGAACGCAAGATACGTCGACGCGAGACGTTCCGCAACACCGTCATGCGGATCGATGTCGAGTTTTTGCAGCGTGACGATGAAGGCGCGCGCGACGTCGTCCGTGCAATAGCCGGTCGATCGGTTCGGCACGTCCTCGACGGCATGCTGAATCACACCCACGTCGTCGCTCAGTGCGATCAAATGTTCCAGCGTCGGCAACGACCGAACGCCGTCAAACCTATGCAGAATGAATCAGCTCCAGTTCTTGCGGTGCAAGCTCTCCGAACAGCTTGCCGTATTCCTCGGCTACGTGAGGCCAGGTCATCTGGCGTCCGAAGCGGTACGCGCGGCGCTCCGTGGCGCGGCGCAGCGCCGGATCGTCCAATAAAGCTGTTACGATGTGCGCGATCGACGCAGCATCGCGGAACTTGCACAAGAAGCCGCGATGATTCGCGAGCACTTCTTCTGCGTACAAGTACGGCGTGGAAACGATCGCCTTGCCGCAGCCTACTGCATACGCAAGCGTTCCGCTCACGATTTGCGTCGGATTGAGATACGGCGTTAAGTAGATGTCCGTCGCCTCGAGATAGCTGACCAATTCGTCGAAATCGAGATATTTGTCGATCAGCTGCACGTTATGCGTCAAACCGAAATCGCGCACGAGCTGCTGCAGCGATTGGCGATATGATTCGCCTTCTTGCCGGCGTACGACGGGATGCGTTTCGCCGAGGATAAGGTAGAGCGTTTCGGGATGACGATCGACGACGTAACGCATCGCTTCGATCGCGTATTCCAAACCTTTACCGCGATTGATGAGCCCGAACGTCGAGATCACCATGCGCTGACCGATGCCGAACGACGCTTTCGCCGCGTCGGTGCTGCGGAACGGCACGTCGGGCACGCCATGATGAATCACGCGAACACGATTCGGATCGATTCCGTAGACGCGCGCAAGAAGATCGCGTCCCGTTTCAGACAGAACGACGACAATCGTTGAATAGCGGCACAGCTCGCGCGTCACGCGCAGCATCGTTTCATCCGGTTCGGGAAGCACGGTATGGAGCGTGAGCGCAACGGGCTTTTCGACCGCTTTCAGCATGTCGATAAGCCACTCGCCGCGTTCGCCGCCGAAGAGACCGTATTCGTGCTGGATGTTGAGCATCTGCGCAGGATGCGCATTGACGATGGCCGCCACGTCGTGATAGCACTCACGCCGGTCCTGCTGCAGACGTGCGACGACCTCGGGCCCGTACTGACGCACTTCACCACCCGGCTCGTCAATTGCAATGATTTCGCTGCTCGTGTGAAACGCACGATCGAACGAATCAACGACGTCCTTTGTGAAGGTCGCGATTCCGCACTCCCGGGGAGGGAAGGAGCCCATGAAGAGGGTGCGCGGAACAGAGACCACGGCTAGCGTGTCCGAGGGTCTACCTAACACCAAGATCTCCAAACGCCAGCTGGGAGAGAATTCTCGAAGTGGCAGGTGGGCAAAGCTGGCGGCTACCCCCCTGCGGCGACGAGCAACTTATACCCCTCGCCTCATAAAGGATAAACCTTTGGACCCGCTCAGGGTTGCGCTTGGCTGCTAAGCGCCGATGGGCGCTGTCGGGCCGACTCTTCCGCCTTCCGGAACGATCGTTTCCGCTTCGATGACGACGTCGTGGCCCAGGACGCTGCCGCGGCTCACTTTCGCGCCCTCGCCGACGCGCGCTCCGCTCGCAATGATCGCTTCTTCAATGGTTGCGCCGCGCTGGACGGTGACGTTGTCCCAAAGCACGGAATCTTCTATACGCGCGCCTGCGTCGACGATGCACCCGTCGCCGAGTACGACGTTCGGTCCAACTTTTGCCGTGTCGTCGATTTGCACGCCGTCACCGATGAACACCGGCGCGATGACGTTACTGCCGTGCGCAGTCGATTTTCCAGGTCCGTTGATTCCGGGCTCAAGGCGCAGCGGCATCGTGCCGTTCAGAATGTCGCGATGCGCGCTGAGATAATGCTCCGGGCGGCCCAGATCGATCCAGTAATCGTCCGTCGTGTACGCATAAAGCGCGTGATTGCCGGCGAGAATCTTTGGGAACGTTTCGCGTTCGATTGAAACGTTGCGTCCCGGCGGGATCATCTTCAGGACTTCGGGTTCGAGCAGATACGTGCCGGCATTCACTTCGTTCGTCGGCTCGGTGCCTTTCGGCGGCTTCTCAACGAACTGTGAAATGCGTCCGCTCTCGTCGTGCACAACGCAGCCGAACGCGCTCGGATCTTCTACTTTAATAAGATGAAGAGCGCCGAGGCCGCCCTTCTCTTTGTGGTAGTCGATCATTGCTTGCAGATCGAGGCTGGTGAGCACGTCGCCGTTTAAAACGAAGAACGGACCGTTGATGTGCTGCTCGACGTTTTTGATCGCACCCGCGGTCCCCAGCGGTTCGTCCTCGATAACGTAAGTAATTTTCATGCCGAGGCGCGAGCCGTCGCCGAAGTATTCCGTGATCGCTTGCGGCATGTAGCCCGCCGGCAGAATGACGTCGCGAATTCCAACTTCGTACAGACGCTCGAGCGTGCGCGCGAGAAACGGCACGTTCATGATCGGCACCATCGGTTTGGGCGTACCAAATGTAAGCGGACGCAGCCGGGTACCCTCACCGCCGACCAACACGATTGCCTGCACGAAGAACCTCCGGAACGGAAAGAAAGCAAGGAGGCACAATGTTGCGCCTCTCTGTTGGGGTATTCCCTGCGAGCGTTATGGCCGAAACGCGGTCGCTCGCTGACGGGCGCGGCAACATTTTGGCAACAAATCGGCAATACTATGTTCGATAGACAAACGAACATACGTTCGATATAATTGCTGTATGGGTAAGCGGGTGTATGACTGGAAAGCGATTCAGCAGTATCACGATGAGGGGCATAGTTTTGTGGAGTGCCACGCGCGTTTTGGGTTCACGCATACGGCTTGGGTGAAGGCAATTAAGCGCGGCGAGCTGGTTGCGCGCTTCAGAAAAGATGGCTCGCCGGTAACCGATCCAAGTGATCGCCGACGTATATACGACTGGGCTCAGGTGCAAGCATATTACGACGAGGGGCACTCATTTCGCGAATGCCAAGAACGGTTTGGCTTCAGTAACGCTTCATGGCACAAAGCCACGAAACGCGACGAGATCAAACCTCGCCCACCCGGAATGCCGCTATCTCAACTTCTTAGTGGGCCGCGATGCCGCACACACTTGAAGTCCCGCTTGTTGAAAGCAGGCCTACTGATTAACCGTTGCGAGGAATGCGGTATTGAGTCGTGGCTCGGCAGACGGCTAAGTATGCATATCGACCATATAAACGGCGTGCGCGATGACCACCGTCTAGAGAATTTGCGCATGCTTTGCCCAAATTGCCACAGCCAAACGGAGACGTACGGCGGGCGAAACGCAAAGAAGCGGCGCCGGTCCTTGCATGACCAGGCGGAGGCGGTGTAGTATAACCGTCGCTGCTATTCCCGGGTAGTTCAATTGGCAGAACGTCGCGCTCTGAACGCGAATGCTTGGAGGTTCGAGTCCTTCCCCGGGAGCGCGGCCCTATCGTCTAGAGGCCTAGGACGCCGCCCTCTCACGGCGGTAACGCGGGTTCGAATCCCGCTGGGGCTAAATTAAATTCGCCCGTAGTTACGGGCGTTTTT
>CAZHGH010000055.1:0-21758 GCA_964531205.1 uncultured bacterium
CGAAGGCAAAATCATGCGCGGCATGTTGCGCGACGGCAAGCCCGCACACGCTCTATCACGCTGAAGGTCGTATCGAATGTCGAGGGTAGATGGTCTGGGGCGCTGCGTATCGTGCGGGGGAACGTTCCCGTACTATCTCATCCATAATGGCTTTAATGAGAGTTCCTATGCGTATTGCGATTCGTGTGGAAGCACGGCCATTTTCGACGATCATAGCGCGCCGCCGCTGCCCTCGCCGCTCAACTTTGCCGTAATTCCATCACGTCTTGAGAATCGGATTTTAGGGTGCCACTGCGGCGGCCGGTTTACGGCAGATGCCAAGCCCCGTTGCCCACATTGCAACACGGCCTTGTCAGCGACCGATGCCGCTGAATGGATTGAGGCGAATGCGGCGGGAACAAAAAAAGGTTGGCGTTGGCAGCGTAACTGGAGTGGACTGTACTGCATCGTCATCGACGATAAGGTGGTTCACAATGCGTGGCGTTCGTAAAACGCAATAAGTAGCCAAGCATGGGGTAGAACGGCCGCGAGGCCGATGGCGCTTAAGCTCAAAGCTACAAATAAGATAGCGGACCGGTTTGCGTTGGCGCGCGGGGAGGCCGGTCCGCTATCTTTGTAAACGGCGGGTCCACTACTTCACGCCGTTCACAGTTTCATAGTATCGTACAAACTTGATTAAAAAGAATAGCCGAGCGTCAAGATTTATGCGTTGCTACTTGCGAACGGGAATGGGATAGACCACCGGACTCGCCAATCCGTCCGAACCGACGGCGCGAACGCCCAAAATATAATCGTCTTTGAGGACCGGAACCGTTGCTTGCGTGACGTTTCCGACGTTTTTCGAAAACTGCCAAACCGGTGACGTCGTCTCCCGCCAAACGATTTCGTAAGATGAAGCGTCCGGCGAGCTCTCCCAGCGCAACGTTGAATCGTAGCCGAGTTTCGCCGTAAGCAACTCGACGCCTGAAGGTTGTTCGGGTGCCAGCGCAAGCGCCGCGAGCGCCGAAACGTTCATACGCGTAACCCGTGCAAGGTAATCGAAGTCAACATAGCGCGGCAGATCGCCGTACTGTACGCCACTCTCGACCCGCACCGTTTGGTGCTGATGGTTGAAGTTCTCGTACTTTTCCACGAAGCGCATCGCCGGAAAGCCTTGAGCGGTAAACGACTCCTCGTCGCCGCCGCGCAAGAAGCGGTCCTGGCGGTAAATCAGCTCGCCTTTCATTGGCGGGACGTATTGCTCGCCCACGGTTTTCACAAACCGGGCAAGTTCGCGCGAGGGTGAATCGTTCTCGGAGCCGACCGCATTTACGAATTTAACGCTCGCATCGACCGGCAACGATTGACTGAAGACGCGAACGGTAAAAGGTGCGCGCTGACCTTGCGGCCCTACCGATGCGCCCATGATGTCGTTGTTCAGATTCCCGAGCACTTTTACGTTTTGCGCCTTGAGCGTCTGCGCATAGTGCCCCGAGCCGAACAACCCTTGCTCCTCGCCGTCAAAGCACGCGAAGACGATCGTTCCGTGGAACCTGGTCTGCGCCATAACCTTTGCGGCTTCAATGACGGCGGAGACGCCCGACCCGTTGTCGTCGGCGCCCGGTGCGTCGAGGGTAGCATTGTTGCCGTCGCTGTTGCGCGAGTCGTAATGACTCGACATGACGTACGTCCGCCCATCCGGATCGTCGCCTTTGAGCACGGCGATGACACTGGAGATGGTTACCGCCCGCGGTGTGTTATCGGTCTTGGGTTGAAGGAAGGTATCGTAGGACACCGTCATGCGGCCGCCGGCGTTCTTCGCGATTCCCTCGAACTGGCTGCGAATCCACGCACGAGCCGCAAGAACACCCCGTGTCGCGGTCGACGTCGTTTCAGAAAAAGCATTACGCGTTCCAAAACCGACCAAATGCGTGTCGATGGCGCGGAGATCGGAAGGCGAAACCGCGGCGGCCATCGCTTCGATCCGCCGATCGATGGGCAGCTGCGACGGCGCGGCCGACGCGAAAGTGGACGCGAGTATAAACAGCGTCGGTAAGGTAAGGAAGCGGCGCATAGTCATACGCGCCAGTTCACGATGCGATGCCGGTTTCCTGATCCGAAGTGTTGAGTTTTGATTTGTGCCGCAAATAGCGGCCGATCACGACGGCCGTGCCTCGGCCTGGCACTGAGTGCAACGCGAAGATATCGCTGCAGCGGCGCATGATCGGCAAGCCTCGTCCGCGCTCCGTCATAACGTCGGGCAATTTCACCGTATTGACCGGATCCGATTTGAATCCGGCGCCCGAATCCAGGATCGTTGCCAAAATTTTGTCATGTTCGATTTGGCAGCGGATCTCGATGGCGTCGTGGCTCTGCGAATGTTCGATCGCGTTCGCCAACGCCTCACCGAGGGCAAAGATGAACTCTTCAAGCTCCTGATGCGAGACGTCGAACTGCAATGCAAAGGTCGATACGCGCCGGCGCACTTCCCGTCCGAACCGCGCATTCGGTGGAATGCGCATTTTTAATATCTCGCCGTCCATAGGTCCCCTTTGCCCGACCCAGATTCTACCGCACTTCCCGCGAAACCCAACCCTCAACAAATGAAGAGCGCTAACCGGGCCTCGCTGATGTACGTCCTGAGCTGTGCCGACGGCTCGCTTTACACGGGCTGGACGGACGATTTGCCCAAACGCCTGCGCGCTCACGCCGCGGGACGCGCCTCCAAGTACACCCGTTCTCGTCTCCCCGTTCAGCTGGCAGCGTGGGTCTTAGCCCCGGATGAGTCTGCCGCACGCAGCATTGAAGCGCGCTTTAAAAGGTTGACGCGCGACGCGAAGCTCGAGGCGCTACGAGCGAGCCAGGCCTTTGGAATCCCGATGCACAAGCCCCCGACCTTCGAGGACCGCGAAAACGGAGGAGCCATGTCGACCACCAACACGCCGCCCGTCGGCGAGGAACTGCGCACGTATCTCGAGCGCGCGAAGAATTCGAAGATCCGTATTAGCACGGACAAAGGCGACATCGTCTTCACGTTTTATCCCGACGACGCGCCGCAACACAGCGCGGCGTTCGTGAAGTTGGCCGATGCCGGCTTTTACGACGGTTTGAAATTCCACCGGGTCGAGCCGGGATTTGTTATCCAAGGCGGCGATCCGTCAGGCAACGGCACTGGCGGTCCGGGCTATCGGCTCAAAGCCGAGTTCAACGAACGGCCGCATGTGCGGGGCACGGTTGCCATGGCGCGTGCGGCGAGTCCCGATTCGGCGGGTTCGCAATTCTACGTCTGTTTAGACGACGCGCGCTTTTTGGATCGGCAGTACACCGTGTTCGGTCAGATGATCGACGGGTTCGATACGCTCGACGCTATTCGCGTCGGCGACACGATGAACAAAGTTACGGTCGAGCCCAAATCATAGGTCGCTGCCCGCAACGCATCCGTAGATAATGCGTGAGATGCGGGCGATGCCGTCGTACGCTTGTGCCGGACCGTTTAACCCGTTCGTGTAGACGGTCAACACGTAGGGCGAATTACCGAAGGGATCGACAATCGCGACGTCGCTGCGCGATCGGCTAAGTTCGCCCGTCTTATTTGCGACGGCGATACCCGGCGGCAGAAGTCTAGGAATGGTATCCCGATCTTTTTGTCCGAGCATGATTTCGATCATGCGCCGGCACGAGATCGGCGATGCAACGGTCGGAATCCCTTCGCGCGTGCCCCGTTCGATTTGATAGAGCAACTGCGCCATGTCCGCCGGCGTCGTGCGGTTATCCATATGACGCAGCACTGCGGCCGTATCGAGAAAATGGCGGCGCAAGTGTGTGTTGCGTAAGCCCGCGCGCCGCGTCACGCTGTTGATTAAATCGAACCCGAAATGCGTGATAAGCAGGTTGCTCGCGGTGTTGTCGCTGACCTGAATCATCGGAACGATCAGCTCGTGCACGGAGAACGTCTCGCCGTCCACCGCGTTCGCCATAAAATCCGAACCGCCGATGAGGTCGCTGCTGTGGAAGCGAACGCGTTTGCGCATGACCGACGGATCGCTCTCCGCCGCTTTGAATGCGGTGAGCATAATCAACATCTTGATCGTAGAGGCGCTCGGAAACGAGACATGCGCGTTGTACGCAACCAGCGCCGGTCCGTCCGCCATCGTGCGCGCGTACACGCCGACGTTGCCGGGAATGCTGGAGATTACAGGTTGAAGCGCCTCGGCGAGTGACGACTGCGCACGGGCAACGTTTGGAAGCGCCAGTGCGGCGATGGAAGCTGCTAAGAAAGAGCGTCTTTTCAAGATCCCGTCCCTTGGTAGTGTTGCAACCCGATGCGCCAAAACGCGTACGATACGGCAAGCCACCCGAAGCCGACCACCGGCGTAAGCAACCCGATCTGCGGCGAGAGCGAAAGCCCGGTCTCCGCTTTGTGCAGCAAGAACGTTGCCGGAAAATAGTTCATAAACGCAAACGGAAAAACGAACGACAAAATCACGCGCACGCCGCGGGTGTAGATGCTAATCGGATACCGCGTGAACTCCTGCTCGAGCGACATCACGACCCACCGCAGCGTATCGATGCGCACAAACCAAAACGACATAGTGGCAATCGCCAGGGATATTCCAAGGTCGATCAATGCGCCGCCAATCGCCACAAGCGGCACGAAAACGATGAACGCCCAATCTACGTGCACGCCGCTATACCGCGTTGCGAGGATGAAGTAGACGATCGCGAGTGCGAGCCCATCGGGAAAGATCTGCGACGGAACCGTCAGCGTTTGAAACAGCGCGTCCTGCGGCCGCACTAAGAAGCGGTCGAAGCGCCCTTCGCGCACGTAGTCGGGGACGTTGACCACGGTGAAGAAGAACGTGTTGTGAAACTCGTGGCCCAACATCCAGAGAGCGTAGAGGAACGCCATCTCTTTGAAGTCCCATCCATTCATGGATGGGAACTGCCGCAACGTTACCCACAATGCGGCGAGCGCGGTTCCGTGATAGACGATCGTGAACGCAAACCACATGAAGAAGTTTGCGCGATACTCGATCATCGTCAAGAAGTTGATGCGCCAGTATTGGTAGTAGGTTGCGAGCATCTGCGATGAGATTCACTTTCGAAACGCAACTTTCCGTTCGCTCGCCGTACCGGCTCGATCTCACCGCCGATGCGCTGCGCCGTCTGGCCGCAAACGTTGTCGACGTTGTCACTGAGGATGGCGCGTACCGTCGTGCATTGTGCGATACCAAAGGCGTGAACCTCATTGAGGTAAGGCAACCGGGCGCGCGTTCGCTCGATGTACGCATGGCGGGCAGCGATGGCGCGCGATGGGTTCCGTACGTCGAGCGCATGTTGGGAACGCGGGTGCGGATCGATGATTGGTATCGCCGCGTCGAGCCGTATCCTTGGCTTTCGTATATTTCCCGCGAATTGAAAGGGCTGCGTCCGCCGCGGTATCCATCGCTGTGGGAAGCGCTTGCGCACGCCATCGTGTTTCAACAGATCAGCATTCACGCGGCAGGATCGATCATGCGGCGTACAATCGAAGCGGCGAGCGAACCGGTCGAATACGGCGGCGCGCGCTATTATCCGTTTATGACCGCGGCTTCGCTGCTTCGCATGTCCGATGCATCACTTCGCTCCGCGGGGCTCAGCGCAAACAAAATCGCCCATCTTCGAAGCGCAGCGGAAGCCGTCGAGAGCGGCGCGATTAACGGAGAGACGATCGAAGCGCTTTCGAGCGCCGAAGCGGCGCAGCTTTTGTGCGAAGTGCGCGGCATCGGTCCATGGAGCGCGGCCGTCGTGCTGCTTCGCGGATTCGGCCGGCTCGACGTTTTTCCGATGAAGGATTCGGGCGTCGCGCGCAGCTTGCGCGCCCTCTCAGGCGACCCCAACATCGATGCGCATGCCCTGCTCGAGCACCTCGGCCCGACGCGCGGCTTCCTCTATTTCCATCTGCTCCTAGGCCGGATCCGCAACCTCGTCGCCGAGCCGGCCGATTCAGAGCTTGTATGAACGCTGAATGTTCGCACCTGGACCACATTCACGATGTGAAACCGCAGACGCCGAACGGCTGTGCCGAGTGCCTGCAGATGCACGATACGTGGGTCCACTTGCGCGAATGCCTTGAGTGCGGCCACATCGGCTGCTGCGACAGCTCGAAAAACAAGCACGCGACGAAACACTTCCATACGACGAAGCATCCCGTCATCAAATCGTTTCAGCCGGGCGAGAACTGGAAGTGGTGCTACGTGGACGAGGTTATTTGGGAGTAAACTCTCGCTTCGTCATGGTGAGGTATCGAACCACCCTGAGCAAAGCGCGAACGTAGTGCGCGCGCCGTCGAAGGGACGCGCTCGCAGAGCGTGTGATGATTGTGCCCTTGCGAGCGCTGCGCGCTCGCCCTTCGACCACGTTCCGCTGCTGCGGAACGCTAGGCTCAGGGTCGTTCGATACCTCACGATGACAATTCTAGCGTAGATACTTCACCAACCACGCCTCCCAACGCCGGTTGACGTCCTCGGCGCGGACGGGATCGGTGGGGAAGTGTCCGATGACGGGATAGATCACGAATTGCACCGGTGTTCCGGTCGCGCGAACTTCGTGGTAGAACTCGTATGCAAGCGGCGTCGGTACGCGATAATCTCCTGAATCGCTCATAATTAACGTCGGCGTGCGCACGTTTTGCGCGAACGCCAGCGGCGACTCTGACTCGTAGAGCGCGTATCCGGACGAACTCGTCCACGGCGATGGGCCGATGAATTGCGGCGTGAAATCTTTGGCGTCGGTCATCGCACCGTACTGCACCCAGTCGTTCACCGCGGCGCCCGATACCGCAGCGCGCCAGCGGCGGTCGTGCGAGATCAGCCACGACGTCATCAGGCCACCTTCACTCCATCCCGAAACGCCGATATGCGTCCGATCGACCGGAACGGTTCCCAGCACTTGCGCCAATCCGTCCTCAATGTCGCGGCCGGGAACGCTTGCGATGTGCGGAACGGTCGTGCGCGCATAGCGCAAACCCAGATTATCGCTGCCGCGATAGTTCGGTTGAAACACGAACCACCCATGTGCCGCAAGCACTTGCACGAAGCCGGAATACGCGATAGTGGATGCCGAGGTAGGACCGCCGTGAATGTACAGCACGAGCGGCGCGCGCTCGCCGTGCCATCCCGGCGGTGCCGTAAGCACACCGTCAGCAGTAAGGCCGTCGAACGTGCGCCACGTCACGGCGCGTGTGGTTCCAAGCCGGTAGCGCGCGATCCACCCATTGTAATTCGTTAAGCGCACGGCGTTCTTTGCGCCCGCGCCGTCGTACACATACAGCTCCGTCGGATGATCCGGTGTAAGCGCAATGAATGCAATGCGCCCCGTACGGGCAACGCTTGGATCGCTACTCACGCTCAGAACACCGAGCGGCAGCGCCGATACGGCTCCGTTGCGCGCAATGCGAAACAGCCGCCGCTGCGTACCGTCGTTTGCTGCGACAACCAAATCGCCGATTGGCGCGAAAGCGGCTGATGTCACGTTGCGATCGAGGTGTCGCGTTATGATGTGCGCGTTCGTCCCGTCCGCGTTAGCGAGCGCCATTTCGGTTTGCATCGTACCGCGCGGATTTGCCGCAGAGAAGGCAATCCAGCCGTCGGAGGCCCGAAGCGGATCGGCTTGCGTGTTCGAAACTTTACCTATAGGAGACGACTTTCCCGATGCAATGTCGACGCGAACGATTTGGCGAGCCATGTAGCGGTTATCGCTTTGATGATCGCTGATGCGGGTGACGAACACCGATCGCCCGTCACGGGCGTACGTGAAGCCGCCGCCCACGCTCCAATCGCCCTTCCCGATGCGATGCGCTTCGCCGCCCTGCGCCGGAATTTCGTACAGGCGATTTTGCGTCGGTGAACTCTGCGCCGTCCACGCTTCATCGACGACGTTGAACTCATCGGCGTGCGCTTTGATTTCCGCTTCGTTCGGCGGAACGGTAGACGCGCTGAACGCAACCGCGCGTCCGTCCGGACGCCAATCCAACCCGTCGACGCCATGAGTTTGTTTCGTTAGCTGCAGCGGTTCGCCGCCGTTCATCGGCAGAACGAAGAGTTGAGGCTGGGCGTCTTCGCCGCTTCCGGCGCGCGCAATGTATGCGATGCGCGAGCCGTCGGGCGACCATTCGACACTGGAGATTCCCGCAGCGTCGTGCAATAACGTGCGCGCGCGATGTGTTGAAACGTCGACGAGCACGAGATCGTAGACGGCACGATCCTTTTTGTAATCGCTGCGTCGCACCAGCACCGCAACGCTTTTCCCGTCAGGCGAGATCTGCGGCGCCGCCAGACTGACGGTGCGGCGTAAGTCTTCCAGTTTCAACGTTTGCACGTGCACCGGCGGTGCGACCATTGCGAAAATCACTTCATCCACCTCTCGAACCAGCCGGTCCACGCCTTGAGCACTTGCTCTCGGCCCACGGGATCGGTTGGGAAATGTCCGTATCTCGGGAAAGCGGTAAACATCACCGGTACCCCGTGCGCGCGCAACGCTTGATAAAACGTGTACGCCTGCGAAACCGGCACGCGTTGATCGCGCGTGTCGCTCAAGATCAGCGTTGGCGTCTTCACATGCCCCGCGTACGTGATCGGAGACTCCGCTGCGTATAGCGCGCGTCCGGAGTTCGACAGCGGCAGCACCCCGCCGAAAAATGTCGCGCTGAAGTTCTCGTTGATGTCGGCGAGAAACGTTTGCTGGTACCAATCGTTGACCGCCGCACCGCTCACGGCCGCGCGCCAAAAGTTCGCATGGCCGATGAGCCACGACGTTTGCAAGCCGCCGCCCGACCATCCCGAGACGCCGATGCGCGATTCATCAACGATACCGAGTTTGCGAAGCGCCTCCACCGCAGCCAAGTTATCGCGTCCCGGCCCGCTTGTAACATTACCGACGATGGCCTGTAAAAACGCGTCGCCTTCGTTATCGCTTCCGCGGTAATTGGGACGAAAGACGAGATACCCGCGAGCTGCGAGCAACTGCACCAGCGCACCGCCTTCGAGTCCCGCCATGTCCCACGTGGACGTTGAAACCGGTCCGCCGTGAATGTCGAGCACGAGCGGATACTTGCGTCCTTCGACGTAGCCGATTGGATACGTCAGAACGCCGACAGCTTTCATCCCATTGTCGAGCGTCCACGAAAACGGCACCGAACGCGCAATTTGAAAATCGTTTATCCACGCATTCTCATCGCTTAAACGCTTCGGCGCCGGCGCGCCGGGTGCAAGATAATAAATATCCGCGGGGTGATCGGTTCGAAGGCCAACGAACGCGATGCCGCCGTCGCGAGCAACTGTAAAATCAGCAGATGCATCGACGTCTCCGAGCTGCACTTGCGTGCTCGACCCGTTAGCGTGCAAAAGCCAGAGGGCGCTTCGAACGCCGTCTACCGTCGCCACCGCAAGTCCGGCACCCGCGGGCAGCCACTCGTATCCGTGCACGTTGCGATCGATGCCGCGCGACGCGAGAACCTCTTTGCCGCTTGCAACCGAATGTACGCACACGTCTACCTGAAGGTAGAGCGAACCGTGCCTCGGGCACCCAACGGCGACGAGCGATCCATCCGGAGAGAGCTTCGGCTCGGAGTCCACGCCGTAACCCAGAGGCGTATCGGTTTTCGCGGCGACGTCGTGCACGTACGTCGTCTGTTGCACGAAATGCGCAAAAATCGGATCGGGCTGGCGCTGATAGTAAATGCGGGAACCATCGGGTGACCACACCGGCTGCGAGTCCTTCGTCACGCTCCACGATCCGGACGTCAGGCGCGTTTCGTGAGAGCCGTCCGCATCGACCAGCCACAGGTGCGCAGGCTGCGGAGCTTCGCGCGTGAGGTAGTCGTTGTCCGTGATGACGACGGCGTCAAGATGCTTTTTGATCTCCGCCTCGTTAGACGGCGTATCGTCGGTTACGTACGCCAACGCTTTGCTGTCCGGCCGCCACGCGAAGGTGCGAACGCCGTTCTTTGCGTGCGTAACTTCCAACGAGTCGCCGCCATCCATCGGCAACACGTAAATCTGCGGCATTTTCTTTTCGCCCGATTCCGCAAGGTAGGCAATCTTCGAGCCGTCAGGCGACCAACGTGGATCCTCTACGCCGCTGCGATCGTGCGTGAGAACGCGAGACGGTCCGCCGGAGACGTCGACCAGCACGAGGTCGTTGTCCCATCGATCTTGTTTCCAGTTGCCGCGGGACCGAACGTATACAACATGCTTGCCGTCGGGCGAGAGTTGCGGTGAGCGTACGGAAACGAGGCGGCGCAGATCTTCAAACGAGAGCGTTCGCGGCGCAGGTGCGACGCCTAGCGAGCCGGTCAATAAAAGGAAGAGCGCGGCAAAAGCACGAGCCGGTTTCATGGCTCTTTTTTCGCAGTGGCGCGTTAGCCGCCCTGGATAACGACGCGGCGCGACGCCGCCTGCCACACGAACCATGACAATACCATGAAGAGTGCCAACCAAATGACTTGGATCAGAAGGTAACGTCCATAGTCGGCCGGATGAATAACGCCGACGTAGATGAGCAGCGGCGTCGAGTAAATTGCGGCGAACGGCAATGCGAAGACGATGCGTCCGAAGACACCAGGAAAAAATGTCAGCGGAATGATCTGGCCGCTAAGCAAATCCGAAACCCAGCGCACGATGAGCTGCACTGCGAAGGTCTCGAGCGTCCAAAACGCTATCGCGTTCATCAAAAAGTTGACGAAGAAGTTCACGAGATAGCCGAGCGCAAAAGAAAGCAGAAAGACACCGAATACCGGAACGCTCGGCACATCGATATGCACGAGCAATAATGCGCACAGCACGGATGGGATAACGAGCAGCGCGTGCAGCACGGTCTGCCCGAATCCATCGCTGAAGAAGTAAAACGGCACGCTGATCGGCTTCATTAAATCCGTGGCAATCGTGCCTTCGCGAAGCTTCTCGCGAATCAATCGTGTTCCGTCAACCTCGAGAATCAGCGACATGAGCAGCGCTACCGTTGCGTATGTAATCATTGAATGCAGCGGCAAGTTCATCGGCGCAATGTTCTGTGCGTACAGCGCCGTCCAAAGCGAGCGCAGCAAGTACACGCGCACGATAAGGGAGCCCACTTCGGTAAAGACCTCGAGGCGGTACGTTGCCTCGCGCGCGAACGCTTTTTTCGCGAACTCGACGTAGGGGCGGAGATTGAACTCAATCATGCCGGAGGGATGATCAAATCGTGCACTTCGTACGAGCCATCCGGATGGACGTACCGCAGCTGCACGTTGTCCATGTTCGATGGCGCGAACGTCGCGTTAAAGAACGCCGACTGCTTCGGACCGATAGAGGGCACATCGCACCACTGCGCGGACGGGGTCAGCGCGCTGCCGTTCGGGCTGACGAGCAAAAAGTCCGACGCGCTGCAGCTGATCGCGCTCGTGCCGGTGTTGGTAATGGTCCCGGAAACGAACAACACGTTGACCGGCATGCCGTTTTTGCCGTTCTTGGCAGTGCGCTGCACCGCTTGAATTGCCGAAAGATCGTCCCGCGATGCGACGCGAGCCTTTTGCGTGCCGCCGCTCGAACATGCAGCAAGAAGGACCACGCTGATGAGAGCTGCGGCAGCGCGCACTATTTCTTGCCTTTCTTTTCGCGCGCGATTGCCGCCTCACGGCGAAGCCGCGCTTCCTCCAGTTCGACGAACATGACGTCGACGACTTTTTCAACTTCGACGCTCTGCGTCGGTGCGGGTTCCTCGGCGGTCTTGCGCGGCGGCGCTTTTGGTGCGGCCTTCTTGGGTGCCTCTGCTACAACCGCATCTTGCGCGTGGATCTTGCGCAAGAATTTCGCGTAATGCTCCGCCGCTTGCGCGCGTACGTCGGGCGAATCTGGCAAATTGAAAACGTCCTGGAAAAACGTCCGCGGAATATCGCCGACGGTGGAGTTCTCCAAAACCGTTTGCCCGTTGCCCACGCGCGATCCGGCCGCGATGAAGCAGCCCGGCTCTATTGTCGCCCCGACTATGAAGGCACCGGCGCCCACGATGCAGCTCTCACCGATGACAAGGGGAAACTGCATAACGCTCCCGCCACTGGCCTTGAGCACCGCGTTCTCCATAATCACGCTGTTGGCGCCGATCGAGATCGGCGCACCCTCGGCGGTTATGACCGCGCCGTGCAATACCGCGCAGCCTTCTTCGATGGTTACGTCACCGCTAACGGTCGCCGTGGGCGAGACGTAGGCAGACTCGTGAATTTTCGGTTTTTTCGTGCCGCTCGAAACGATCATGACTCAAACGCGCTCCTGCATGTAGCCTTCGAGGTAGATTCTTCGGATGATCGACTCCAAATCCGGCTCCTCGATAGTTACGTCGCGCAAATCGTACAATTCCGTCGCCTGGCGGATCAACTGGTCCGCCCTGACGCGCCGCCGGTCGAACCGGTAGCTGACCACGCCGTGATCGTTCGAAACGATCTCGGCGCCGTCCAATTCAGGATTTGGATGTGGCGCGGTGAGCGTTAGAATCAACGTGCGATGCGTGCCGTATTGCTCCTTGATGCGCTCGATGCCGCCGTCGTAAATGATCGTGCCGTTGTCGATGATGATGATTCGCCGGGAGAGACGTTCCACGTCCGCCAGGTCGTGCGTCGTTAGTATGACCGTCGTGCCGCGCTCTTCGTTCATATGGCGGATGAATTCGCGGATCGCTTCCTTCGCTATGACGTCCAATCCGATGGTCGGCTCATCGAGGTAGACGATTTTCGGATCGTGGAGCAGCGCGGCGGCGAAATCTCCGCGCATGCGTTGGCCCAGCGAAAGTTGCCTGACCGGGGTTCGCAGGAACGGATCCATCTCCAAGATCTCGACGAAGCGCTTGAGATTACGCTCGTACCGATCGTCCGGAATGCTGTAGATTGCGCGGAGCAATTCGAACGACTCGATGAGCGGCAAATCCCAATACAGCTGGGAGCGCTGTCCGAACACGACGCCGATGTTGCGCGCATTTTCGCGCCTTCGCTCGTGCGGGACGATGCCTGCGACTTCGATGGTTCCGGATGTCGGTACCAGAATGCCGGTGAGCATTTTAATCGTAGTGGACTTGCCGGCACCGTTCGGTCCGATGTAGCCGACGAGCTCCCCCGGCTCGAGATCCATGTTCACGTCGGAGACTGCCACTTTTTCTTCATACGCACGAGAGAAGAGGGTGCGCAGCGCACCCGCCGCGCCCGGCGTGCGCTTGACCGAGCGGAAGACTTTGCGCAGCGCTCGCGTGCGTATGATGGGCATCTGCGCCACTTTCACCGAGGCACGGGCGGCCCCTCGGAGGTATATCCGCTATTGTGCTGATCACGATTTCGAACCGCTACGGTACCGGTGCCATCGCCGTCGCGCAGCTCGTAGCGCAGCGTTTGGGCTATGAGTTCGTCGACGAGCAGTTGCCCGTCGTCGTTGCAAAGCGCCTGAATACATCACCGCAAGCAGTCGAGTCTGCGGAAGACGCAGGAAAAACGGTCAGCGAGCGGATGTTGCGCGCGCTGGAATTCGGAACGCCCGAGCTGGGCGGCCGGCAAGACGCGCCGGATTTCGACGAAGATTGCCTGCGCGAAATACAAGAGGCGGTGCGCGAATACGCCGCGCACGGCAACGCCGTGATCGTGGGCCGCGGTGCCAACGCGATCCTCGGCCGGCGCCCCGACGTACTTCGCGTCTTTATGTACGCGCCGCGCGAGTGGCGGATTCGCCACATCATGGAAGGCCATAACGTCGACGAACGCACGGCTGGTGTGGAAGTCGATCGCATCGACCGCGCGCGCACCGAGTACATGCAAGTGTATTACGGCGTGAAGTGGCTCGATCACAACAACTACGACCTTGCGTTGGACACGTCGGTGTTCGGCGTCGAGGGTAGCGCGGAGGTAATTATTCGAGCGGTCGAAGCGCGATGATCGAACGCAGCCTCCCCAAGCGCCCGATCACGCTCTTTTCGTCGCTGCAATTTAAGGACTTTCGGCTGCTGTGGTTCGGTCTGCTGATCTCGAATCTCGGATCGTGGATGCAACTCACCGCTACCGGATACTTCATTGCCAAACTCGCGGGCAATCCGCATACCGCGGCGCTGTATTTAGGTTTTCAGGGGCTGGGCCGTGCCGTTCCGGTATTGTTGCTTTCACCTGTGGCCGGGTTGGTCGCGGATACGCTTCCGCGCAGACGCGTACTATTTTGGACGAACAGTATCATGGCGCTGCTGGCGTTTCTTCTGGCCGTATTGACATCGCTGAATTTGATGAACATCGTCGGATTGATTCTCATCAACGCGGCGAATGCAGCGGCGATGTCGTTCGATTCACCGGCGCGTCAGAGCTGGGTGCCCCTGATGGTGCCGCGCGAGTACATCGGCAACGCCATCGGCTTGAATTCGGTTGCTTTTAACGCGCCCGCGGTTATCGGCCCCGCAGTGGCGGGTCTTCTCATCGCTTCGATCGGCATCGCCGGATCGTTTTACGCGAACGCGGTCGCAACGTTGGCCGTTGTTGTCGCATTGCTTTTTATGAAGCCCGCACCGCCGAGCACGAAACGCAGCGAAGAGCCGATGTTACAATCTATCGCGTACGGCTTGCGGTTTCTTTACGACCACAAGATACTGCGGTGGATCATTTCAATATTCATCGTTACCGCCGTACTGGTCCGTCCGTACAGTACGCTGCTGCCCGCATTCGTGGTGAACACGCTACACGCAAATGCAAAGGGTCTTGGCGTTGCCATTGCAGCGACCGGCGTCGGCGGTTTCGCCGGCGCACTGCTGACCGCATACCTCGGAACGCGCGAACGGCGCGGCGTTGTTTGGTTGGCTTCGGCACTGATCATGTCGCTTGGCGTGATGGGGCTCGGCTGGGTATGGAATCTGTTCGTTTCGTTGCCCATTCTCTTCGTCATCGGTACGGCTACGCTCACGTTTCTCGGTGCATCGAACACGTTGATTCAAACGCTCTCTCCGGATGACGTGCGCGGTCGCGCGATTTCCGTGTACACGATGGTCGCGCTCGGCATCGTGCCGGGCGGCGCGATGGTCGTGGGTGCGATCGCATCGGTCATCGGATTGCATTCCGCCTTTCTCATCGCGGGCGGGGTGACGGCCGCATTCACGTTGTGGCTTTGGCTTAGCCGGCCGATTCTTCGCACGGTATAGGGCTTTCGCCTTAGGGAGCGTTACGAGACGACGCGAAGGCTTCGGGGGAGGTGCCTATGACGGCACTGCGCGCCTTTGTCACGATCGGTCTGGCGGGACTGTGGCTACTGATTTGTGTGCCGCCCATGTTTCAAACGGCACCGACAATCTACAGCGGTGTGCATCCGGTGCTTACAGGGGCGCTCGTTCAGCCGAATATTGTGCGCGTCGATCGCGGCTCGCCTGCATATCGCGCTGGACTGCGGACGGGCGATGTGCTCGGATGTTTATCGCTGCGCGATAACGCGCTGTTGCTGAGTGAAGCGTATGGCGGGCAGCAAGCGTATCGCGCTGGAACCGTACTATCAACTTGCGTTCAGCGAAACGGGAAGTCGCACAGAGTGCGTTTTGCAGCGCAGACAGGGCCACTCCTTGCGAACGCGTACGGCAGCAACGCGCTTGCGGCAGTGCGCGTTTGCGTGTTTGTCGTTTTCCTCTTAACCGGAATCGCGCTGGTAATGGCACGGCCAAGCTTGATGACGTGGATATTCTACGCGTTTTGCTTGGGCACTGCGCCCATTTATGCAGCGGGCGAAATCTGGTCGACGTTGCCGGCTTGGCAGTACGCAATAGCTGTGGGAATCCCGACTTCATTAGCGCTCGCGGCCGTCGCGCTTCTGCTGCTGTTCGCGGCGCTGGTGCCGAACGAACTCGTGCCGTCGGGATGGAGACGTTGGGCATTCTACGGCGCGTTGGCGCTCGCGTTGGCGGATTTCGGTTTTGTTGTTACCACCGTGTTTTACACCGACGTCATAGTCACCGCAACCTTGCAAAACATCGTTGGCGACGCACTTACCGCTGTAACCGTACTCGTCGTGCTCGCGCGCCTTGCGACGATGGAACGTTCGGAGCGCGCGAGGTTCGGCTGGGCGGCATTTGCAATAATTTTCGGCGTCGTCGCGGACAATTTGGACACCATCCTAAGCAATAACGCGTCACCGTACGCGTTATCCGTAAGCGTGCTTGCCGGGGATCTCAGCGTCGTCATGCCGATCGCTCTGACGTACGCGATCCTCAAACGCCACGTCATAGACGTACGTTTTGTGATCAGCCGAACCGTAGTGTACGCGACTGTCACCACGATTGTGGTGGCCCTCATTGGCGCAGTCGATTGGGTGACTAGCACGTATCTGCATCAAGCGCGCGTGGCCATGGCGCTGGACGCGCTCGTGACCATCGGATTGGGACTGGCTTTGCATCGCGCGTACGGGTGGGTCGAACATGCCGTAGATTTCTTGCTTTACCACCACAAGCACGAAGCGGAAACTTATCTGCAGCGGTTGGCGCGCACGCTTCCCTTCGCGGAACACGAGGACGCGATCGACCGGGCCCTGGTGCACGATCCGTATGAGAAACTGGAATTGTTCGCAGCAGCGCTTTTTCGTACGAACGACTCTGCGTATCGCGTAGTACATTGCGACGGATGGAATCCGGCCGATATGCGGGCCTTCAGCAGCGACGACGATCTCGTCCGCTTTCTACTGGCCGAGCGCAGCAGAGTGTTCATCGCGGATCTTCGCAAGCATATCGTCGAAGGGTTCCGCGAGCATGGCGTCGCGCCGGCTGTCGGCATCCCGGTTTTCCAGGGCAATCGCCTCACCGCGTTCGCGATCTACGCTATTCATCGCGACGGCACTAAGCTCGATCCGGACGAGATCGAGACGCTGGAGCACTTGTGCAATTCTGCGGCACAGGCGTACACGGGCCTGGAACTCGCCCGCTACCAGCGACTGCCGCAGGCGCTGACGATGGAAGCGCTATGACGGCACTGCGCGCGTTCATCACGATTGGCCTTGCGATGTTTTGGTTGCTCGCAATCGGGCCGCCCATGTTCATGAGCGTGCCGAGCGTCTACACGGGCGTACACTTGATACGAACCGGCGCGCTCGTGCAACGCAACGTCGTTCGAATCGACACCGGTTCACCGGCATATCGCGCCGGCTTGCGTACCGGCGATATCCTCGGCTGTCTCTCGCCGCGCGATCGCAGTCTGCTCATATGGCCTAGTCGCGGATTGGAGCAGGGCTACGCCCCCGGAACGATCATTTCGACATGCGTGCAGCGCAACGGAGCAGTGCATTCTGTAACGTTCACGGCGCAAACCGGACCGATTGTTCGCGTAGGTTACCGTTCGGAGTTCGACGCGGCGCTTCGTCTGTGTGTGGCCATAGTATTTTTCCTCACCGGAATAGCGCTGGTATTGGCCCGGCCAAGCCCGATGACGTGGATCTTTTACGTCTACTGCTTGTGCAGCGCACCGTCGTTTTCAGCGATGCAGGTATGGACGATTCTGCCGGCGTGGCAGTATGCAGTTCTAGCCGACTTGCCCGGAATCGCAAGCGTGAGCGCTGCTGCTTTTTTGCTGCTTTTTGCTATCCTCGTGCCGAGCGACGGCATTCCGGCCGGGTGGAGGCGCACCGCGTTCAAAGTCGCATGTGCGATCGCCGTGGCACAGGTTCTTCTGTCGTCCGTCGCTCTTTTTTACACAAACGTGCCCGATCTTCGTACGCTCCGGGATGTTGCGGATGAAGCACTCACCGCACTGACGCTCCTCGTCGTGCTCATGCGGCTTCTGACGATGGAGCGGTCGGAACGCGGCCGCTTCGGCTGGGCGGCGTTCGCCATCGCGTTCGGCGTCGTCGCGAATGACATTCGCACCATATTTGCCATAGGGCCATTGCATTGGACGGCCGCGCTCGCCGGCGACCTCATTGTTGTAATGCCGCTGTGCTTGATGTACGCAATCCTCCGGCGGCACGTGATCGACGTACGATTCGTCATTAGCCGCACGGTGGTGTACGCCGCTATCACGACGCTCGTCATCGCGATCATCGGTGCAGTGGACTGGGCCACGAGTGTTTATCTGCATCAGGCTCGCGTCGCAATGGCGATCGATGCACTGGTGACAATCGCGCTCGGCTTCGTGCTTCATCGAACCTACGGGTGGCTGGAGCATGCAGCGGACTTCCTGCTGTTCCGAAAAAAGCACGAATCCGAGACTTATTTGAACCGGCTCGCGCGTTCCTTACTGCGTGCCGGTCGGGAAGAAACGATCGATCGCGCGCTCGTGCACGATCCGTATGACGCGTTCCAGCTGACGATGGCCGCACTCTTTCGCGACACAGGAAGTTCGTTCGCGCTCTCGTGCGCAGCCGGCTGGGATGCACCCGATGCGCCGGCGTTCGACCGCGATCACGATTTGGTGCGCTTCCTGCTCAGTGAACGAACGCGGCTGCATATCAGAGATCTTCGCAAACACGTAGCAGCGTTGTTCCTCGATCGGGGTGCTGCGCCGGCCGTTGCGATCCCCTTGTTTCAGGGCGACGACTTGACGGCGTTTGCAGTCTACGGAATTCATCGGGACGGCACGAAGCTCGACCCCGACGAGGTGGAAACGTTGGAGCGCTTGTGCGAGACGGCCGCGCAAGCCTATATCCGAATCGAGAATCTTCGGTATCGCACGCTTTCTGCGCGGAGCGTCCCGACATAAAAAAAAAGCGCGCCGGATAACGACGCGCTACATAAAAAACGCCGGGAAAGCTAGGCGGCTGCTGCAGCCTTCTTCCGGCGAGTGCTCTTGCGACGGCGGGTCGTCGCTTTACGGGTGGTCTTGCGAGCTGCAGTTTTGCGAGCTGCTTTGCGACGCGTGGTCTTCTTGCGGCCTGCGGCCTTTTTGCGTCCAGCGGCTTTTTTACGGCCACCGGCCTTTTTACGTCCAGCCGCTTTGCGCGTGGACTTGCGACGCGTCGTCGCTTTCTTCGCGGCCGCTTTCTTACGCGGAGCCGCTTTTTTCGCAGCGCGTTTCGGCGCCGCTTTCTTCGTACGTTTGACTGCCATGTTTAGACAAGTCATCCTTTCTCTGGTCAACAAGCGACCAGGGTTGTTGCCTATGTTATACACAATTACGGGCTGTAACGCAAATTTTGGCAGCTCGAGACGATGTGAGGCACATGCGCGTAACGGTTGATGATGCGACGATCGACGTCGCAACGGATGGAAAAGGCGAGCCGATCGTATTGATTCACGGCTTCCCGATGACGCGCGACATCTGGGATTCGCAAGCCGAAAAGCTCGCGCAGCACATGCTTGTGATCCGTCCCGATCTTCGCGGCATGGGACGTTCGAGTGTGCCGGATGGTCCGTATTTAATGGAAGTTCTGGCGGCGGATATCGCGGTGGTGCTCGACGCGCAGGGCATCGATCGCGCCGCTATCGTCGGACATTCGCTCGGCGGTTACGTTGCGATGGCGTTTTGCCGCATGTACAGCGAGCGCGTCACAAAACTGGCGCTGGTGTGCAGTCGTCTTGCTGCAGACTCGGCCGAGACGGCGCGCAAGCGCGAAGAACTTGCCGATCGCGCGGAGCGCGAGAACCGCATAGACCCCGTGGTCGATGCGAATGTGCCGCGGCTGTTTGCGCCGGCGACGTTGGAGGCGCGCTCGCCCGTTGTCACTCGGGCGCGCGAAATTGCAGCGCAGAACACGCCGCGCGGAGCGGCGGCGATGCTGCGCGGGATGGCGCAGCGTGTCGAATCTTACGACATCGCCGAGGACTTAGACATACCCGTGCTGATCGTCGCGGGCGCCGCGGATCAGGTCAACGATCTTGCGGAGGCGGAAGTGATGCGTCGCTCGTTTCCGCATGCGGCGCTGAAGGTTCTGGGCCGGAGCGGCCACCTGCCGATGTTGGAGCAGCCCGACGAGCTAACGGAGCATCTGCTGGATTTTGCTCTTCGCGCTTAGCGGTTAACGGGCGGCGCGGCGCCCCGCCGGCGAAAAAAATTGACGGCGACGAGAATGCCCAGCACGATCGCGGCGATGATGGCCGCCGGGATCAAAACGTGGAGCACGATATTCAGGATCGCCAAGGCCACCAGGACGGCGGCGACGATCAGAACCAGGCGCAGATACGTATGGAGCACAGGTTTCCTCCGGATCGAGTTCTCTACAGATGTACCGAGGGAAAGCCGCCGGGTTTCACGCATTTTTACCTTATAACAGGTCGCAGTATCAGGGTCGCAATTTAACCGGGAAGGGCATGGCTATGAAAGCAATCGCTCGTTTTATATTTTCTCTGGCCGCGGCTGCGGCTCTCACCGCCGGCACAGCACTGGCCGATGGCGCGAAGCCGATCCGGCATTTGGTCTACAACTTCGACGTCACGTTCAACACGACGTCGACCATTCACGATTCGGGAATTGGGGGCGGTCCGATGTCGGGATCGACCGACTATCGCGCCGGAAACATGGATAAGGGCCAAATCACCGTCGACGTGATGACCGTTCAACCCGACAGCGGTCTGGTCGTAAACGTTTCGGAGCAGGCGCAGAATTCGCGCAACGGCGCGCCGACGATGTGCGTTGCCTACGGCAATGGAATGGTCGTCTGCGATCAGTCGCACGGTGACTTAAATGAAGAAGAGATGTCGCTATTGCGCATCATCGGACGCGACTTCATCAATCATGCGCAAATCGACAGTAAGAACCATTGGCAGACCGGGCAGTCCAGCCCTCAAGCGAAAGAGACCAACGATTACACGATCGATTCGACAAACGGCGACGTGCTCGGCATCACGTTCGAGCGGTATCTGAAAGTCAGCGCGGGCCAACCGTTTGAGGCAACGACGAACGGAAAGATCACGTACAATCAAAAACTTTCCATCCCGACGATGGTAAGTGAAGATACGGTGACGCGCCGAAATACGGGTGCAGGCAACTACGATAGAATCGAGCAGCATGTGACGCTGAACCTATCCAGCGACTCAATGGCTACGGCGAAGACACCGTAACATGCTTCACGCGCTTATTATCGCGGCTGCGACTCCTACGGCGAATCTCAAACCCGTTCGCTCGATGGTGTACGCCTTCAGCTACTCGACGCCACGCGAGCAACATCAAGGAACGATTCACGCCGACGTTCTCGGAATCACGCAGGACGGGGGCTTGGTGATCCGGTTCTCGCAAACCGTCGACGGGCAACCCGCGCAGACGTTTGCTGCGGCGGAATGCAATGTCTACGGCGACACGCGCGTTCAATGTCAAAAGGCGGGCGCGCTAGGATCGTACGAAAACGAACTGGCGCATCTGCTTGGCCGTAACTTCGTCGATGCGAACGCGATGGACGAAAAGAACCACTGGCGTGTTGCGGGCACCCTCGACGGCGCGAACGTCACCGACGACTACACCGTGACCAGCAACGATTCGGGCGTCTTGAACATCAAGGAAGTCCGAGACGTTACCGCGTCCGGCAGCACAACGCACCACACGGCCACGATCACCTACGACCTGAACAAGACGGTTCCGACGAAGGTTCAGTACACCGACGCGAATGCCGCGCAGCCTTCGATGGCGGTAACCGCTCAGTTTACGCTGCAGTCGGATTGGATGGTGCCTAAGCCTACGGCGACGCCTAAGAAATAGGAATGGCGAGCCTCTTACGGGGCTCGCCCCCACAGGACGCTCGGGGTCCTTCGATAACCCTGCTGCCGGGTCACGGCGCAGGCTCAGGATGACGAGGTTTCGAACGTGTGTTCGAATCGATGGACCCTGTTTTTGAGGCGCTGCATCCGGACAT
>CAZHGH010000056.1:0-14589 GCA_964531205.1 uncultured bacterium
CGGGCCCACGTACGTCCGTCCATGCCGATGAGCCATACATCTCCCGATTGCGCAAGCGTTGCATACTTCACGCTGATCATGCCGCCGGCGTGAACGGGAGATGGCGACACGGAGAGGTCTGCGATCAGTGTGGCCGCATCCGGTAGCGGCACACGCGGGCGACGCACGGCAGCTTGCTGTTTCGGAACCACGACGCCGATCAGCGCCGTGCGTTCGGAGTTGACGAACGCGTTGCGCATGCGCACATGCAGCGTGTACGGCGCGCCGGCACCGTGCGGGGGAATGGGCAACTTCAAAACGTCCGAGCGTGACGCAAGCCCGGCGGCGAGCTGCAATCCATCCTTTGTTGCAAAATCATACTCGACACTTCCGGCGCCGGAGACTTGGAACGGCACCGACACTGTGCTTCCGGCAAGTGCCTTCGCAGGTGCAGCAACCGCGAGTACGCGCGGTATGGCGAGGTCTATTGCGATCGCTGCCGCAAACGGAACAAGCGCGGCCGCGCACCACTTCTTCCACTGCTTTCGCTGCGGCGGGGGCGGAGGCGCTTCCACCGTAAAAAATGTATCGCCGGAAGTAACTTCTACAATCGCACGATCGAACGGGCCCGTTTCATCGAACCGCACCGGTATCATATCGTCGCGCATCGAGAACGGCGCGATGTCAAAAACGCGCGGATACGCATCCGTCTGCACGCCATTGACGTCTATTAGTAAACGTGCACGTGCCGCAACACGCGTATTGTTCAGCACGCGCAGCGCGTACTTCACCACGCCGACGGACCGTTCGTATCCCGCATACGCAAGGAACGCGGACAAGCGCCCTTCCTGCGTTTGGACCTGCGTCTGCGAACCAAACGGCAATTCCGTTAGCGATTGCGTTATCGTCGCAGGGAGATGGTCGCGCTGGGGCAGTACGGCCACGTTATTCATAAAGCGCGTCCCGCTCAGCGCGTGATAACTTCCGGCGTCATGATGAACACGACGTCGCTTTGATTGCTTTGATAGCTGACGGAACGGAACAGTTTGCCGAGAATCGGAATGTCGCCCAGGAACGGTACCTTCGTAATAAGCCGTTGCTCGACTCGGCGAACCATTCCGCCCATGACGATCGACTCGCCGGGCTGTGCGACGACGTTCGTCGACAGGCGGCTCTCACGCAACGCCGGAATGACGAAGCCGTTCTCCGCGACGCCGTTTTGGAAATCGAGATCCGAAATGTCCGGAGCGATAACCGCTTGTACGGCGCCGTTTCCTAAGATTGTCGGCGTAACTTTGAGCTGCACGCCGAAATCTTTATAAACGACACTCACCTGTCCGAGGCCGCTCGAATACGGAATCGGGATCTGGCCGCCGACGAGGAAGGTCGCTTCGTTACCCGGCATCGTCACGAGATCCGGCGCCGACAGAATACGCGCATGCCCTTGCTGCAGCAGGAGATTTAACGTTGGTGCAAGCGTAATCGTTCTAAAGAACGGGCCGACTTTCAGCGCTCCGCCGGGTGGTTGGGGAACCTCAACCACTGGGAAGCTCGGGCCTGCGATAGTGTACGTACCGCCGGGCGTAAAGACCGCGGACTGCAGCTGTACGCCGATGTTTTTCATCGCGGTTTGATCGACTTCCAACACGTACAGCTTGATGTCGATCTGGCTATTCGTATCCGTGCTGATGCGATCGATGAGTTTCCCTTCGCTGGCGAGATATGGACCCGCGATGCCGCGGGCGCGCGCCAAGATCGCCTGTTCGGTCGCAAAGTCGTGCACGTGTCCGCTGACGATGACGTTGCCGTGGCCGTCGGGGTCGACGCGAATATCCGAAGCGCCCGGAATGCTTTTAATGTCTTGTTGCAGACTGCCAAGCGGGTGCGCAAGCGTCACGGCATTGACGACGGAGTACTGTTGCGCCTTCGCAACATCGCTGAAGCGGTTGAGGATGTCGCTGAGCGAGGTGTACGCTGCGCCGTCGCGCACCGTCCCGCGCACAACGACCGATTTATTGAAGCTTACGACTTGTACGTCGGGATCGTTGATGGAAGCGCGTAACATTTGCGCCAAATCGTCGACTTGCTGCTCCGTAACCGTTACTTCGTACGTGAACCTGCGGGCGGCGGTCCACACGAACACGGTCGTATGGCCCGGCGCTTTCCCATTTATGACGATTTGGGAATTGCCGACGGGAACGACGCCGGCGATGCGCCCATCCCCCACAGCGATGCGAGCCAAGCCGGGCGTTTGCAAGATCACCGAATGGCCTGACTGCAGCGAGATCAGCGAAACGTTTTCCGCGGCTCGCGCGTCGCGCATTCCCGATATTGCAAACAGCAATGCGATGATCGCGGCGAGCAATCCGCGCGACATACGTCCTGTTCTCATCTCCGTTCCATCCTCTCAAAACGCCAAGCGTCCGGCGGCCGAATAGGCCCGCCTGTTCGCGCATTATGCCACAGGCGGTTTTGTTAATGCGCTAACGTTGATCCACGTTGCGTCAAATTTGGCGTGAACGCTTGCTCGGATACTTGAAAACACAGCTGCTGCGGTGGCATGATGCAGCAACCGAAAACACGGAGGCAAGGATGTTCAAATCGATCCCGGTTATCGCATTAGCGGCACTTTTTTGCTGTGCATGGGCAGATGCGCAGGATAACACTGTGTCTCTCAATTCGGTAGCCGCGCACGACGGATACTCGTTGCAGTGGCTCCTTCCGGAGCGCTCCGTGAGCCTTTCAAGGCCGGGCTTGGCAATCGTAGTGCGGCCCGGAGCAGTGATGTACTTCGTAAACAGCCGTGTGGAATTCACCGAAACACCGCCTCGTTACGTCAACGGCGATTTGGTGATATCTTCGACTCTCGCCGCACGTCTCGATCGACTCGCTCGGCTGGCTGCCGCCATGCAACGGCAGCGTCTCGAAGGACCCGGACTGCGCGTCTCTACTGAGCCGCCGGCATCCGGACCAATCACAATCGACGTGCGTCCGCAACCCGGCAGCGAAGCTGTCTCGGTTTCGGGTCATGCGCCGTCAACTGCCCCGGTTACGATTACCTTGTTAGCAACGGTGTCTTACGATGTGCCCACGGTAGTCGTAAGCCGCCACGACGTGCAACCGGACGTCAACGGCAACTTTTCCGCACAAGTCTCGATAGCGCCGTCTTTTGCCCGCGGCACGATTCTTCGCGTGCTAGCGACGTCGGTCGCCGGCACTACGCCGGCATCGGCGCAATTGATCGTGGGCTCTCCCAATGCGGGTGTCATCGTTCCGCTTGAATACGAGCCCACAGATCCGTGACAGATCACGCTTTCCATTTTAGGAGGAAAAATCGAATGCTCAAAACGCTTAAAGCGCTTCTGCGCGACGACGAAGGCGCCACGATGGTGGAATACGGCATCATGGTTGCCTTGATTGCAGCAGTTTGCATCATCATCGTTGGCACGCTGGGAAAGAACGTCAGCAACACGTTCAGCAGCGTAAACGCATCACTGTAGCACACCAGTACAACTGCATGTATAAGGCGCTGTTACGCGACGAGCTCGGCGCTACGATGGTGGAATACGGCATCATGGTCGCACTTATCGCAGCTGTTTGCATCATCATCGTCGGCACGCTCGGCCAAAACGTCAGCAACACGTTCAGCAGTGTGAACGCGTCGCTGTAAAGACGGATGGATTCACGGACGTAAACGCGCTGCCATTGGAGGACAAGAACGCAATGCTAAAGACCATCCAAACTCTGCTGCACAACGACGACGGCGCGACAATGGTGGAGTACGCCATCATGGTTGCTTTGATTGCTGCGGTGTGCATTACCATCGTGCAAACACTTGGCAAAAGCGTAAGCAACACGTTCAGCAGTATGAACGCGTCTCTCTAACGTCGTTGAACAGCTTGCCGGGATCTCGGGAATCTCGGCAAGCGACGGCGTTTCCGCTTCAGGAGAATTCGTGATCGCAATCGTCCTCATCGTCGCTGCCTCCGCGGTGGCGGCGTACCTAGATCTCAAACGCGGGCGCATTCCAAACGCATTGGTACTGGCGCTGCTGCTTTGTGGATTGACGGTTCAAGCGACGCATGGCTGGGCGCAACCCGTGATCGCGCTCGCAATCTTCTTCATCACCCTTGCAGCCGGTTTGCCGCTGTTCGCCATGAAAATCATGGGCGGCGGCGATCTCAAGTTCATGGCGGCTGGTGCCGCAACGCTTGGGTGGCCCGATGCTCTTTTGTTTCTGCTCTTTACGCTGCTGGCCGGCGGCGTGCTCGGCGCTGCCTACAGCATCGCCCGGCGCGGATTGCGCGCGACTGTCGCGTCTGTGAGCGCACTGATGTTTCCAATGTTGTCCGGGGCCCGCCCCGCGACAGCTGACGTGCGTGCCGGCACAATGCCGTACGCACTTGCCATTTTTGCCGGCGCGGCAATTATCGCCCTCGGCAACGCCCTCGACTTGCATTTGAGGATTTGATATGAACACGCGACGAACCACACTTCTGGTTGCGATTCTTCTAGCCATCGGCACCGGCTGGTTGACGCTGAATTACATCAACGGAGTCAAAGGTGCGAACGCCGGTAATAATCAGCAGCGCGCGGTTCTCGTTGCAGCTGCGGACATTCCGGCACGCACGACCATTACGGCGGCTATGATTAAGCGCGTTGTAGTGCCCGCGCAAGCTGCCGATCCCGATGCACTCGTCGATCCGGGTCCGGCGGTTGGATCGTTAGCGCTCATTTCAATTCCTGCGGGAGCGGAATTGACGGCATCCAAAGTCGGGCGTCCGGCGGATGTGGGCTTACCGGTCCGGCTCGATCCCGGAATGCGCGCAGTTAGCATTCAAATCGACAAAGTCAAAGGCGTTTCCGGCTTAGTTCAGCCGGGCGATCGCGTTGACGTCATTGCGATTCCACCGCGCCAAGGCAACGAGCCGCCGCCCGCAGCCGCTATTCTTCGCGGATTGAAAGTATTAGCGGTCGGCACGTCGCTCGAAACAAGTTCGGCAACGCCGTCGCCGCAAGAGCAAAGCTCTACAACGGTTACGTTGGAAGTAACGCCGCGCCAAGCCAACCTTCTCGCGATGGCGGACACCAATGCGACGTTGCGTCTTGCACTGCGTTCGCCGCGCGAGCCGATCAACTCGGAGCCCACAGAAGCGCTGCGCTTCCCATCCGATCAGCCGCAGCAACAAACTGCAGCTGCAACGCCGCCGCCGCAGCAAGTCCAGATTCAAGTGCCGGGACTTTCACCGCGCTCGCAAGTAGCAAAAGCGGATCCGGCGCACGGCATCATGATCATCAACGGCGATCGCATCGGCTATTCGACGGCTGAAGGACAGCCATGACCGCATCGATCTTCGCGTTTATCGGCGCTAAGGGTGGAACCGGAACGTCGACGCTTTGCGCAGAGCTCGCGAAGGCGATGTCGGCAGAAACCAACGTCGTTTTAGTCGACGCGGAGCTTTCCGGCCGGCGCAGCGCAGCCATCCTGCTGGACGCAGTGCGATCGTTGGACGCCGTTCGCGACGCAACAGGGAACCACATCGCTTCGGCGCGCTCGCAAGGCGTAACCGTTGCGGAAGTCATCGACTCGTACGAATCGTCATTTACGCTGACGTTCGATGAGGTCGAGGCGTTTGCAGCATCGCTCGATTCCGGCATAGCGCTGGTCGATCTTACCTCACCGTTTGCAGCCACCGTGCGCCCGTTCATGATGCGAGCGACACGGTTCATCGTGCTTACGGACGCCACGCTACTCGGACTAACTGCAACGAGAACGACGATAACGCAATTGCAATTATTCGGCGTGCCGCTGCAACGCATTGCGGTGGTTATAATTTCGCGTTCGTCCGGCTCTACGGCATACCGCGATGCAGGCCGCACCCTTGGTGTGCCGGTATTAGCTGAAATTCCGTCGCTCGAGGACCGCGGCTTTCAGCGCGCCATACGCGCGTTGGCTAAGGAGCTGCTATCCACTCCTGCGCAAGCAACGCTGGAGACGTTGGCGCCGTCCGACAACGGCGAGGCGCGCGATCGGCGCATTACATCGCGCGCAGGACGCATCTCCACGCAACTCGCTTCGATTCAAGTCGGCATGAGAGGCAATGGCGTAGAACGCACGCCGCGCGAGCTCCTCAAAGGCGAGATTCACGACTCGCTCGCTAAGAATATCGATCTCGTCGATGCGAGTAAAGCGCAGGGCGACGCTGCAAAACTTGCGGAGTTGCGCGGGAAGATTCGCGACATTACGCAGGATATTTTGGCGGAAAAGGGCCTTGTGGACGGCGCCGAAGAGATTGCCCGTCTCAAAGAAGAGATCGTCAACGAAGCTCTCGGCTTAGGACCGTTGGAAGATCTCATGACGGACAACGACATCACCGAAATCATGGTGAACGGTCCCGACGAGATATTCATCGAGCGGTTTGGCATCATCCATCGCACGCCGAAACGCTTTGCGAACGCACGCCAATTGCTGCTCGTTATCGAGCGTATCATCGCTCCGCTCGGCCGGCGCCTTGACGAGGCGTGTCCGATGGTGGACGCGCGGTTACCCGATGGTTCCCGCGTCAATGCGATCATCGAGCCGCTTTCACTAAACGGCCCGACGCTGACGATTCGCCGGTTCGGCATTCACCGCCTGACCGCGCGCGATCTGCTGCAAAAGGGATCCGCAAACGAACCGATTTTGGACTTTTTCCGTGCGTGCGTCGAAGCGCGGCTCAACATCTGCATCAGCGGAGGCACGGGCTCCGGCAAGACGACGTTCTTGAATATACTTTCGGCATATCTTCCAAAAGCCGAACGCATCATTACGATTGAAGACGCGGCCGAGCTGTGCTTGAGCCAGCCGCACGTCGTGCGCCTCGAGTCCCGGCCGCCCAACATCGAAGGAACGGGACAAATTACGATCCGCGACCTGGTTCGCAACTCGCTGCGTATGCGCCCAGATCGTATCGTCGTCGGCGAGTGCCGCGGTGCCGAAACGCTTGACATGCTGCAGGCGATGAACACCGGCCACGATGGATCGCTCACGACAATCCACGCAAACACGGCTCGTGACTGTCTGGCCCGCATTGAAACAATGGTCCTGATGGCAGGATTCGATTTCCCCGTTAAAGCCATTCGCGAGCAAGTTGCCAGCGCGGTGAACATCGTGCTTCATCTTGCGCGCCTACGTGACGGCAGCCGCAAAGTGGTCAGCGTCAGCGAGATATCCGGCATGGAGGGTGACGTCGTTACCATGCAAGAGTTAATTAAGTTTTCGCAGCGCGGCGTTGACGAGCATGGCCGGGTGATAGGCGACTTCCAGTACACCGGCGTGCAGCCGCAGGCATTACGCCGCTTCGCCGAATACGGCGTCGACTACGATTCGCGCTCGCTTACGTATCTGGAACCGGCGGTGAATCTATGGTAAATATCGCTCCGCTCGCAATCTTCATCGGTGCGGCTGCAGCGGCGGCGCTTGCGTTTATCGCGCTTTGGGAGAACATCAGCCGAGGCGTTGAAGATACGTTCAAAGACTGGTCCAGACTGATGGAGCGGGGCGGTACGCGCCAAGGTACGGAACAGATGATCGTCACGTGGGCGGCCGCGACGACGATTCTTTGGATTGCAAGCGCAATGCTCTTCCGCGTGACGCCGCTTGTCGGCGTGCTGATGCTGCCGATTGCAGCCGTGGTCTCCGCCGGTGCTTACGTGGCCTATATCCACTTCAAGACGTTTCGCCGCAACGAAGCATTCGTACAGCAGCTGGAGCTCGTGCTTCGCCTGATGGCAAGCGCGCTTCGCACCGGTATGGGACTGCGGCAAAGTTTAACGCTGGTCGTTGAAGAGACGCCCGATCCGGCGCGATACGAATATTCGCGCGTACTTGGACAGGCAAATATCGGCGTCAGTGTTCTGGACGCGTTGGACGACCTGGCGGCGCGCATCCCGCGTCAAGAGACGCTCATGATGGCGCGCGTCATTCGCGTTCAATCGCAAACGGGCGGCGACCTTGGCAAAATACTCGATCAACTGGCCAACACGATTAAAGAGCGCCGGCGCATCAAACGAAAGATCAGCGCGCTGACGGCCGAGGGCCGCGTAGGATCGGTGATCCTTGCTTCTCTGCCGATCTTCCTTGGCGGATTTTTAAGCATCACGCAGCCGCAGTTGCACGATCTGCTGTTTTACAGCCAAATCGGTCATGTGACGCTGCTTATCGTGCTCGTTCTCGAGCTGCTCGGCATCTTCGCGCTGTCGCGCATCTTAAAGGTGAACGTGTAATGCTGGATGTCTCTGTTATCATCGCGCTGCTCGGAGCGACGTCCGCGTTTCTCTTCGCTATCTCGCTTATCCCGACAAAGAATACGCTCACGCAGCGTCTTGAGGAGCTGGAGAAGCGCAGGGAGGCCGCATCCGACGGTAATGCCGGTACCCTGAACCGTATTATCGACGAAGTCTTCTCCGCCGAAAAGACCGGCGAACTCTCACGCAAACTCATCGAAGCCGGCTGGTACACCGTCAGTCCGAGGCAGATCATTCTGCGAATGATCGCGGGTGGCATCGCCGGCGTAGTCTTGGTATTACTGCTGGGACGCTTCGTACATTTGGATCTTCCCATCCTGTTCATGGCGCTCATCGACATTGTCGTGTTCATAGCGGCGTGTTACGCCCCGTTGGCGCTGCTGCAACGTGCCGTCGAGGCGCGGAAGAATCAAGTACAGCGCGCGCTGCCGGACTTCTTGGACATGGTCGCATCGACCGTCATGGCCGGCCTTTCCGTCAACGCCGCCTTAAGCTACGCAATCGACTCCGCGCCTGGAGCGCTCGGCGACGAACTGAAAGAAGCGCTATCTGAAGTACGCCTCGGCCGATCGCGCGCCGACGCCTTAAAAGCCGCAGCCAAACGATTGAATCAGCCCCAATTTACAACTACGGTTTCCGCGATAACGCAAGCGGAGCGCCTCGGAGCGAACGTCTCGAAGATTCTAGGCGAATTAGCCGATGACGTGCGCAACCACCGCATTATGATCGTTGAGGAACATGCTGCGAAATTGCCGGTCATGATGGTGTTTCCGATGGCATTCTTCTTCTTACCGTCGCTGTTCGTGCTGATCTTCGGAACGCTGCTGGCGAATTATTTCGCACAGCCCGGACGGTAGCACCGGAGATGGCCTATATACTCGGCGCAATATTCTTCGCAATAGCCGCCTACGTCGGCGTGCAGCTCGCGGGACTGATGCGGATCGAAGAGCGTTTTGCGGACGGTCCTCCGCCGGCTGAGCCGCGCATTGCCGTGCTGCTTGCGGCAGCCGCATTGGCAGGCGCTGCGCTTACTGCACACGCGACGTCTCCTGTGCAGGTGGTCATCGCCGCGTTACTTTGCGTCGCGCTAACCGCGATTTGGTGTACGGACGTGCGGTACGGCATCGTTCCGGACGTCTTTACGCTAACACCTCTCGCCGTCGTTTTTCTCGTAGCAAGCTTACGTCACGAGTGGATCGTATTTGCATCCGCCGCCGTTCCGTTTGTGGCATTTGCAATCGCGGCGCTGATCTCGCACGGGCGCGGCATGGGATGGGGCGACGTGAAGCTCGCAACGCTTGGCGGCGCAGTGCTAGGCCTTGAAGCATCCTTAGTGGCGTTCTCTCTCAGCTGTTTGGCCGCTGCGTTGTGGGCATATGCACGCGGGAAACGCGACATTCCCATCGCATTTGCACCCTATCTCATCGTTGCGATTGCCGCGACGATTCCAACGACGACGGTGTTGCAATGATGTTGCGCAACCTCACTACGGGGCAGGTTATCGCAACCGACGTCCGCTTGGCACGGCGCTGGGGCGAACGTCTGATCGGATTTCTCAACCGCAGGCACGTCGCTCCCAACGAGGGTCTCTGGTTTCCTGACTGCGCGATCATACACACCGTCGGCATGCAAATCCCGTTAGACGTGATCTTCGTCGACGATAACAACTGCGTACTACGCGCGCTGCGAAACGTGGCACGAAACAGGCTGTTCGTTGCGTGCCGCCAAGCAAGTGCGACCATTGAATTAGGTGAAGGCGCGCTCGACGGCTGCGACGTTCTGGCCGGCGATCGCATTACGCTGGAATGAACCTGCAAGACCGGTTATTGCCGGAATTCTTTCTAGATAAGAACCACGGCGGTGCTTTAGCATCGGGCTTGCTTACAGCGATCACGCAACACGGCCGCGTCTGGCCTGCACTTGCAGTTTGCGCGATTCTTGCGATCTGCGCACTTCTGTTTGTTGCTATGCGCGCGCGGCGCTTAGGCGCCGACGCCGGAACCGCGGCCGCCGCTATCGCACTCGTCGTGTTGTGTATGTCGGCGCGCGCCGGCGTAGCGTTCGACGCCGCCGCGTGGTTTTTTGCAGCGCTTCTGCTCTTGGTTGCCGGTGGCGGTGAACGATACCGCTGGTACCTGCCCGCAATTGTGTTGATCTGGAGCGTCATGCTCGATTCAGGCACGATCGGTGCGGCCCTCGTCGTAGCAATCGCAACGGGAATCGCCATAGACGAACGGGCGTGGAATGCGCGTGTGAAACGCGCGTTCGCGGTTGCGCTCGCGTGCGTAGCGGCATCGCTCTTCTCCGCGCATGGGCTGTCGCTCGTTTTCGGAGGAGCGCGCGCCCTCTATTTCGACATGCTGCTTCCGGGCGCGGACCGGCAGCCGTTGTGGTCGCCGGGATTCAGTGCCGCTGCTTTCGGCGCTTTCGCCATCGCGGCAATTGCAGCCATTGGCGGCGCCTATCGAAAGCACCACAGCGCGGACGTTACAGTGTTCGTTACAACGTTCACCGCTGCATTGCTCGACGTGCGCATGGCGCCGTTTTTCGCAATCGCCGCGGCGCCGCCCGTGCTGGCGCGTTACGCCGCCACCCTACACGTACCGCGCCCTGCCGGGGTGGTTTTTGCGGCGCTTTCCATTCTCGCGGCAGTTCACTGGGCTCCGTCGGATATGACGCCGGCGATGCTGCAATCCCTTCGTTCGGATCGCCGCGCTCATCGGGTTGTTTGCGCGAAACCGTCGTGGTGCAATTCCGTAATGGATTTGCAGGCTGACGGAATCACCGCTCTGACAGTCGGCGTCCCTGCAGCCTCGCCGTCGCGGTCGCGAAAGCTTCAGAAGCGCATCGACGATGACACGATCGAAATTGCAAACGAAATGCACGACGCCCAGGCGGATGCGCTGCTCGCTTCCGAGCAAACCGCCGCTCCGGCATTATTACTCGCGCAAGGCGGCTGGCACGTCTTAGCGCGTGACGCCCGCTCGAGCCGCGTTCTCATCGTAAGGGACGCTCTGCGATGAGAACGGCGTTCGCCATCGTCATCCTGTTTAGCGCGCGCTTTGCCGCCGGAGCATGGTTCGATCCGAGGCGCGATGCGGACATCGCCTGGCAACAATGGCTTGGCAGCAGCATCTTGCATAACGGCCATCTGCCCGTTGCGCTCGGTGCGGAGACTTTCACGGCGGCGGGTGCGCACTGGGTACCGCAGGAGTGGGCGCTGAGTTTACTCGTCGCACTGACGGTGGGAACCGCGGCATTTCCGGTACTCGCCGCGATATCCGTGCTTGCGGGCGCAGCCGTGCTCGCCGTCACGGCGTTTGCCGCGCGCCGGCTGGGGGCATCCACGTTTGCAACGCTCCTCTGCGTAACTTGCGTAGGCTACTCGATGGTCGAATCGTACGGCATACGCGCGCAAGTGTTTGGATGGGCGTTGCTGGCCGCCGTCATGTATGTTTTGCGTTGCACGCGAGGCAAAACGTTGTGGTGGACCGTAGCGCTTACCGCTCTTTGGGCAAACTTGCACGCCAGTGCGATGCTGAGCCCGGCGTTTCTGGCGATTTGGACCGTAGGAATTGCGATCGAAGAGCGATCCTGGTCGGCGCGGCTGCGCCAACACATCGCGCTAACCATCGCATGCGCCGCCGCGGTATGCGCAACACCGCTCGGCATTCGGCTTCCCATCTACGCCGCGCAGCTCTTTGCAAGCCCCATCCGCCACATTATTCAGGAATGGCAACCGAGCGATCTGATAGCGGATTCATTTTTGTTCGGTGCGTTTCCGTTGCTGCTTGCAGCGTGCATATGGGGAGTCGCATGGCGCTCGCAGCGCAGTGAATCACCGTATCGATGGTCTGAAGCGGTACTTTTCGCTGGCGCCGCATGGCTGTTGTTCGGCGCGCTGCGCAACATTCCGATCTTCGCTATCGTCGTTGCGCCGAGCGTCGCGGCCGGCATGACCCGCGTCATCCCGGAAACCGTGCGCGTGAATCGTCTGCTTCGCGAAGTTCCGATGGCAGCGTTGGTGAACGTCACGGCCGTGGCCGGCGCATTTCTTATCGCCATGCGGTTATCGCAAATGCCCGACTACTACAAGGGAGATCTGCCGTCGCAGCCCGTTGCGGCGCTGGCCGCTCTTCCCGGCATTCATAATTTGTATTGCGAAGACTTCGCGTGGTGCGGACTGGCATTGAAATACGCAAATCTGCGAGAATTTATCGACGGCCGGTGCGACCCATTTCCTTTGCCGGTTTGGGAGCAGTACCAGGCGGTGTATTTGCTCCGTCCGCAATGGAAAGACATCTTAAAACGAACGGGCGTCAACGCAATTCTCGTAAAGCGCAAACATCCCTTAGCTCGCGCGGTTGCCATGCGTGCCGATTGGCGCAGCATTTACGCCGACGCGCAATATGAAGTGTTCGTCCTTAAGTCGCGGCTTGGAGTTGCGGCCGCCGATCCGGCAGCGTCTGCCGCGCAACCCTGATCGTTTCGATGCGCTGCTGCTGAGCGCGGCGCACGCGATCGAGTAAATGCACGATGCTCGGCTGTTCCGGTTCGAGCGCGCGTGCACGCTGCGCGTACTCGAGCGCCACGCTTAAATCGTCCGCCTCGAAGGCAATTTCACCCAAGCGCTCGAGCAGCATAACGTAACGGTCGCGAAGCAGCCGCGCCTGTGTCGCAAACCAGGGTTCGCTGGCCTCGAAGTCGAGCAGTCCGCCGGCATAGAGTTTTTCCGCTGCGCGATAATGCATCGCCGCGCCTTCTTGGTCGCCGCGGCCGAAGCACGACTCCGCGTCCACGATGTGCGCCGTGAAGCGCCGCACGTCGCAAACGACGTGTGCGAGATCGATCTGAACGTCCGGCGCAGTTCGAAAATAGGCGTCGACGGTGGCGTAACCGACGATGGACGCGAACGCCTTGCGAATCGTGCTGCATGCGGTGCGAACGCTTTGCGTGGCCAGATGCCGATCGGTATCGCTCCAAAACACCGATGCCAGTTCCGCGCGGCTGGCCTTGCCATCCGGTTTCAGCAGCAGGTATTTGACGATTTGTTGATCGCGGCGGCGCACCCACGGAATTTCGCGGCCGCCAAGCTTTGCAGCGAACGATTCGAACATCTGCACGACGAACGGAGGCGTTGCAACGTGCTCCAAACAGGGCGCCGGTGAAGGCTGCGTGACTTTCGCGGCGGGCGGCCGGAGGGCCCGATACGGGCGAAGCTCGTCGCCGTCCTCGTAAATAAACAGTCCGCATCCTTCCAGATGACGGAGTTGCGTGACGTTTCCGGACGTACGCCCGGACATCACGTTCCAAAACAGCGTGCGATCGTCTTCGCTCACGCGATCCAATTCGCTCGATAGCAATTCATGTAAAAACGCCGACGACTGTTTGCGCCAGCGCTCGTACGCCCGGGGTGCGGTCTCCCCTTCAGCCGCCGCGGTACGCAACGTCCCGCACAGAGCCACCGCCCATCCATCCGTTTCGTCGATCAAACGGCGCACTTCTAACTCGGTACACGCGGCGCCGCACGCCTGCGCGAAAAGCGCGGCTTCTTCTTCGTCGAAAGCAAGGCGACGCGCATCGCAGAGCTCGGCAAGACCGCGCGCAATCAGGCGGCGCGCTTGGATTCGTTCGCGCGAGCGACCGGCAAAAATAAACGAGACGTTTTCCGAAACGTCCTCGACTAGGCGCAACAGTTCTTCGATCGTATCCGGCGCGGCACTGTCGACTTCGTCGATGGCGATTTCGACGCAATGTGAGGGATTGCCGCAGAGCGCGTCAACGAGCTGTGCATACGTCTTCGGCGTTTTCGGCAGCGCCATTGCAATTGCCAGCGCCTGGCGAAGCTGCAGCGGATTGCAATCGGCCGGCAGCGCACAATACGCAACGCTGCTTTCACGTTCGGCTGAATAGGTCAAAAGGACCGTGCTTTTACCGCACCCCGAGGGCGCCATCAATAATCGCACCGGGGTTTGCGAATAAGCCTGGAGCCAGCGTTCCAGGCGGTTTCTATGAATTGTGAGTGGCGTCAGTCGCGGCACGCCGTTTTTTGATAGAAGCATTCGTTCCTTGTTAAAAGCAAGTAGCCGAACGGTCTTGGACTCTCCCTGCAGGCGATGACTGACTTAATTTAACTTTCGCCTGAGAAGCTATAGCGAAACGCTCTTCCCAAAAAGTGTAAGCCGTGATACCTAACGGCTCCGTACGTTCACAGTCTACACAACGCAACCGTGCGCAAAAAGACGACTTACGTTATATTCGCGCGATAGCGCCTTAATGGGCGCCTCTTCCTGCGGGCTTCCGAAAGCTTTCTTGATTGCAGAA
>CAZHGH010000056.1:14689-19611 GCA_964531205.1 uncultured bacterium
CGCCTTAATGGGCGCCTCTTCCTGCGGGCTTCCGAAAGCTTTCTTGATTGCAGAAATTCTTGATTTGGGAGAGCCCCTCGCGCAGCGTCACAACCTCGTTGACCCACGAAAGACGGAGCCAGCCTTCAAATGCGGTGCCGAACGCGATGCCCGGAACCGCGATGACGTTGTACTCATCCGCTAATGCATGGGCAGCCGGCAGCGATTCGATACCTTCGCCCAGACGCACGCATGCATAGAAACTGCCTTCAGGCGCGATGAACCGTAAACCGCTTTGCCGCAGGGTCGAGACTACTTCCCGGCAGCGGTCTTCGTACCACGGCGCGTGCTCGCGAATCGCTCCGGGCGTTTTAAAGATGTGCAATGCGACCCGCTGTGCAAAGCTGTCGGTGCATGACGTAAGCCACGCGTGAACTTTGACGATAGAGGATGCCACTTCGGCGGGCGCGAGTGCCCAGCCCAAGCGCAAACCGGTCAATGCATTGCTTTTGCTGACACTGTTCGTCACAACCGTGTACGGATAGACCGAGGCGAAATATCCGGCATCGGCGATATAGGTTTGTTCCCGATAGATTTCGTCGTGCAGAACCCAGACTGGTGCGCCGTTGCGCGCCGATAAGCCATCCGACAAGCGCTGCACTTGATCGCGATGGATTACGCGTGCAGTCGGATTACATGGCGAGCAGATCACGATCAGACGCGTAGTAGGCGTAACGGCATCCAAGATTCGCTCCGCATCGAATGCAAAATCGTCTTCTTCCGCCATCGAAACGGTCTTCACGGGAATGCCTTCGAGTCTGGCCATCTTAGCGTATGACGGGAAGGCCGGCTCCACGACCAGCAGTTCGTCTTTTGCAGGATCGAGCAGCGTTTTTATCGTCGCGTACGTCGCCTCTTGGGATCCGGTTGTGACGCACACATTTTCGGCGCGCGAGAGATTCGGGTATCCATAGTGCGCTACGATCGCTTCGCGCAGGTGCGCATCGCCGGCGTTGAGTGTGTAGCGCAATCCGTGCGCAAGCGCGTATTCTATGCCCGCTTGTAAATGCGTCTCATTCGGCTTGAGCGACGGCTCACCCAAGCCGAGATCGATGGAGCCGGGTTTGCGCTTTGCGGCAATCTCGCGAATGAGCGAGCCGGTAATTTCGGAGACGCGAGGATTCATTCGATGGTCCACCAGTAAGCAAAGAGGCCGGTACAGAGAATTGCCAGCACGTCGAAATGGAAAATCGGCGTGAGAAACCAGAGCGGGGCAATGAGATACAACACGCACACGATGGTGGTGCGCCGCCGCTCGGGCAGCTGCTTCATGAGATAAAAGAGCGCCGGCAACGCCAGCGCAACATCGTACGGCCACGTATGCGGATTTGCCACCAATCCGAGCAGCGGCGTCATGCTGGCCGCCTCGAGAAGCGGCCTGCGCGCAAGCAACGGTACGGCAGAAAAGAATATGACGAGCGCAACTGCGGTTGCTACCCAGAGCGGTGCACGCGCATGCAAAAGTAAAGCCGGAATGCTTACGGCTTTGCCGCCGTTGAACGCAAAGTCCGGCGCGAAATACGCCTGCAGCGTTCGCGCGTAATGGATCGGCCATTGCGCGTCTCCGCCCGTTGCCGTTACGCTCGCGGCGTACCAAACCACGCTCGTTGCGGCGGCAAAGGCAAGCGATCGCCATTCGCGGCGCACAACGAAGAGCAGCAAAAACGGGATCGCGTACGGTGGTTTATAGAGCAGCAGTCCGGCAGAGAGCCCAGCCAGCCACGGCGAGCCTTCTACGATACCGAGTATCGCAAGTGACGAGAGCAGCAAGCCTAACGGTGCTATCTGCCCGGTCGTCACGCCTGCGATCGCGGGCGCCCAAGCGAGGACGGCAAGCACCGCAAACCATTTCGGCAACGCATAGATTCGCGCGCAAATGAAGCCTGCAACAACCAGAACGCCGAACATGATCGCCGCATTCAATGCGTAACCTTGCATAACGCTCAGGTGCTTGAACGGCAGAAAGAGCCATGCTGCGCCCGGAAGATAGACGAAGGGCGAGAGCGGCAGGTGATGTGCGGCTTGCCAATCGGCATGTTTGTGCGCGTTGAGCAGATGCTCCGTTCCCACCGTTGCGCCCGCAGCCCAGAACACGGTCCAGTCTCCGAAACGCTGGTTCAAAACCAGTTTTATTTGCGCCAGACAAAGCAGCGTTAAACCGCATGCATATAAGACGACGCGTTCGGTGGAAAGCGCAAGCGGAACGCGCCGGGCCTCCATTTACACCGCGACTTCGTAATCGCGCAGCGCCGCGTTGAGAGACGTTTTGCGATCGGTCGATTCGCTGCGGGTGCCGATGATCAAAGCGCACGGAACGCCGAACGTTCCAGCGGGGAATTCTTTCGGCAACGTTCCAGGAATGACGATAGCGCGCGAAGGGATACGGCCTTTCGTGGTAACCGGTTGCGAACCGCGTACGTCCACAATGGGCGTGCTCGCGGTCAACACGACGCCTGCGCCAAGCACCGCTTCACGTTCGACGCGCACACCTTCAACCACGATGCAGCGCGATCCGACGAACGCGCCGTCTTCAACGATGACCGGCTGCGCTTGCGGAGGTTCCAATACGCCCCCGATGCCGACACCGCCGGAGAGGTGCACGTTTTTTCCAATCTGCGCACACGATCCGACCGTCGCCCACGTGTCGACCATCGAGCCTTCGTCGACGAACGCGCCAACGTTGACGTACCCCGGCATGAGAATGACGCCGCGCCCCAAGAAACTGCCATACCGCGCAACGCCGGGCGGCACGCAGCGCGCGCCTAACTTTTCATAGTTCGTCTTTGTCGGAATCTTATCGTAAAAACTTATTCCGGACGCGTCACCGATGTGCTTTGGGTCGTGGCGCGCAAAATACAGCAGTATCGCTTGTTTGATCCACGCATGGGTAATCCAGCCACCTGCCGCGGGTTCGGCAACGCGCAAGCGCCCCTCGTCGAGAGCGGCCAATACTTCGTCGACCGCGTAGCCTTCGCGCGTTCGTACTGCTTCGGGATGCGCGGCAAGCGCCTCAATTTCACCTTGGAGTTCGCGGACATCCATCGCAGCAAGGGTACGTCGGCCTTGTGTTCGTATCCCGCCGCACTCAAACCTTACTGCGAAATCGTCATCTGCGACGTACTGCTAATGCTCAGCTGCGGTCCGATAAACGACGTTACGAAGTTGAACGGATACGACACGCTGACTACGACCGGACAGCCGGGCGCATTGGACCCTGCGGCGCAACTGCCTCCGTTCCCCGGCCACGTCGTCGTTACCGTAAGCTGCGTCGTGTCCATCAATGCAACAATCTGCGAACGCACGAACGTTTGCACGTCGGAGGAAGCGGCATTGCAATGATCGAGCGGCGATGTGCAGGCCGATCCACGAACAATGGCCCATCGCGTTCCCAGGCGCGCGGCATTTGAAACCGTATGATACGTGTAGAGCGCGCGTCCAAATTCGAAGATACCGAAGATCAGCAGGAGCAAGAGCGCCGAAATGATCGAAAATTCGACCATGCTGGCGCCGCGCGTTCCATTCCTCATTGACGCACCCGCATCGTTGCTGTTGCGCTGACCGAGTAACTCGTCGGCAGGCCCGGGTACGTGACTATCGGATTAAACGAGCCGGAGGTGGTGACTTGGACGTATCCGACGAGCTGGCCCGTGGTACACGTTTGACCGCAAGCGGCATTGGTGGGCGTGGACGGGGTTAACGTCCGCGATGTCGGGTTCCAGCACGAGCATACATCATGCGCTTGTGCCGTAATTGCGTGGATGTTGTTTGCGCCGTCCGTCGTTGCAGCAGTCTGCATTCCACTAAGATCGCCTGCGTTGGTGGAGCTTTCCGCGCCGTATTGTGCTCCCGCATGCGCGGCGTTTCCGACGACGATCGTGTAATACGCGAACCGGCCAAGTTCGATAAGGCCCAGCACTGTGATCATCAGCAACGGTAAGAGGACGGCGAATTCCGCCATCGCCGCCCCACGCGAATGCAGCCTCATTCTGCTAATACCGGCGTTTTAATGGTGGAACCGCCGCCTCCGGGAGCGCTTAGGAAATTATCGATGCCGTTGTTCGCGTTTATGCCGCCCACAACGATAAGTACTTGACCCGTGCTCGTGGTCGAATACTGATTGTAATTGAGGTTGGCGCTGGGCGCGTAAATCATTCCGTAGTAGTAGGAATTACAGTTAGCAAGTCCACACGTGGGACCCGCGGAGTTCATATTGAGCGTGGACGTATCGGCAGGATCTTGGTAAATGAGCATGTTCTGCTCTCCCGCCGTGTATTGACTGTAATTGCCGGTGTTCGGAGCGGATAATTTAATCGTATCGTTGCCGAAATCAATGTTGCCGCTTCCGGTTAGATAGAGCGTGACGCCGGTCGAACCGTTGAGAGGACACGATTGTGTAATCGGTATCGCGACCGGATTGTTGCCGGTGGGCCTTGCGTTAAAAGTTCCGGTTATGACGTAGAAACCGCAGCCAAGGGTAACGGACGATGCTTTATTCGCGGTGATGTTGTTGTAGCAGCCGGGAGTCAGTGTGAGGGGCTTGTTGTTCCCCGCGGTTACGTTCGAACCGCTGCATGTCGTCGGTACCGGATTGGACATCGCCGCGCAGTAAGTAATGACCGAACACGGATCGCTGACAACGCCGCTCACCGGCGCGTGCGTGAAGGTCCCATTTCCGCCGTTGCAACTCGCCGCGCTCGGCGCACAGGTTATCGATCCATCATTGACGGTTGCGCCGTTCCAGCCAACAGTTCCATTAAAGGCCAAGCCGCAATTGGGAGCGTTTACGGTGCCACCGTGGAAGTTCGATCCAATGCTTTGACTGGTTGTTACGAGGCAATAGTCCGACGGTTCGTCGACGAGTTTCGCGACCGCCTTCGTCGTTA
>CAZHGH010000057.1:0-19044 GCA_964531205.1 uncultured bacterium
CAGCAAGTCGGTGGAGCGGCCGCTTTGCGAGCATGCGATGATGACGGCATTGCGGTATGCGGCATTGTCGAGCGGCGCTTCGGTTGCCGGCAACGCGTGCGCGCGAATGCCGCGACGGCGCAACGCAAGTGCGCCGAGTTGCGACATGAAGAGCGAACTTCCGCTGCCGAGCAAAACGACGTCGCGGTCGCGAATCGCACGCGCAAGCGTCTCTGCTTTGTTGGATTCCGCAATATTTCGCCAGACGTCAGGCTGCTCGCGGATCTCCTTTTCGAAGTTTGCTCCAAGCATATTATTGCACTGCGATGTGCGAGAAGAGGTCCGCGCGGACCTGCGCGAGCCTGCCTGCGCCGCCCGGCTGGTCCTCGTCCATCCATTGGTTCACCATGAACGAGAACGTGACCGGACCGTGCGTTTTCGTGATCACGTATCCCGAAATCGTACGGACGTGACTGATGCTTCCCGTCTTTGCAAAAACCATGCGCTCCGCCGGCGTTTTGAGATATGCGCTTTTCAGCGTGCCGCGCACGCCGGATACCGGAAGTGCGTCGAGCACGACGTCGCGATTGGGGCCGTTCCAATCCGCTTGCAAAATAGTCAGCAGATCGCGCGGTGTGATTCGATCGTACTGCGAGAGTCCCGAGCCGTCCGCGATAGTGACCGTAAATGGATCGATGCCGATCGATTTCAGATACGCTTGTTCCAGGATGCGCCCGTTAGCATCCGTTCCGGGTTCGCCGGCTTGCACGACGCCAAGCTCTTTTAAAAACAGCTCGCCCATGAGGTTATCGCTGGGATACCAAAAATCCGCAAGCAGTTGCGGCATCGGCTCGGAGTTGTGCGACCACAGCTGTGTCGCATTCGCCGGCATTTTGCCGCTCTTCAATGCGTTCGCAACCGTGATGCCGTGTGCGGTGAGCGCACGCGAGAAGACGTCGCCTGCGTAACTTTCCGGATCCGGAACGCTCGGACGCAGATCGCCCGATTCTTTCGCGCCGAGCGGATACGTGCCGGTGAGCTCGATAGTCGTCGGTTTATCCCACTCGCGCGAGAGGTCCGAGGTATCTTTCGCCGTCGCGGGCGCAGTCGTCATGCGATTGTCTAACGTAAACGTGCTCGAATCCGGCGAAACACGCAACGCCACCGGCGCGCCGACCGCGGGACCGGGCGACATAAACGCATGCGTGACGCCGTCCTCCAACTCGAGCGCCGTTACCACCGGCGCGTAGTAATACGGAAGATCGTCCCACGACCATCCATAACCGTATCGCTGCGAATCGAAGCGCGTTGCATCGGTAACGACCGAACCATCAATGTGCTTGATGCCGCTTGCCGCGAGGGCGGCAGCCGCATCGTCCAAATCTTTAGCGCTGAGTAGCGCGTCGCCGCCCCCATGAAGGTACACGTTGCCGTGAATCACGCCGCCTTGCGGCGCAGCATCTGCCGTGACGGTCGTGGTGTATACGAACGACGTGCCTAAGCGCTGAAGCGCCGCGGACCCCACGAGCAGTTTGAAGTTCGACGCCGGCATAAAATCTTGGTCGGCATTTTGCGTATACAGTGACGTTCCACGCACCGTGTCTTGCAGAATAAAGCCGGTTTGTGCGCCACGCAACGTCGGTGCATTCAAAAGTTTTGCGATAGACGCGCGAAGCTGCGCGATGTCTTTAGGGCTCCACGGTATGCCTCCAGGCGCTGGTTTGCGAAGCCCAGCGACGGAGGACATGTCCGCGGCGGGAGCCGCGCATGGAAGCAGAAGCGCGAGCGTCAGAAGTGCGGCAGCAAGTTTATGCATCGCAGTCCGCCCGTAGAACGTCGTCGATCGTTTCGCGCCGCGCGATCAGTGCATGCGTACCTTCACGCACTGCGGCGACTGCCGGGCGTGTGAAGCGGTTATAGTTGCTGGCCATGCTGTAGGTGTACGCTCCTGTAGTGCACATTGCGATGACATCGCCGGCGCCGGAGATCTCCGGAAGCTTTGCGATGCCGAGTTGGTCGTTTTCGCAGGTTCGTCCGCAAAGAGTCATTTCAACGAGCTGCATCGATTCATGCGATGCGCTCACGATGTGATGGTAGGCGTCGTATAATGCCGGGCGCGGATTTTCGTAGATACCGCCGTCGATAATGACGTAACGGCGTCCGAATTCATTCTTTACCGCCATCGTCGTATAGAGCGACGTCCCCGCATGCGCGATCAAGGCACGTCCGGGTTCGATCCCGATCTTCGGTTGCGGCAAGTTCCAACGCTGCGTTTCCGCGCGCACGGTTGCCGCGATGGCATTCATCGTAGCGTTTAAATCCAGCGTTTCGCGCTGATCTGGATGCATCTGTACGCCGAAGCCGCCGCCGACGATAACCTGAGTGGTTTGCAGACCGGCTTCGGCGCAATATGCCGCGCGCTCCATCAATGCTTGCGCATTCGCGACGAATGCGCCCTGTTCGTAAATCTGCGAGCCGATATGCGCGTGCAGTCCGAGAAAACGAAGCGCGTTCGTACGGCGTAGAATCTCGATCGCGACGGGCAACGTGTCGGGGTCCATACCGAACTTCGTCTTATCGCCGCTCGTACGAATGAATTCGTGCGTGTGCGCTTCAATGCCGGTGTTTAAACGCAGAAGCAACGGAACCGGGCTGCTTTCCCGCGCGCGCAGAGCGAGACGGCGTAGTTCATCGAGGTTGTCGACGATGATGCGTCCGACGCGCCCCTCGATCGCGGCGTCAAGCTCTTCCTCGGTTTTACCGCAGCCGTGCATGCTGATGCGTTCGGCCGGGAATCCGGCGCGTTCGGCAGCCGCGAGTTCGCCGAGCGAACACACGTCCAGATGGAGCGGCGTATGCTTCAAATGCCGCGCAAGCGCGACGAGCAGCAGCGCTTTGCCGGCATAAGCGATCTCAATGCCATGCGGCGCGCATGCATCCGAAAATGCCGAAATTGCGGCATCGAGCACGCTGTAATCGAGCACGACCAGCGGCGTGCCATACGTTGCGGCGAGCTCGCTCGCGCGAACGCCGCCAATGGCGAGCTCACCATCGACCCGCCTGTGTCCCGGCGCAAGCTGTCCCTGCCATTGTAAGCGTACGGAGAGATCGTCGATCATTTGTACGTTTTCTTTGCAGACGCGGAAGCGTCACGCCTGCCGCGCGGAGAACGCGTGCCCGCATGAACGAACGCAAGCCCGAAAACCGCATCGAAACATATCCGCATTGGCCCGTCGACGGATGGACGCCGGATTTGCCCACCGGACGAATCGAACGCATTTATACGCATTGGTCGGCGCACGATTACGAATCCGTATTTCCCGCCTATCATTTTTGCGTTGCGACAAAGCCCTCGGGCGAGATCGTCGTCGTGAACACGCACGACGTTCGCGAAAACATGCGCAACGTCTACGATGCGCCGGACGATCCGTATGCAGCGCACACGCGCGGACGCAATTCATTCGCACTTGGGATCTCCATTATGGCGATGGAGGGCTCGCGTCCGGAAGATTTCGGGCGGTACCCGCTTACCGAACCGCTGATCGACGCGCTGTGCTCCGTCGGAGCGAAGCTTGCGAAGTTTTACGGCGTTCCCATCGATGCGGATCACGTGATGTCACATGCCGAGGCCGCATTGCACGACGGCTATTTCGGAATCAAGCCGGAGGAGCGATGGGATATCGCCCGCCTGCAGGCCGAGTCCAGGCCGCTCGTTCCTGAGGATGGCGTAAACGTCGGTGAAGAGCTGCGCCGGCGCATGCGCGCGCACTTCGAGAAGTTGAAATAGGACGCTAATCGGACGGCTCGAGGACGGGCACTTTTGTACGCTCTTCGTGTCAGGTGACCCACGAGGCGCCACCACGAGGAGACTGACATGACGATCAAGCCACGTACGATCGAGCCGGCCCATAGCGACGACGACCAGCGTGACCGGGTAGTACGCCCGCTCCAGCGCTACACGTCGAGCCCGCTGTTCGAAGGCTGGGGACCAAAATTATAGCCAACTGCCCGCACCCGGGCCGCCGTACCCCCTGGGGCGGCCCGGCGCGGTTTTACGTCGCGGGCGTGAGCGGACGGAACTGCGCGAGGAATTGCTCGATGATCGGCTGCGCAACGCCGGCATCGTGAAGACGCTTTTGCATCAACTCCGCGGACGCCGGCGGCATTACGCAAATGAACGGCGTGAGCGTGCCGGTCGAGCAAATGCTCACATGCTCCGCCGCGGCCGGAACGAGCGCCGTTTGATACGGCGCTAGCTGCGCGCTTCCACCGGAACACGAGAGGCTGAGTCCGCCGTCGAGCGCCATAATAATGAGTGGACGGCAGTGCGTCCCCATCGTTGCTGCGGTTTCCGTCGCCTGAACGCGTTCGACGATGAAGTGCGAATCGGCGATGAGCGCGGTGCGCTGAAAACCTTCATACGCATACGTGAGTTCTTCGAGTGAAGTGTTGATCGTCGACTGCTGGTAGTCCAAAACGTCGGCGGCTTTTTGCACGTGCAGTTGGCGCGGCTTACCGTCGGTGCCGACGCGATTCCAGTCGAAGATGCGGTACGTCAAATCGCTGGCTTGCTGCGTTTCGAAGATGATGATGCCCGCGCCGATTGCGTGCAGCGATCCGGCGGGAATGTAAAACGCATCGCCGGCTTTGACGGGCACGCGATGCAAAATGTCGCCGAGGGTTCCGTCGGCAACGCGGCGTTCGTACTCCTCGCGGCTCGTATTGCGAGTCCATCCCATCACGAGTTCCGCTCCGGGCTGCGCATCCAACACGTACCAGCATTCCGTCTTGCCGTTCTGCTGATGTTCCACCCGTTGCGCGTACGCATCGTCCGGATGCACTTGCACCGAAAGCCAGTCGCGCGCGTCGATAATCTTCGTTAAGATCGGAAAGATCTGTTTCGGATCCAGATCGCCGAGCAGTTGCGTGCCGAGTTCGCGGCGCAAGTCCGCAATGGTCCGGCCGGCGAAAGATCCGTTCAGCACGGCGTTTTCGTCCCAGCATTCCCACGACTCGCCGATCTTCTCGTTCGGAGTCCCCGTTTTTCCAAAACGCTCGACCAGTGCGTCGCCGCCCCAAATGGCCGGCGCCATTTTGGGCTGCAACACGTATGGGTAGAGCTGCGTGTCGTTCATCTGTAGCCTCGCCTGCAGTAAACCCCGTGCCGAATTGCCGGCGTAAATAGCATCGGCGGCCAGCAAGTCCCGTTCGAAAAGAACACGCTCCTCGGCTTGGCCGTCCGATACGAGCCGCGAGCGGAGGATTCCCGGTAATGCGCCGCTCCCCACAGGCGGCGTGTACAGCGTATTCCCGAATCGCACGAAGATATTCGTGCGTGCTCCTTCGGTGATCTCGCCGCGTTCGTTTACAAGGATCGCATCGAAGCATTCGTGCTCCCGCGCTTCGCGTGCCGCCGCCTCCTGTGCCGGACGCCACGCCGTTTTATGGCGCAGCAGCGGATCGTCCGAACGAACGCGTTGCGACGATAGCATGAGGGTGACGGGCTGCGGCGTGGGTTCCAGCGGCTCGCTGAAAATACGCGTGCCGCTCCGTTGAGCGCGTACGCGGAGTAAGACCGGCTCCTTCGTGTCTGCGGCTCGATGTATTTGCGCGCAAGCGTCCTCTGCATCCAGCTCGATGCCGAATGAGCCGGCGGTACGGCTGAGACGATCGACATGCGCGGCGATATCGCTTGGATTCGGACCACCGCGTAAGGTTTCCAAAACCTCGAACTCATCGTAAGCCGGCTCGAGAAAGCGCAGCTTCAGAAGAATCTCGTTCCACTCGCTTTCCGGTTGTGAATCGCTGACGATTCCTCCGCCGGCGTCGACGCGAGCGCATGGTGCGCCGGGGACGAATTGCAGCGTCCGAATCGGCACGTTCCACCAGCCCCTGCGCTGTGGCGATAGAAAGCCAATAGCTCCGGTGTAGAAGCCGCGCGCCTCGCGTTCGAGCGCAGCGATGTGCTGCATTGCCGCGCGTTTCGGCGCACCCGTGACGCTGCCGCATGGAAACGTTGCGCGAAAAATTTGCGTCAGGGTCGTACCCGGACGCACGTCGCCGCTAATCGTCGAGGTCATTGTCGCAAACGTCGGGTAGCGTTCGATGTCAAAGAGCCGCGGAATGGAGACGTCTTCGCAGATACGGTGCAGATCGTTGCGCAGCAAATCCACGATCATCAAATGCTCTGCCCGATTCTTCTCCTCGTGCAGCTCGTCGATCGCGTCGAGCGGCGCCGTGCCTTTCATCGGCTTCGTCGTAAGGCGCGATCCATCGAAACGTAAGAAGAGCTCCGGCGAGATCGATGCGATCGACAGCGCTTCATGTTCGAGGAACGCACTATATGGCGCGTGCGCCCGCCGTGCGAGGAAGGCGAACGCATCGAGCGGTTCTTGCGCAAAGCCTAAATCGAACGGCACCGTGTAATTAACCTGATAAACGTTACCGTCGGCGATCGCTTGAAGAATCCGCCGGACGCGCTCTTCGTACTCTGCACGTGAAACGCGTGGAAGCGGCGCGGACGCCCTCACGCGTTTGTCCTCGAACGCGACGGTCTGCGGTTCGCGAAAAACGCCGAGTATCAACAAGGGCAACGCTGGTTCGAACGTTTCCAATCCGGCAAGCATGGTGCCGAATTCGTATGAAAGCGCGCCGGCAATCCAATAACCGCCTGCCAGTGCACGTTCCGCACTATCGAGCGCAACAAGCGCGCCCTCCAATGTGGAGGGCGCCCAGACCTCAACCGGGTCGTCGAACAAGAGCGACGGATCGAAACCCGCCGCTACGCGCAGCGTCATACTCTCACGCTACTATTGCAGGTTTGCGTGTTCCCCTCGATCCACGATGCCTTTGAAGCGCCGCAAATCTTCGGCGATTTGCTTGTGCGGTTCTTCACCGAGAATACGCGCGACGGATGCGCCGACGTACCGGGCCGGTGGTGCATATTCCAACACGACGCGAACTTCCGTTAAACCATCCCGCTCGTCGAAATGCACGGAACCTGCATGGTGTATCGCCGAACCCGGCAGGGAGCGCCACCCGATGATTTGTCCCGGCACATCGTTGATGATTTCCGCTTCCCATGTGACGCGGCTGCCGATCGGCGCGCGCACTCGCCAACGCGAACGCGTCGGCGTGAGAACGGTGACTTCTTCGACATGCTGCATGAACTGCGGCAACGTGTCGAGCCGCCGCCAAAAACTGTAAAGCTCGGGCGCGGGATGCGCGACGGCAATCGATTGTTCGACGCGAACGCCGCGGCCGTATGGAACGCTTGCGGCGGCGTTGCGCGATCCGCGTTGCGGCGCGGTGCGAACACCGAGCGCGCCATACACGGGGCAATACCCCGTCACGCCGCGATAGATGAGTTCTGAAGCTACGGCTGCCATGCTCAGACCAAGCGCACCCCGGCGCCGCACTGCGAGCGCGGCAAGCGCGCCACCCGCAGCGAGCGACGCCCACCGTTCCACCTGACCTACGTTCCGCGCGTCGTGCATAAAAAGTCTCCCTGTCGTCCAATTATTGCACCAAACTGCGGATGCTTCACAAGGTCCTGGGCCGAAGGAGCCTAGCCGTGCGTATCTACATCGGTATCGGTTCGAATCTCGGCGACCGCCAGGCAAATATTTTGGCTGCGCTGCAACGGCTGCGGGCGCGTGCGGACGTAAGCGCCGTATCGGGATTTTATGAAAGTCCCGCAGCGGATGGAGCGGAGGGGCCGGCTTTTCTCAACGTTGCTGCGTCGCTTGAAACGCCATTAGATCTGGCGGCATTCGAACGTTTCGCGCGCGATGTCGAGATTGCGGTCGGCCGATCGGGAACGCGCAAGTTGGCCGCGCGTCCGATCGATATCGACATATTGTGGGCCGATGGCTACGTGCATCCGCAGCTCTTGCAACGCGGATATAACATCATTCCACTTGCCGAAATTGCGCCGGAGTTGCGCCATCCGGGAACGCAGCAAACGCTCGCCGATATCGTTGCTGCACGACAAATGAACGGTGCGCGGCGCCGCGATCGCTCGTTGCATTTCAACGCGAACCGGCAAGAAGAAGCGCCCGACGTACGCCTATCGCTTAGCCGCGTCGGCGTCTCAAGCGTGCGCCGCATCGTGCACCTCAAGGTCGACGGCAAAGAGCGCGTTTTCAACGGCGAATTTTCGATGGTCGCCGATCTCGCTCCGCACAAAGCGGGCGTGCACATGTCGCGGTTTAGCGAGATATTAGAGGAAGCGGCGCTCGACGTGCTTTCGCGCGAGAGCGGCTCGGCGACGATCGAGCGGCTCGTTGAAGCCATAGCGAAAGAGATCGTGCAATCGCAGCGCGCCATTCGCGCGGATGTCCGTCTGCGTGCGGACTTTGGTTTAGAGCGCTGGACCCCGGTGAGCGGCAAGCGCGGAGAAGAAACGTACACGCTCGTCGGCATCGCTCACGCGGATCGCGAGGGCACACGGCGTGTAGTCGGCGTTGAAGCCGAAGGTATGACGGCATGTCCGTGCGCGCAGCTGATGGTACGCGAGCATAGTATGCACGAGCTCGTCGACGCCGGCTTCTCCGAGGCCGATGCGAAGCGCGCGCTCGACGCGCTGCCCGTCGCGACGCACAATCAACGCGGTAAAGGCTCCGTGCTCATCGGCGTCGACGAAGCGCACGCAGACGCCGTTCGTGCCGAAGACTTGGTTGAGATCGTGGAAAACGCGATGTCCAGCGAAACGTACGACTTGCTCAAGCGCCCCGACGAATTTTTCATCGTCAATAAAGCGCACCACAATCCGAAGTTTGTCGAGGACGTCGTTCGCGGCATTCTCGCGAGTGCGCTCGATATGTATGCTGATTTCGCCGACAGCACGTTTCTGGCCGCAAGCCAGGTCAATTACGAATCGATTCACAAACACGACGCCTTCGCTGAAGCGTATGGAACGTTCGGCGAATTCCGCGAAGAATTGCGAACGGGTGATTATGTTACAACGAAGACGGATCTCGCATCTTGGCTGGGCACGCGCCCTTCACCGGTATTGTTGTAGCGCTACTTTGTCATGGTGAGGTATCGAACCATCCCTGAGCAAAGCAAACGCGCTAGCGTTTGCGCCGTCGAAGGGACACGCTCGAAGAGCGTGTGACAATTGCGAAACTTTCCGAGCGCTGCGCGCTCGCCCTTCGATTCGCTGTTGCTCACGCAACCGCTGCACTCAGGGTGGTTCGATACCTCACCATGACGAGCCGCTACCAATGCTGCTCTAAATAGGGCCGTCCATGCGCCGTTTCCAGTTCCGCAATGCGCTCCTTCAACGAGGGATGCGTGCTGAAGATGAACTCGAACCACGCGGGCTGTTCGTCCTCGGCGAGATTTTGATCGCGTAAACGGCGAAACGCCGCAGCGCCCGTGCGCGGCGCGCGCGTGGTTTGCAATGCGAAGCGATCGGCGGCCCATTCCCGCGACCGTGCGTATCCCGAAATCGCGGGCCGCAACAACTGCATGAGCAGCGTTGCCCAGAGTTGCACTTGCGCGAGCGTGCGCGGTTCCTTCGCACGTTCCGCCGAACGGTCGCGCTGCGCGGCAAATGCGCCGAAGAGCATTGCGATTGCGGCGATCTCGCCCATCGCGATCATCCGCCAGCTGTCTTTAGAGACGTAGTGGCCAAGTTCGTGCGCGACGACGAACTCGATCTCGTCCTCGGGAAAATGTTCGATGAGGGTGTCGCCCACAACGATGCGGTGCGTTCCGCCGATGCCGATAACGAACGCGTTCGCTTTCTTCGTTTGTTTGCTCATATCGACACGCAGAATCTCGGCATCACCCACGCCGTAACGCGCTGCGAGCGCGCGGAGACGTTGTTCCAGCGGTCCTTCAATCGGACGATACGTGTTGAAGAGCGGCAGAATGTAAATCGGCACGACAATGTTTGCCAGCAGCAATAGCGGAAGAGCTGCGCCGCTTGCGACGTAAGGCCACGACGAAGGCCAGCGCCGCATGGCCATCGCAAATCCGCCGGCCAATATCGATGCTATTCCTGCACCGATCGCTTCTTGTTTAAAGCGATCCGAAAGCCACGACGGAATCGATTGTTCGCTTAGGCCATAGCGATGCTCGACGACATAGCCTTCGACGAAATCGACGGGCAGCTCGAGTACGGCGTCCAGCGCCGCGCCCTGCAGCGCGAACGCAACCGGCCGCAGCCATACGGGCAAACGCGCGGCGTTTCGTTCCAATTGTTCGCCAAGAGGTCCGTACGCGAGAAGCGTCGCGCCGGCGAGGGAGCGTGCAATACCGCTTAGTGCAAGTGCCCGTCGCATTGCGCCGTAGCGCGCGGCGTCGCGCGCTGCCGGGCGCGGCTGCTTTAACCAACGCAGACTTTGGTATGCGCGGTACGCGGCGTAACCGCCGACGAACCCGCCGGCGAAGCCAAGAAGAAACCTGGACTTCTGCATGGTACTCCGTAGCGATGAAGCTGCTGAAGAACGCACGTGTGTACCGGTACGATCCTTCGCTACGCACCTATTCCCGCTACGACGGCCTGCTACTCGACGGAACGCGGATCGCGGCGCTCGGCACCTCGAAAAGCGGTGCAGGCATCGAAACGGTCGACATGAACGGCGCAACGATCCTGCCGGCGTTCGCGGATTGCCACGTGCATCTCACCGACACGGGCTATTTCTTGGGCGATCGATTTTTGGGCGGCGTACGTTCGTATGCTGAGTTTGCCGATGCCGTGGCGCGCATTCCAAACGGCGAGATCGTCTTTGCGGGACAATACGACGAAAGTTTTTGGCTCGACGGACGCGTTGCCGACGCCACGCCCCTCAACCGCAGCTTCCCCGAATCTCTTGCGATGCTCGTACGCGTTGACGGCCATTCGTGCATCGTGAATCGCAAGACATTTGCCGCGCTGGATTTGTCGTCCGGCACGCAAGGCATCGAACGCGACGAAGGCGGCGAGCCCACCGGCAAGTTATTTCTCGATGCGAATTGGCGAGCTCAGGCGCGCTTCATGGAACGGATACCGCTTACTGTGCGCCGTGACGCGGAGCGCCGCGCGACGGAACTTGCGATCTCGCGCGGCTATTTGCATCTGCACGTGCAGTTCGTCGGGCTTCGGCGAGAAGAATACGCCCAAGAAGTTGCGGCCCTTCGCGATCTTCCGAAAGCGAAATGGTATCCGAAGATCTGCGAAGCGGATGCGACCATCGCGCAGGCACTCGGTTTGAAATATATCGGCGGAGACGTATTCTTGGATGGCTCCATCGGCAGCTGCACAGCCGCAGTTACCGAACCCTTCGCCAACGGGTCCACCGGCAAATTGAATTACACCGACGATCAACTCTACGTCTACTTCGCAAATGCGGAAGCGATGGGAATATCCGCCGGCGTTCATGCGATTGGCGATCGCGCGATCGAACAATGCATCGCGACGTGGGAACGCGTGCTCGGCGGTAAACCGAGTTCGCGCGGTAACCGCCATTTTATCGAGCACTTCGAGATCGCAAAACAAGAGCACATCGATGCATGCGCGCGCATGGGCATCTATCTGTCGATGCAGCCACAGTTCGATCTGCTGTGGGGCGGCAAAGGTCGAATGTACGACGAACGCTTGGGAACGCAGCGTATGCGTGCGATGAACGCGCTTGGACGCGCAGAACGCGCCGGCGCGGTGCTTTGCGGCGGCGACGATAGCCCGGTGTGTAATTTCTCGCCGCTCGAAGGCATGCAATCCGCCGTGGACCATCACGAGCCGCTGGAGCGGCTGACGCCGGAACAAGCGCTGACGATGTACACCTACAACGCAGCGCGGCTGGCGCACGCGGAGCGCGAAACCGGAACGCTCGGCGAAGGTTTTGCGGCCGATTTCGTCGTGCTCGATCGCGATCCGCTCGACGGCGCAGCATTTACCGGCTGCACCGTTCTCGAAACCTGGTGCGACGGAGTGAAACTTCACTGACGGTGCGCCGATAGTACTGCGCATGAAGCGTTCGACGTTCTTAGGCGGCGCGGGTTGCGCTTTAGCGGCGTCTGCATTGCCGCTTTCCGCGCTTGCCGCCGAATCGGATATACCTTTGGTCACTGCGACGGGCACGATCTACGGTACGCTCACGCTACCGAACGCGTCTGGTGCAGTGCCGGTCGTTCTCATTATCGCTGGTTCCGGACCGACGGATCGCGACGGAAACAGCCCGATGTTGAAGGGCGATACCTATCGCCTTTTAGCGCAAGCGCTGGCTGCTAAGGGTATCGCGAGCGTGCGTTACGATAAGCGCGGTATCGCAGCGAGCCGCGGGGCGGGCGAATCGGAAGAACGTATCCGGTTCGATATGTACGTCGACGACGCGGCGGCGTGGCAACGCCAATTGCGCGCGGATAAGCGCTTCTCAAAGATATCGATTGCAGGGCACAGTGAAGGTTCGCTCATCGGCATGATATCGGCTCAACGCGGGCCTGCGGATGCGTACGTGTCCCTGGAAGGCGCCGGACGCCGCGGTTCCGTTGTGCTGCTCGAGCAGTTGAAGAAACAATTGCCGGCAGATATGTACGCGCAAACCGTGACCGTTGTGAACGCTCTACAGAACGGACATACGGTGACGCTTCCGCCGTCTTGGCCGCCGGCGATGCAGGCATTGTTCCGTCCATCCGTTCAGCCGTACGTGATCTCGTGGTTCAAGTACGATCCGGCTGCGGAGATCGCGAAGGTAAAAATTCCGGTTACGATCGTGCAAGGGACCGCGGACATACAAACATCGCTCGCCGATGCCAACGCATTGAAAGCCGCTGCTCCGAAAGCAACGCTGCTCGTCGTTCCCGGGATGAATCACGCACTGCGCGATTATTCCGATACGAGTTCGATGCAAGCCGTGATGAAGGGCTACGAAGACCCGTCGCTGCCGATCGATGCGAAAGTGGTCGAAGCGGTGGCCGCTACGATAGCGTAAATGTTATTCGCGTCGTTCTTGATTGCCTTCGGTGCGGCGATTGCGGCCCTTACCGCAATGATGACTGCGTCAAACTACAACAGCTTGCCCGATCGCATTCCAACGCACTTCGGCTTTTCTCCGCAACCTGACTCCTACGGTCCAAAACCGATGGCATGGATGCTGCCCATCGTGCAGATAATCGTACTTGGGTCGCAATTCTTCGTTTACAAACTCAATCATCCACCGTCACACGCCATGGTGCCGGCGGTCGTTATCGCCGATGCCGTAGCACTGACGATTCTTGCTGCGCAATGGCTGATTATCGAGACCGCGAAGAACGGGCCTTCCGCGGCGCGCTACCGGACTTTTTGGTTCGTTTTCGCGTTGACGATGCTCGTGGTGCCCGTTTCGATCGCGTTCGGGAAGTAGTACGGCCTTTCGGCTCGCGACCGAACGCTATTCGCAGCTCATCTTTCGCTTTTTCCAGCGTATCCTTTTGTTTCTTCGGCAGATTCTTGCCGCCGCGATTGATGAAGAAGTTCAGCATCGACATCGCGGAACGGAACGGCTCGGCTTTACGGCGCGAGCTGTGCTCCGCCGAACGTTTGAGCGATCGTGCAATAGCTTTCGGATCGCTTTTCATGAATACGCCTTGCTCCAAGTCCAGCGCGTCGCTGCGCTCCATCACCTTCGCGGACCATTTTCTCGGTGCCATACGTAATTCGTACCCAGACTTAGGAGAGCGCGATGCGCATTGCGCGCGTAAAACGCACTGCGCTGAATGCACCGCCCGCCAGCATCAGCGCGTTGAGCACGAGCGGCCCCACGGTGAGAACAAACACTACCGGCAGCGTAAGCGCCATGAAGACGCGCAGGCCGAATTCAGTCAGCAGCAGCAGGCCCCAGAAGTACGTGATGAAGCGGATGGTCTTGCGAAATTTCGGCGATTCCCAGAGCCGCTCCAACATCCCGCTTTCGTGACTTCCGTGTGCGCTCATAAAATGCGTTACGACATAGTAGCCGATCGGATTGCGGAACATCGGTGAGACGAAAAGCGCCAAGCCTGCAAGACCGGTGAAGAAGGACTCACGCACCAACAGCAGCCGCTGAGTCCCGCCGAAGAAGAGCCCACAAACGCTGCCGAGGAGCCCCAGCAGAACGATCAGCGCAACGACGTCGATCTTTCGGTGCCGAACGATGCCGAGCACAACGCTGATTAATGGCACTAGCGATGCACCGAAGAGCGGCAACAGACTCGACTTATCGAAGTGCGGCAGCAGTAAATAATACACCGCGGTGGTGCCGCCGATGTCGACGAGCAAATTCGGAATAAGTGCGCGGAAGCTGTTAAAAAGAACCCTCAGCGGTTCTAGCGTCGTGCCGGTACCATTAGTCATTCTGCAATATAATACCGCAAAGCGCGCGGGGTTTTCGCATGGCCGACAGGCTGGCAACCAGGCACAATGCCGCCATTCGGCGACTTATATCAACGAAATTGTTTCTTTCGGTTTCGGATGCAACTCGATGGACTCCATCAGCATCGCTGCAAGCTGGTCCACGATCGGATCGTCGATTTCCTCGACGCGGCCCTCGTCGGCAAGCTGCGCTTTGAGGGGATCGATCGGTAAGCGCGCAAGTACCGGTGCTTTCGCCAGTTCCGCAACGCGATCCGCATAGGACGGACCGAAGATTTCATACTTCTTGCCCGTGTCCGGGGCGATAAAGTACGACATATTTTCGACAACGCCGAGAATCGGCTTGCGCAGCTGATGCACTAAGTTTGCGGCTTTGCGCACGATCATCGTTGCGAGGGCTTGCGGCATCGTCACGAGCACCACGCCGTCGATCTGCAGCGATTGCAACACGGTCAGCGGCGCATCCGACGTGCCCGGCGGCAAATCGATCAGCAGAAAATCGAGATCGCTCCAAAGTACTTGTTCGTAGAACTGCCGTATCACGCCCGAAAGAATCGGACCGCGCCAGATCATCGCGGTGTCTTCTTTGTCCGTGAGCAGATTCGAACTCACGATTTCGATGGCACTGCGGGAGAGCGCCGGAATCATGAGCGGCTGCGGGTTGCCCTGCGGCGTTTTCGGCGCATTCGGATCCGCCTCAATGACGAGCGGTTTCGTTAAGCCGAAGAGTTTTGGTATTGAAGGACCGGTAATGTCGCCGTCGAGGATGCCGACGCGGAGATTCTGGCGCCGCAGCCCTAGTGCAAGCATTGCGGTAACGAGCGATTTCCCGACGCCGCCTTTGCCCGACATGATCGGGACGACGTGTTTGATGCGCGCCTTTCCACTAAACGCGCCGGGAGCGCGGCGTTGCGGGGTGCGGTCCTCGGCGCTGATATTCGGGACAAAGCCGGATAAACGCGCTTGCACCAAGGCGGCAATGATAGGTTCGACGCGTAAGCCGTGGGCTGACGCGCCTTGGCCGATCGTCTCGTATTTATTGACGCCGCAGCCGGCGCAATGCAGGCCGAAACGTGTCAAAACGTCCGCGGCAATGGGCAAATGCGCAACCAATTCCTTGATGTTGGTTTGCGGTCCGATCTCCATCTCGATGTGGGGCATGAGCCTGGGTTTCGCGCTGCGAACGAAACTCTCTTATGCGACCGATCTCGCAGGACGAGCTCGCGCTCCTGGCCGCTGCCTACTTGCACGTACCGGGACGGCGCTTGCGTGCTCTGGTCCGCGGCGAGGACGAGTCGTTGAAGGAGTGGATCGCGGGCGATTCGGCTCGGAAGGTCACGCACGCCCGGCATCAAGCGCGCGAAGCCGTCCAGCGGCTTGGGCGTTTAGGTGCCTCGCTCGTCACCATCGCCGATTCGAACTATCCGCCGGGCTTGCGCGATCTCGACGATCCGCCGGCGTTTCTGTGCGTTCGCGGCACGTTGCCGGATCGCGGCATCGCGATCATTGGAAGCCGGACACCGCCCTCTGAAGCCGTAGAATTTGCGCGCGAGCTCGCTCGGCGCTGCGAAATGCCCGTCGTGAGCGGACTTGCACTCGGCATCGATGCCGCCGCGCATCACGGCGCACTTGATGCGAGGCTTGCAACAATCGCTTATGTCGGCACCGGCCTGGGCGTTACGTACCCGCCCGAACATCGCTCGCTCGAAGATGAAATCGTCGCGCGCGGCGGCGCGGTCGCGAGCGAACAGCTTCCGGACGAACCTGTGACGAAATGGTCGCTGGTTCACCGCGATCGTCTGCAGGCGGCGCACGCAGTTGCAACGGTGCTGATCGCAAGCGAAATCGATGGCGGCGCGATGCAAACCATGCGCTTCGCCAAAGAACTCGGCCGCCCGCGCTTTGTTTTAGATGCAAAGGGCGGCGCGGAATACGGCGGGAACGTGCAGGCTCGCACGGACGGCGCGATTCCGATTCAAATCGACGTCGACGCTGCGCTGAAAAAGATTCGCTCAACGCTTGCAAAGGGAACATCGCCGCGTGCAACTGCACTTCCAATCACCCGATCTCGCTCGGCGCGCTGAAGACGTTTTAGCCGGCGGCTGCGATTCACCCGTACGCTCCGGTTGGGCAGTGGGCGGAAGGCCGTTCATTCAAACGCGCGGCGACGGCGCGTATGCTTACGACGAGCGCGGCGAACGCTACATCGATTACATCATGGCGTACGGACCGCTGCTCTTCGGCCACAATCATCCTGCGCTGACGAGCGGGCTCGACGAACTTGCGCGCGCGGGCGTCGTTCATGGCGCGACGCATCCTGAAGAGATCCGTCTTGCGGAACGCATTCGCGAGTACTTGCCGTCGATGCAGCGCATGCGTTTTGTGAGCACCGGCACCGAAGCGGTGATGAGCGCGATCCGGGTTGCGCGCGCGTACACGAAGCGAAACCTCGTGTTGAAATTCGCCGGCAATTATCATGGGCATTCGGATTTCGCGTTACTGAACGCGGGCGCGTCGGCGCACACCGCCGATGCGAAACGCAGCGGCATTCCCGACGGCGTGATGCACGACGTCGTCGTGGCGCGTTATAACGATTTGGATAGCGTCGACGCGCTCCTCGCAGGGCGCGAATCGGACCTCGCGGCGATCATCGTGGAGCCGATCGTGGGCAACATGGGTTACGTCACGCCGGTGATGGGTTTCTTAGAAGGTCTGCGCGAGCGGACGAAGCGCTATCGCGCTTTGCTCATATTCGACGAAGTGATAACCTGGCTGCGTTTCGGCCTGCACGGCGCGCAAGCGCGAGCCGGTATTATGCCGGACATGACGGTTATCGGAAAGATTATGGGGGGTGGGTTTCCGATTGCCGCGTTCGGCGGCCGCGAAGACGTGATGGCGGTGCTCGCACCCGCCGGCGGAACGTTTACCGGCGGAACGCACGCGGGCAATCCATTTTGCGTCGCTATGGTTCATCGCGTGCTCGACTTGCTCGAAGCGCATCCCGAATATTACGTGCAAATGGATGCGCTCGGTAAGCGGCTTGCCAACGGCATTCGCGAGATCTTTCGCCGCCGCAAATTACCGTACGCCGTGGTGCAACACGAGTCAATCGTCGATTTCAAGTTCCGCCCCGGCCCACCGAACCGGAACTACGACGACGCGCTCGCCGCGAATAAGAATCTGTACGCCGCATACTATCATGAGATGCGCAAGCGCAACATTCTCTTACCGCCCTCGCAAAATGAAGTGATGTTCGTGTCTACGGCACATACCGCTGAGGACATCGATGAAACGCTCATCGCAATGGACGCTTCGCTGGAGGCCATTCAAGGATGAATTTTCGGAGAAGTACCTTTTTGACGGCCGCAACTGCGGCCGTCGTTCTACCATCGCGCGCCGGAGCCGCTCCGAAGAACGGTACGATACCGAAACCGGCGTCCGTTACCGGGCAGGTACGTGACGAGTTCCTACACGCATGGAACGGCTATAAAAAGTTTGCGTGGGGCTTTGACGAGGTCGCGCCCATCAGCGGCAAGCCCAAAGATTTTTTCATCGACGGACACTCCTTCGGACTTTCGATCATCGAGGCCATGGACACACTGTACGTCATGGAATTGGACGACGAGCTCGATGCTTGCGTAAAGTGGCTGCGGACCCATCTCAACTTCGACGTCGATGGCAACGTGCAGATGTTCGAAGCGGTGATTCGCATGGTGGCGGGCCTCATCACGGGATACTACGCAACACGCGAACGGTTCTTGCTCGACGGCGCCCGCGATCTCGCGGATCGGTTGCTCGTGTGTTTTACCAAATCTCCCAGTGGCGCACCATACCGCTACGCGAATCTCAAAACCGGTGCGGTAAGCGATCCGAAAAGCAACCCCGCCGAAATTGGGTCGAACATCGTCGAGTTCGGCGACCTCACGCGCTTAACGGGCGATGCGAAATATCTGAACGCGTCCATGAAAGCGTATGAAGCCGTCATGGCCAAGGTGTCGCCGCTCGGTTTGCTGGGCACGGACTTTGATATTGAGAAAGGCTCGTTCATAGGCACGGATGACGTCGCCCCCGATGAGCCCGCGGACTCGTTCTACGAATATCTCTGGGATGCGTGGCACATGTTGGGCAACACGCAATGCCGCGATTGGTATTACTCGCTGACCGATGCGCTCATAAAGGCGAAGGCGACTCGCATTGATGGCCGCCTGTGGTATCGAACCGTGAATTATCTCACCGGCGCGCCCACGTCGGATACGACCATGACGGAGCTCGCGGCGTTCTATGCGGAATTGGTTGCAAAGAGCGGATATCCGGAGCAGGGTGAGGCGTTCTACGATTCGTGGACGGCCGTACTGGACAAATACGAACTCATCCCGGAAGTCATCAACTACGCTGATCTCTCGATCGTCAACGCCAAGTACTGGATGCGTCCCGAGTACCCCAACTCCTCATTCGACTTGTGGTTCCTCACGCACGACGAGAAGTATCGCGCGACCGCGCACCGCTACTTCGATGCGCTCAGAAAGCATTGCCGCAGCGCCAACGGCTATACCGTTCTGACGGACGTGCGCCCGAGACCGATGACGCAGGGAGACTACTTCCCGGCCTACTCGTTCTCGGAGAACTTCAAGTACCTGTATTTAATGTTCGCCGAGTCGCCGCGCTTCGACGGCTACAACTACACGCTGAACACCGAAGGCAAAATCATGCGCGGCATGTTGCGCGACGGCAAGCCCGCACACGCTCTA
>CAZHGH010000058.1:0-10240 GCA_964531205.1 uncultured bacterium
TCCAGCTCTTCGGCATGGAAGCCGCGTCGACGCTGCCAGTTTTTAACTTCGTGATAGAGCCGTTCGTAGTTCTCCCAAAAGGTGCGACCCGCGATGGCACGGTGAATCGCCACGACCTCTTCGAGCGCGCGCCACGTTACGACAACGCGCCCCGCAGCGACCATGTACACGACGTCGGGATCGACCCAGCCCTTGTGAACGTACGTTCCAATACGCTCGAAGCAGCGCAGCACGGTGAGCTCTTGGTGTTCGAGCTCGTCGGCGCCCGCGATTAGGGCGACCTCTTCACGATACCGCTGATTCTTCATGCGCTCCGCTAGCTCGAATTGCACGAAGCGGCGTGCGTTCTGCTGAAACGGCGTATCCAGCTCGGCGAACACCGCGAGCGCACCTTCAAACTGCGTAGCTTTCCGCAGATGCTCGAGCTGATCGCGGGTGGCGCGTGAGTGTTCCGCCGCTATGCGAACCTCGCGGACTGCCGCGAGCGCGGTTGCGAGAATCACGAGGCCTGTAAATGCCGTGCTAACGGCTGCAACTGCTTCCCAATTCATGGGCGCCTCCGCAGTGCAAGTATACCGCGAATGGGGTACGAAGCTCTTTGTATGAGGGCGAAAGCAGAAACGCGGTTTGAGGGCAAGGCGGTCGCGACCGCTTCCCAGACCCTTTGGAAACGCCTGCTCACACTTGGCCCCGGGCTCATCACCGGGGCTGCCGATGATGACCCATCGGGAATCTCGACGTATTCCGTAGCCGGTGCATCCACCGGCTTTTCTATGCTTTGGCTCGCCTTGATTACGACGCCGATGATGGCCGTCATTCAAGGGATGTGTGCGCGCATCGGAATGGTAACCGGCGTCGGACTAGCTGCAAACATTCGCCGCACCGTGCCGGGGTGGGTCGCATTCACGATGGCTGCAATCGTGATCGTTGCGAACACGCTCAACGCCGGTGCGGACTTCGCCGGAATGGCGGCGTCTGCACATACGGTCGCGCCGGGCATTCCATTCCAGGCTTGGGTGATACTGTTCGGTGCCGTGCTGCTGCTCGGATTACTGTTTCTTTCTTACCGCCGCATCGCATCGATCATCAAATACTTAACGATCTCGCTGTTTGCATACATCGTTACCGCGTTCATCGTCCACCCGCATTGGCCGGCGGTCCTCTCTCATCTCGTCGTTCCGGAAGTGCATCTCAACCGCACGTGGATCACGACCGCAATGGGCGTTCTGGGAACGACAATCACGCCGTATCTCTTTTTTTGGCAATCCGCACTCGAAGTCGAAGAAGAGAAGGCCGAAGGACGCAACACTGTTGCGCAAAGGCGCGGCGCATCGGATGAAGAGATTCGCGGCGCACACTTCGACGTCAACGTCGGCATGCTGCTTTCGAATCTTGTGATGTTTTTCATCATTACGACGACTGCACTGACGCTGTTCGCTCACGGGAAAACGAACATTCAAACTGCGCAGGACGCGGCGCAAGCGCTACGTCCGCTTGCAGGCGATTCCGCGTATTTGTTGTTCATGCTTGGGATGGTCGGTACCGGTTTGCTTGCAATTCCGGCGCTCGCGGGTTCCTCCGCGTACGTCGCCGCAGACACGCTTTCGTTCAGACGCTCGGGACTCGATAATCCGCCGAGCCGCGCTCCGCGTTTTTACGGCGTCCTTGCCGCCGGCCTCATTATCGGCATATGCATGCCGTTTACCGGCATCGATCCGATTCGCGCGCTCTATTGGTGCGCCGTGCTGAATGGCGTCGTATCGGTGCCGCTGGTGTTTCTCGTCATTCGGATTGCCAACGACCAGAAGTTGCTTGGGCGCTGGCGCAGTTCGCGCCTTGCAAACGCGTGGGCATGGTTAACGTTTCTGCTCATGGGCGCGGCGGCAGTAGCGTTGTTCGCAGTCTAGAATCTCCGCGGTGTGAAACCCTGCGGTGTTATCTTCGATAGAGACGGAACGATCGTAGTCGACGTGCCGTATAACGGCGATCCCAATGCGGTGACGCCGGTGCCCGGCATTGAGGCGGCGCTCTCGCGAATTCGCGCGGCCGGCATTCCCATCGGCATCGTGAGCAATCAAAGCGGCGTCGCACGCGGCATGATTACCATCGAGCAAGTCGAGTCGGTGAACCGCCGCATTGAAGAATTGCTAGGCCCGTTTCAAGCGTGGGTGTATTGTCCGCACGGACCGGATGACGATTGCGAATGCCGCAAACCAAAACCGAAAATGATTTTAGATGCCGCGCGCATGATGGGCGTCAATCCGTTATGTTGTGTCGTCGTCGGGGACAAACCGAGCGACGTGCAAGCCGCTCACAACGCCGGTGCGAGCGCGATCTTCATCGACCACGCGCACAGCATCGCCGATGCTATCGAGTCGATCCTAACCAGTAATTAGCGTCCGGTGCGTTCACGGCAATCGCCGGTTCGCGCGGCGCAATTTGTTTCGGAATGTGGACGCTGCTGCTGATGCGCTGCCACGCCGTCATCACTTTGACGACGTACCGTTCCGTTTCCGCGTAAGGCGGAATGCCGCCGAACTCGGCGACGGCTTTCGGTCCGGCGTTATAGGCTGCGAATGCGAGCGCGTAACGATCGGGTTTGTTCTTATAGCGGTCAAGCAGGCCGCCGAGATAACGCGCTGCACCCTGCAGATTTTGATACGGATCGCGGGGATCCACGTGAAGGTTCGCCGCGGTCCCGGGCATCAATTGCCCAAGGCCGATGGCGCCGGCCCACGAGCGCGCCGTGGTATTCCAAGCCGATTCGACGCTGACAAGCGCAACGAGGATGTTCGCATCGATCTTCCAGCGGCGGGCGTTTACGAGCAGATGCTTCGCGAGGTCCCGGCTTTGCCAAAGCGGCATCTGCGGGTTGATTTTCCGGAGCACTCCCGCGTAGGCACGCACAGCCACCGGGCTATTGGGGGCGGCGGTCGGAGCAGCAGAAGCAGTAAGCGGCGCAAAGATACACGCCACGAAACCCAAGGCCATGCAGAGCGGCCCGATGATTCGACGCATCGGCGGACAATACGCGGCCGCCATGGAGGGTCCTTGTGGAGACGGTGGAAGCGGGGCGGCCATGAGCCGGTATTCGGGCATGTCTCCTCGTGCGAGGCGCGGATGGGCCATTGGGCTTATCGTATTCTTTGCATTGATGTTGGGCGGGATCGCCTTTTCACAGTGGTGGGCATATCACGTCAACGTGCCTGCCTACGAACGCGCTCACCGTCACCCGTGACGCTATTGTGGCGCTCAAACGTGAACAACTTATAAATTAAGAGGAAACGAGCAGCCGCACATTTTACCTCCACGCAATTAGCTTGGAGGACAGAATGACCGTTCGGTTTTGCATTCCGCTGGCGCTTGCGCTTGCCGTCTTTACCGCTGCACCTGCGTTCGCGCAGCCCAGTCCGTCGCCGGCGCCAACCGCGACGCCGCGTCCGGCTGCAAGTGCTCCGGCGCAAAAAGAGTCAGAAAAAGTTCCCGCAAAACCGACCCCGACTCCGAGCCCAACACCAACTCCCGGACCGCCGTGGAGCGGCATGCAATGGCGAGAACTCGGTCCTGCGCTCCCCGGCGGACGTCTTGCCGGTGTGGCGGGTTCGGCGACAAATCCGTTGTTGTACTACATTGCAAGTGCCGGAGGCGGCGTTTGGAAATCGCAAGACGGCGGCGAGACGTGGCAAGCGGTTTTCGAAAAAGAGAAAGTCGCTGCAATAGGTGCGGTCGCGATCGACCCGGTCAACAACGATATCGTTTGGGCCGGCACGGGCGAAGCGAATCCGCGCAACGACGTAAGCTTCGGCGACGGCATCTATAAAACGACCGACGGCGGCAAGACCTGGAAGAATATGGGCTTGCAAGGCACGCGTCATATTTCGCGCATCCTGATCGATCCGAAGAATCACGATCACGTCATCGTCGGCGCGCTTGGAAACGTTTTCGGACCGAGCCAAGATCGCGGCGTCTACGTGACGTGGGACGGTGGAAAAACATGGAGCAGAACGCTCTTCGTGAGCGATCAAAGCGGCGCTTCGGATCTCGCAATGAACGACAACACGCCGAACGTCATCTATGCCGGCATCTGGCATTTCAAACGGTTGCCGTGGACGTTTGAGAGCGGCGGTCCGGACGACGGTCTGTACAAATCGACGGACGGCGGTAAAACGTGGACGAAATTAACCGGTCACGGTTTGCCTTCAGGCGATACGGGCCGTATCGGCTTGGCGGTCGCGCCGAGCGATCCGAATCGTGTCTACGCGTTGATCGAATCGAAGTCGGGAATTTTGTGGCGCTCCGATGACAACGGCGGAACGTGGACGATGGTCTCTAACGATACCCTCGTCGATCAGCGCCCGTTCTACTTCACGCATCTCGCCGTCGATCCCAAAGATCCGAACAAAGTCTACGCCGTGTCGGAGATGCTCTCGGTTTCGAAGGACGGCGGCAAGAAATTTACCGAGATCGCGCGCGACGTGCACGTCGATTACCACGCGATTTGGATCGCGCCGAACGATCCGAACCGGATCATCGTCGGTGAAGACGGCGGCTTTGCACGTACTGTCGACGGCGGAGACCACTGGTTCTTCGGGCGCAACGTTCCGATCGGCCAAGTCTATCACGTCGCGGCGTCTTCGAAAGAAAACCCGTATTACGTTTGCGGCGGCTGGCAAGATAACAGCGGTTGGTGCGGCCCGTCGAATTCGTTGGATCCATCCGGAATTTTGAATCGCCACTGGATTCAAGCCACCGGCGGAGACGGCGAATGGGTCGTTCCCGATCCGGTCGATCCGAATTGGATTTGGGCCGACTCCGAGAACGGCTTCGTCAGCGTGTACAATAAGAAAACGCAAGACTTCATCTTTGCGATGCCTTACATTCAGACGTCGCTGGAGAGCTACAATCTTTCGCTCTCCAAATTCCGCTACAATTGGGATGCGCCGATCGCGTTTGCGCCGTGGGACGGTCACATCGCATGGGTGGGCGGCAACGTCGTCTTCCAATCAACCGATCGCGGCATCCATTGGAAAGTGATCAGTCCGGATCTGACGTTGAATCTGAAGTCGCATCAGCAGCCGTCAGGCGGTCCGCTCGTGCACGACGTTTCGGGCGCTGAGTATACGGACACGCTTTTGGATATAGAAGGCTCGACGCTGCGCAAAGGCGAGATTTGGGCCGGCACGGATGATGGCGTCGTCCAACTAACGCGCGACGGCGGCAAGCATTGGCAAAACGTTACGCCGCCGGAAGCGCGCACGCCGCAGTTACAGTACGGACGCTTTGAAATCGTTGCGCCGTCAACTATTCATGATGGTACTGCGTACGCATCGTACGATCGACACTACCTGAACGATTTCAAGCCCTACCTCTGGGTCACCCACGATTTCGGCAAGACGTGGACGTCGATCGCAAGCACCTTACCGCAAAACGAGCCTGTGCGTTCCGTGCGCGAAGACGTGCACAACGCCGACGTGGTATATGCGGGCACGGAAACCGGCGTCTGGGTGTCGCTCGACGGCGGACGCAAGTGGAACGATTTCCGCAACAACATGCCCACGGCAGCGGTGTACGACATTCGCATGCAGCCGCAGTTCAACGACTTGCTGCTCGCAACGCACGGACGCGCACTGTATGCGATGGACGATATGTCGATGATTCAGCAGCTATCGCGCGCGATGACGCAAGGTTCGCTTCTGACGACGCCGCGCACTGCGTACGAATACTCGTTGCATTCCGACGACGAAGGCATTTACACCGATTACTCGGCGCCTAATCCGCCGAACGGCGCGATGATCTTCTTCTACCAGAAGATCGCGGGCAAGTACTCACCGGCGATCCAGATCCTGGACGCTCGTCACCATGTGATTCGTACCGTAAAAGGGACGCACAAGGTCGGCGGCAGAGACGTTCCCTGGGTCACAAACAAGGTTGGTATCAACCGCTACGTTTGGGATTTCCAAATCGACGGACCGGTGAAATGGACGGGCGCTGCGCGCGAAGCATACCAAGGGCCCAACGAAGGCCCTCCGGTGCCGCCGGGAACGTACTACGTTCGCATGACGCTTGCGAACCGCACGTACACCGAGCGTTTTGCGGTCGAACCGGATCCTCGCTCGCACTTCACGCAAGCGCAATACGAAGAGTCGTTTGCGTTCGCGAAAGTCTGGTATCAGCGCTACTCCAAGGTCAACGAGATGCTCAACTCGCTCGATTCGGTTAAGAAGCAGCTCGACGCAGCGAAAGCAGAGCCGAAGGCGAAGGGCAATGCGTCGCTCCAGCAGGCCATCGACGCGGCACTTGCGGGCCACGATCGCGTCTTCCATTTCTTGACTGCGGATTATCACAACGACGAAGACTCGATTCAGCGTCCGGGTGCGCTGCGCGAAGACATGCAGGGCCTTGGGTTCTTTGGAGGCGGACTCATCACGCCGGCGGTGCGAAATTACGCGAACCGTGTCGAGACGTCTTATAACAGCGGTATCGCGCAGTACAAGGCGTACACGCAATCCCTGAACGCGGTGAACGCTGCGTTGAAGAGCGCCGGACTAAAACCCGTGACGTTTTGAAAATACTTTGACGTAACGCGCGAAGGATAGGGCGGCCGCTACACCAACCACTGAACCTGAACATCGTGGTCTTGAGAGGTTTAGTGGAGGAATGAAACGAGGTGTAGCGGCCGTCGTTGCTTTTGCAGCGGCGTCGCTTTGCATGCCGTGGCCCGCAGCGGCCGCGGATGAGAGCCCATATGCGTCGCTCAAATGGCGCTCGGTCGGGCCGGCTGTCGCCGGCGGACGCGTTCCGGCGGTGGCCGGGTCCGCGACGAATCCGAATCTGTACTACTTAGGCGCGGCCGGTGGCGGCGTCTGGAAAACCGTGAACGGCGGCGCGACGTGGACGCCGGTCTTCGAAAAAGAGCCGGTCTCTTCGATCGGCGCCGTAACGATCGATCCCACCAATGACAACGTCGTCTGGGTCGGCACCGGTGAAACGAATCCGCGCAACGACGTGACGTACGGCGATGGCGTGTACAAGACTGCCGACGGCGGCAAGACCTGGACAAACGTGGGGCTGCAGGCGACGCGCCACATTTCGCGCATTCTGGTCGATCCGAAGAATTCGAATCACGTCATCGTGGGTGCATTCGGCGATCCGTTCCGCGATAGCACCGATCGTGGCGTGTACGTCACGGACGACGGCGGCAAAACGTGGACGAAAACGCTCTACGTTGGTCCGCAGAGCGGCGCGTCCGAACTCGCAATGGATCCGAACGATTCGTCGGTGATTTTCGCGAGCATCTGGCAATTCCGCCGCGAGCCGTGGACGTTTCATAGCGGCGGTCCGGACGACGGCATTTGGCGTTCCGCCGACGGCGGCAAAACGTGGACGCGTTTGACGGGGCACGGACTGCCTGCCGGTTATATGGGCCGCAGCGCCGTTGCAATTGCTCCGAGCGATTCGAAACGCATTTATGCCATCATCGAAGCAAAGGGCGGCATTCTCTGGCGCAGCGATGACGGCGGACAGAATTGGACGATGGTTTCCAGCGATACACTCGTCGATCAACGTCCGTTCTACTTCACGCATATCAACGTCGATCCGAAAGATGAGAACCACGTGTACGCCGTTTCCATGATGCTCGCGGAGAGCAAAGACGGCGGTCACAAGTTTAAGGCGACTGCGAACCAAGTGCACGTCGATTATCACGCGATGTGGATCGCACCGAACGATCCGAACCGTATGATTACGGGCGAAGACGGCGGGTATGCACTCACGCTCGACGGCGGAAAGAACTGGATGTTCTCGCGCAACGTTCCGATCGGACAACCGTACCACGTCGGGCTCTCGATGAACGAGAATCCCTATTGGGTCTGCGCGCCGCTGCAAGATAACAACGGCTTCTGCGCACCAAGCAATTCGAAGAATCCGGAAGGCATTCTCGACGAGCACTGGCAGAACGTCATCGGCGGTGACGGCATGTGGGCCGTTCCGGACCCGAGCGATCCGTCGCATATTATCGCCGATCTGCAGCCGGGCCGCATTGCGGATTACAACAAAAAAACGCAGACGAGCCGCTTCGTGCAGCCGTACTTCGATTTCAACCGTTACGACTTCCAATTGTTCGCGCGCAAATACCGCTTCAATTGGGATTCGCCCATCGCGTTTGCGCCGTGGAACGGCCACGAATTGCTGTTCGGCGGTAACGTCGTGTTCCGCTCGACGGATCGCGGCGTGCATTGGACGGTCATCAGCCCCGATCTCACGCTGAACATGAAATCGCACCAACAGCCTTCGGGTGGTCCGCTTGCGCTCGACGTTTCGAGCGCGGAATTTTCCGACACACTCCTGGACATCGAAGGCTCGCCCGCAAAGGCCGGCGAGATCTGGACCGGTGCGGATGACGGCGTGATCTCCGTCACGGTTGACGACGGCAAACACTGGACGAAGCATACGATTCCCGGCGTTCCGCCCTACGGCCGCGTTGAGAGCATCTCACCCTCGCCGTTCGATCCGGCAACCGCGTATGCAAACGTCGATCGTCATCGCTCCGGCGATTACGCGCCGTATCTGTTCGTAACGCATAACTACGGCAAAACATGGACGAAGATCGTTGACGGTTTCCCCTCCAATCAATGGGTTCGTTCGGTGCGCGCGGATGCGCGCAATCGCAACCTCGTGTTTGCCGGTACGGAAAACGGCCTCTGGATTTCGTACGATGCAGGCAAGCATTGGTCGGACTTTAAGCTGAATCTGCCGACCGTCTCCGTTCGCGACATCCGCGAACAGCCGGAGTTCAACGATCTCGCGATCGCCACTCACGGACGCGATCTCTGGATTCTCGACGATCTGACGGCGTTGCAGCAACTTCCACAAGCGCAGCAGGCGGGTTCGATGCTCTTTAAGCCGCGCGTTGCGTACGAATACGACATGCACAGCAACGACGAGGGAACGTACACGCGCTTCTCGGGACAAAATCCGCCGAACGGCGTCATCATCGACTTCTATCAAAGCGCACCGCAGACAGCGGGACCGTCGGTGGAAATCCTCGATGCGCACGGTCGCGTGATCCGGCACATCAAGGCAGCTGCCAAAAAGAAAGCGCCTGCAGCGGAAGCCGAAGAGGAAGAAAGCGGACCAAGCGCTGGTCCGGGCGTGCCGAACGAACGCGGCCTCAACCGCGTCGTGTGGAACTTCCGTGAAGACGGCCCGCCGCAGTGGAACGGCACCGTTCGCGAATTTCGCGGACCGCAAGTCGGCGTGATGGTGCCGCCGGGAACGTACAGCGCACGCATTCATTTGAACGGGCGCACGTACACGCAATCGTTCCAGGTAAAAGCGGACCCGCACAGCCCGTACACACAAGCGCAGCTTGTAGCGGCGTACGATTTCGCGAAGAAGTACGTCAACGTGCAAGGCCAGATCAACACGATGCTCAACGAGATGGACGCGCAGCGTAAAGCGCTAAAAACAGCTGCAGATAACGCACGCAAGAGCGGCAACTCTGCACTCGTTGCGAAGATCGAGGCCGCGCAGAACGCGCAAGATTCGCTGTTCCATCGCTTGACCGCGAATTACCAGAACGGTGAAGACTCGCTGCAATACCCTGGTCAACTTCGTGAGGACATTCCCCGCGCGGGATTTGGCGGTGCATCGCCGCCGACGCCGGCGCTGCTCGCGTACGCGAAAAGCTTCGATGCGGAGTATTCGCAATTCGTTGCAGCGTACCGCAACTACGTTCAGACGGTGTATCAGCCGGTAGCGACGCAAGTCAAAGCGGCGGGCGCACGATAGTCGACTGAAGAAAGAGCCGGGCATGTGCGTTAACGACACGCGCCCGGCTCTTTTATCTCGCGTTGGTTAACGTTCGCAGCGCAGTTCTGCGCATTTCAGCCGGCGGCTGGTTCGAACTCTACGATCTCTTCATGAGCGCCTACATTTCACTGGGGCTGATTCGTGAAGGGCTATTTGTGGCCGCCGCGCCGTCGCCGTTCGCGCTGCGAGGCTTTGCGAGTTTTGTGTCGGCCGGTTTTGCCGGCATGTTCTTCGGCACGCTGATCTTTAGTTGGATATCGGATCGCTTCGGCCGGAAAGCGACCTTTACGTATTCGCTGGTCTGGTACTCGGCAGCAACGCTGGTAATGGCATTTATGCGCGATGCGGCGCTGATCGATCTCTGGCGGTTTATTGCAGGCCTCGGCATCGGTGTGCAACTCGTAACGATCGATTCGTATATCTCGGAGAT
>CAZHGH010000058.1:10340-18736 GCA_964531205.1 uncultured bacterium
GATGCCTGGCGCGCGATTTGGAGCGCCGCCTATCGCGGCCGAACGGCAATGCTCGTGATCTTCAACCTCGTGCAAACGATCGGCTTTTACGGATTTACGTCTTGGGTTCCGATTTTCGTGGCGGCACACGGCGTCGGTTTTGCAAAGTCGCTGCAGTACTCGTTTCTCATCGCGCTAATCAACCCGCTCGGCCCAGTCGTCGCGATGCGCATGGCGGATCGCTGGCAGCGCAAATGGCAGATCGCCGGACTGGCGCTCGTCATAGCCGTCGCGGGAATATTCTTTGCGCTCGCCCGCGCGCCATGGGCCATTATCGCTTGCGGCACTATCGTCACGCTTGCAAACGCATGGTTTTCCGCCGCATTTCACGCATACCAAGCCGAACTGTATCCGACCCGGATTCGCGCGCAGGCAGTGGGTTTTGTCTATTCTTGGAGCCGGTTCAGCTCGATCTTCGTCGGTTTTCTTATCGCTGCGGTTCTGCGCGCATACGGAACGACAGGAGTCTTTACGGTCATTGCTTGTGCGATGATTGTCGTTGCGTTCGTGATCGGTTTGTTCGGCGTACGCACGAACCGCATCGAACTCGAGGACCTTGCTAGCGTTTAAGCGGGCTGCAGCAGCCGTTTCAAAAACGCTTCGTGATTGAACGATCCGCCGTTTCCAAAACGGACGGCGAGGATTTGCTCTGATGGGATCAGGTAGAGGCCTTGCCCGCCGGAACCGCTCGCATACGCCAAGTCAACGGGCATCTTTGGAAACGCAAGCCACCAACCTAAACCGTAACGCGGGTTTGCGCTCGACCCGGCAAAGCATTCGGCGTATTCCTTTACATGCTGTCCCACAAAGTCGCCGTACTGCAGCCAATTGCGCGCGGTAAGAAATGCGCCGGTGGGTAGCGGCTGCGTGCCGTCTTTCAACGTCCGCCACGAGGCGACTTTGATCCGGTTCGGATCGAGCACCCGGGCGTGTAAAAAATCGTGCGGCGTCATCTTCAGTGCCTGCAATTTTTTGGAGAATACGGCGCCGAAGATTTGCAACGGTATTCCGCCGTAGGTAAACGAGGTTCCGGGTGCCGCTTTAAGATGGACTGCGAGCGCCTTCTCATATGGCGGCACGGATGCGCCCAGACCGCCGAACGGCACTCCCGCCGTTAATTGCAGTAATTCGCGTAGCGTCACGCGGCGTTTCCACGCTTCGGCTTTCCATTCGGGAAACGACTCGGAGACGCGCTCGTCGAGCGAGAGCAGTCCCTCGCGTTGTGCCGTGAGCGCCGCAATACCCCAAAAACTCTTCGTTCCGCTATACAACGCATGCGGAGAATCAGCGGTAAAACCGCCGTCGTACGCTTCGACCTGCGTTTTACCGTTGCGCCGGATGATGAGCGCCTGGCCTTTATGGCGCTGATGGTACGCGAGCGCATCTTCGAACATCATTGCTTGCTTCGACGCAGGGTTGAGCAACTTCTGTCCGCGGGTACCAACTACAGGTGCGAGCGTTTTTGTGGTGGTTTGCGGTCTTCGCAGCCTACGTCATAACGGTCGGTACGCAAAACGCAAGCGAGATCGTAGCGGGAGCGATCATCGCCGTGCCTTGTAGTGCGCTTGCACTAACCGCGTTTCGTCGCGCCCGACCCGGTGTGCGGGTGCAGTGGCGCTGGCTGCGACACCTTGCCCGGGTTCCGGTGCGTATGGTCGCGGACGCAATGGTGGTGAGCCGGCGCATCATTTGGGCGCTTACAACGGGCGAAAAACTCGCCGGCTACTTCATTCGAATTCCGTACGATCCGGGCGACCGGACAAACGAACTGAACATCGGGCGCGAGGCGCTTGCGATTTACGGCATTTGTGCCTCACCGAACAGTCTTGTCGCCGACGTTGACATGCGCGGCGAGCTCGTCGTGCATAAGCTCGTTGCCGCCGAGCAACCCGCTCAGTCGCGGGAGTGGCCGCTATGAATCACACGTTCAACGGCATGCTGTTCGGCGCGGAACTGCTCTTTATACCGATGGCGGTTGCCGTATGGATCGTCTTCGCGGGCGACACGGTGCGCCGGCTCATCGGCATTCAGCTCTTTGGTACACTGGCCGCCTTGCAACTCGGACTGCTGGCCGTTACCTTTGCAACGGAGCAGTTCGCCGACCTCGCAATAACCATGGCGCTGCTGAGCATCGCCGCCGCGTTGGCGTACGCGCATTTTCTGGAGCGCTGGCTGTAATGGCGCGCCACATCATCACCGCGATCATTTTGTTCGTTGCAATGTTTTTCGCATTGCTTGCTGCCCTTGGTGCAGCACGAAGCAAGAATAATTTTGCGGCGCTGCATTGTGTCGGCGTCTTGAACGTACTGGTCCCTCCGCTTACATTGCTTGCGGTACTCGTTTCGACCGGCATCGGCATGTCATCGCTGAAAATGCTCGTGCTAACCGTAATCATCGTATTAGGCGGTCCGATAGGGTCGCACGCTATCGCCGTGGCGGAGCATCGGAGAAAACCGCGATGAGCCTGCTGGAAATTGTGCTCTACTTGCTCGTCGTTGCCGTGGGAACGGTCTTGGTCTTTGCGCGGCGCCCGATAAACCAGCTGTTCGTATACACCGCTTTTGGAATTTCACTGACGCTGCTCTTCTTCGTACTGCACGCCCCCGACGTCGCGCTATCCGAGCTTGCAGTCGGAACGATTATTTTGCCCATGGTCGTGCTTATTGCACTTATGAAGACCGGGAACAGAGCATGACACCGCGCTCGCGGATGCTGCTTTTTACTGTGAGCGCAGTTGTTGTTTTTGCCGTCGCGCTGTATGGTGCGAGCGGACTTCCGCAATTCGGCTCGTTCTCCGGCCCTTACGCGGACTTTCTGCTGCGCGTTGCCACGATGGAACGAAACGCGTACAACGTCCCGACGGCAATTAACTTCGACTATCGCGCCTTCGACACGCTCGGAGAAGAGTTCATTTTCTTTACCTCGGTAACGGGCTTACTCTTTATGTTCAGCGCTCCGCGCGGAAAAACGCAGACGCACGACAACCCGGTAGAAGAGGACGCCGACGATCGCCGGACCGGCGCGATACGCTGGTTTCCGACAGCACTCGCTGCGTTTGCGGGCGCCATGGGAATGGATCTCGCCGCACATGGCCAGCTTACGCCGGGCGGCGGATTCCAAGGCGGAGCCGTGTTCGGCGCCACCGCTGCATGCATCTATTTGGGCGTAGGAACGTACGTTTTATTGAAAACGATGAATAAAGAGCTCTTCGATTTTTTGGATGCGATCGGCGCGTTTTCGTTTGCCGCTCTCGGCGTCGCAACGGCGTTCGTTGCGGGAGCTTTCCTGAAAAACGTGTTGCCGTTGGGGCAAACGGGCGCGCTCGTCTCCGCCGGAACGATTTACCTGATTAGTTGCATCGTTTTTGTCGAAATCGGAGCGGGATTCGTTGTGCTGATGATCGTGTTTTTGAAGCAGACCAGAGAGGTCCAGGAAGAAGAGTGAGCAACTGGACGCTCTACGTTCCTTACGCGGCAGCGTTTTGGCTTTTCGTCGTAGGCTGTTTCGGCATAGCGCGAAGCCGCAATCTCATCCATACGGTGCTCTGCATCGCTGTAGTCCAAGCATCAACGTATTTGCTGCTGCTCTCCGTCGGTTTTCACGCGAAGGCCGGCGCACCGATTTTTTCGCCCACGAATCCGCCGGGAAGCCCGTCCGTAGACCCAATCATGCACGCACTCACGCTTACGGATATCGTCGTCGGCGCGACCGTTACAGCGCTGCTGCTGGCACTGACGATTCAGATTTACCGGCGTAAAGGCACGATCGATCCAACGGATCTGCGGCCGATGCAAGGATGAACACACCGGTATCGCAGCTCATACCCTTAACGATCGCGCTTCCGCTTCTTGCCGCGGCGCTTTTAGCGCCATTTACGAAGTCCATGCCGCGATGGATAAGCGGTTCCGTCGCTACGGCAACCACGCTCGCCGTGATGGCGATTTGCATTGTGCTCACGTTGTACACGTCGAGCCATGGCACGATCTCGTATTGGATGGGCGGCTTTGTGCCACGGCACGGGCTTGCGATAGGCATCAGTTTCACGATCGATCCCATCAATGCGGGACTTGCAACACTGCTCTCTCTGTTAGTCCTTGCGGCAGTGATGTACACGTGCGATCGCTTCGATATCGTCGGAAGCTTATTTCATACGCTGCTCATGGCGTTTTTCGCAGCGATGATGGGCTATGCGCTTACCGGCGACATCTTCAATATGTTCGTCTGGTTCGAACTGATGACGGCGGCTGCAATTGCGCTAACCGCTCATAAAATCGAGGAAGCGCAGTCCATTGAAGGCGCCATCAACCTGGCCGTGACGAACACGATTGCCGGTTTCCTGGTTTTGCTCGGCATCGGTCTGCTGTACGGGCGTACGGGAGTGCTCAATCTTGCCGAAGTTGGTGCGGCGCTGGCGCAACGGCCCGCGGATGGTCTGGTTATCGTTGCGTTTATCTTGATCGTCTGCGGCTACTTCATCAAAGGCTCCGTTGCGCCGTTTCATTTTTGGCTAGACGATGCGCACGCGGTCGCACCGACTCCGGTGTGCGTACTGTTCTCCGGCGTCATGGTACAGCTTGCACTCTACGGCGTTGCACGGATCTATTGGACAGTCTTCGAGGCACCGCTCGCCGCACACGAAGCGCAGATTCGCGCGCTCTTTCTCGGCGTCGGTATCGGCACTGCACTCGTCGGTGCAGTGATGGCCTATTCACAGCGGCATCTGAAACGGCTGCTGGCGTTCTCTACGGTCAGCCACTCCGGCATGTTCGTCGCCGTGATGGGCCTGTTCGATCGTGCCGGTATCGCGGCTGCCGCGCTCTATATCGCCGCGCACGGCTTGATCAAAGGCATGCTGTTTCTGTGCAGCGGCACGTTTCTGAACCGGTTTCGTACGCTCGATGAGGGCGAATTGCGCGGACGTTGGAAGGACGTGCCCGTTACTTCGGTGCTCTATCTCCTCGGCGGCCTTGCATTAGCCGGTTTGCCGGCATTTGGTATTTCTGCGGCGAAACTCTTCTACGACGACGCGCTCAAAACTGATGGCTTCCTTGCCATCGCCGTCGTTATGTCTTTAGCTTCCGCTATTGACGGTGCAGCCGTAATCCGTAACGGTTTGCATTTGATTTTCGGCATCGGCGATGCCGTGCCGCATGGCATCTCCCCCAAAGAAGAAGAGAGCGAAGTTGAGGACCCGCGACTGGACCATACGCCTTGGCTGATGGTTGCGCCGTCTATTCTGTTGTTGGGTGTCGCGGTTTGGATATCGTTCGATATGAATCTATGGCATGGCATCGAACGTGCGTCCGCGCTTTTCGTCGATCGCGGCGCGTACGCGGCGTCGGTGCTGGAAGGCAGAGAGCGGGTGAGCTTGCCGTTACTGCCGGTGCATCGCACCGCCGCAAGCATAGGGATCGATATCAGCATCACGGTCCTCGCTATCGCGCTTGCCTTTGCCGCGTTACTTCGCGAAAAAATTCCACAAGGTGTGCGCAGCGGTATGGGTGTCTTCTCCGGGTTCTTCTTTAGACTGCGTCTTTTGCACAGCGGCATGTACACCGACTATATTGCGTACATGATGTTCGGAATTGCCGCTTACGGCGTTTGGCTCGTCGCGAGCGTTCGATGAAAGCACTGGTGCATCGCCGCAGCCGCCGAGGCGAGATCGCGCTTGAAGAACGCACCATGCCGGAACCGGCACCGGGTGAAGTGGTGCTGCGCGTCTTGGCTTGCGGCGTGTGCCGGACGGATTTGCATATCGTCGACGAAGAGTTGCCGCCGCGTCACGATACCATCGTTCCTGGACATCAGATCGTTGGTGAGATGCTCGACACCCAGAAACGCGTGGGCGTATCGTGGGTAGGCGGAATCGATGGCACGTGCCCATTTTGCAGGCGCGGCGATGAGAATCTCTGCGATGCGCCGACGTTTACCGGATACGACCGTGACGGTGGATACGCGCAGTTTGTCAGCGTACGCAGTGACTTTACGATTCCGATTCCGCCCGAGCTTTCGAACGAAGACGCGGCACCGCTGTTGTGCGCCGGAATCATCGGCTTTCGTGCGCTTCGGGTCGCCGGCGTGCAGCGCGGCGAACGCGTAGGACTCTATGGCTTTGGCGCTTCGGCGCATCTCGCGTTGCAAGTGCTCTCCGCGTGGGGATGCGAGACGTACGTCTCGACGCGCGGTGAGAAACATCGCGCGTTCGCTCACGAACTTGGCGCCGCTTGGATTGGCGGAGCAACGGAGAAGCCGCCGGTTGCGCTCGATCGCGCAATTACGTTTGCGCCGGCAGGCGACGTTGTTATTGCAGCGTTGAGCTCGCTTCGCAAGGGCGGCGTCGTTGCGATTAACGCGATTCATCTCGATCGCATGCCGCAATTCGATTACGATCGATTGCTGTGGGGAGAGCGCCAGATCCGCAGCGTGACCAACATGACGCGCGCCGATGCCCGCGACTTCCTGAGCCTGGTCGTGGAGCACGGCATTCGGCCGACTGCCCGGACGTACACCCTTGAGGATGGCGCCGCGGCGCTTGCAGCCGTACGGGAAGACCGGCTCGACGGCGCGGCTGTCATAACGCCGCCGTAGAACGGGTATACGGTAGGTTACCGTGAGCCGCGCATTCGTTAAAGAAGACGACGGCGATTCTGAAGTCGTCGCCCCGCGTCCTCAGCGCCAGCATCCGTATTACGTGACGCCGGAGGGGTATTCGCAGCTTGAAGAGCGGTTGGCGCAAGCCCAAGCCGCTGCTAACGAGCGCGAAGTCGAACTGGCTAAGGAACGGATTGAATCCGCCATTGTCTTGGACCCGCGCGAACAAAAGTCCGACGTGGCCGCCTTCGGCGCAAGCGTTACGGTGGAAACGCCGGATCGCAAGCAGCAGACGTACCGCATCGTTGGCGAGGACGAGGCGAACCCGCTTGGCGGCACGATTAGTTGGCTCTCGCCGCTAGCACAGGCACTGATGGAACATCGCGCCGGCGATCGCGTCATTTGGAAGCGGCCCGCCGGAAACGTCGCACTGCGCATCGTGTCGATTCAATACGGAGTATAAGCTAGCAAGCCCGTCGTACATTCGGGCGTATGAGTGAATTCAACGCCGCACACACGCTGCGCGAAGCCGGTGAACGAACCGAGCAGTTAGAGGCCGGCGGCAAACTCATTCCCGTCGTTACCGCAATCATCGCCGTGTTGGCGGCGCTCGCAACGCTTTTTTCAAATCATAGTTCGGTGCTTGGACTGCAGTCACGAACGCAGGCCGGCATCACGCAGACGAAGGCGTCCGATTCATACAACTATTACGAGTCGAAGCGCATCAAGATTGAGGTCAATCAAGCCTTGATGCAGGCGGGGCTCGTCAGCAATCCGGCTGCGGTCAAGTCGCTTCAATCGCGCATCGCGGCTGAGAACGCAGATGCTGCGCCTGTTCTAAAAAAAGCGCAGGCCGAAGAAGCGCAATCTGAATCAGAACTCGCTCAATCGGAACGTAAAATGGCCTCGTACGAATCGCACGAAATTGCCGCGACGCTCTTTGAAGTCTCTATTGTCCTTGTGTCGATTACGGCGTTGATGAGCCGTTCGCGCGCGCTTCTCTATGTCGCAGGCGGCTTCACATTTGCCGGCCTTGTATTTTTTATTAGCGGGCTGCTTCGCTAGCAATTAAAGCGAAAGCCCCTACTGTGGCGATTTTTTGCGATGGTAGACTTTTTCCAGAAGTATGCCGTTGTCGAAGTTTTGCGCGAGTTCGGCGATGGTGCTGTCTCTGTTCGTGAATGGCTGGACGACGCCGCTCAACTACGGCGGACATTGTCCGGCGACGATCACATTGAACGGCATGATTTCAGGCGGCATGCCGCAGACGGACGTCCGGTATGCTTTTTCGTATCTCGACCCAACCTCGTACACTGCCGTAACGTTACCGGAAAAGACCGAAGCGCTCGACGGCAATGGTGCGTTGCGTCTTTCGGCGCCGGTTTCTATCGGCGGCGGCCGGAGTTGGATGAAGGTTTCTGTGCGTCAAGGCAGGTCAACGGCGGTCTCTACTGCTGCGGAATTCAGTATCGTCTGTACCTGAGATACAAATGGTAGCCTACTAGTTCGACGGTTTTGTGAGCGCCGGCCGGATCGTCTATAGTAAACGCAATGCATACAGCCGTCTTTATGTTGGCCGCGTGCTTGCAGTTTGCGCACGTGCAGGCCTGGACTGGTTCGATTCAGGTTACGTACGACCGTACGGTTCACGCGCCTTGGGCGCTGGAGCACTCGTACGGAAATTCCTCAACGGCCACGCATTACACGCCGTCGATAATGAGCGTCATTGCATTTAACGGCTACGATGAAACGTGGCAAGGTAAGCC
>CAZHGH010000059.1:0-18697 GCA_964531205.1 uncultured bacterium
TATATCTTGGTGCACCGCCAGGGACTCGAACCCCGAACCAATTGATTAAGAGTCAACTGCTCTACCATTGAGCTAGCGGTGCAATCTGCGCCCTCCGGGACTCGAACCCGGGACCAATAGATTAAAAGTCTACTGCTCTACCAACTGAGCTAAAGGCGCAACCGCCATAGTTTAGCCCGGATTACCCACTTTGACAAGACGCTTACCGACAGCATATTTGCGAGAGCATATTCGCGTCCTTCATAGGTAGTGGGCGGGCAAGCGACTAACTACGCGCCGCAACGGGATGATGCTCGACGACCTTCGGGTCAACGCGACGATCGCCGACGTATTGCGTGAAAACGTATTCGTTCGGCCCGATGCGGAGGCCGTTACCGACAGCACGCGCCGCCTCACATGGAAGCAACTTCATGAAACGGCGCTAGCTTCGTGTTCCCAAATAGCGTCGCTTGGAGCACGCCCCGGCGATCGGATCGCAGTCGTGCTGCCGAATCAGATCGAAGCGGTAGTCCTCTATTGGACATGCGCGCTGGCGGGTGCGATTTTCGTCGGAGTCAATCCTCGGCAGGGCCACGACGAACTAGAAAACGTTCTCCGGCACAGCGGCGCGCGTCTTGCTTTCGTCGCCGACGATCAGCTCGCGTCGCGCATCAGCGATATGCCGCTGCCCGATTTGCGCGAAGTCATTACGATCGACAGCTCCGATCCGCTGGGCTTCTTCTCTCAGCCGCTTCGCACGAACGTTAGCCCTCCGGCGCATCAACGCACCGATGCTTTCGCGATTTGCTACACTTCCGGAACGACCGGACGGCCGAAAGGCGCCGTTCTCACGCACGGCAATCTCGTTTGGAATGCAGCCGCCGTCGCGGAAGCGCTGGAGTGCAACGCGGACGATACGTTTCTGCTGACCGTGGGGATCACGCACATCTTTGGCCTGTCATCGACGGTTCTCGCCGCTGCGGTGTGCGGTGCGCGCCTCGTCTTGTTGAAGACGTTTGGTGCGGGCGCAGCACTCGATCTCTGCGAGTGGGAAGGCGTCACCGTGTTGCACGGCACGCCGACGATGTTCTACCTGGAACTTGCGGCACAGCGGCGCGCACCACGCGATTTGAGCAAGTTGCGCACCGGCATCATCGCGGCCGCGCCGGTTTCACCGGATCTCGTCGATGCCGTTCGAGAAGAATTGCATTGTGACGTACAAATTGCATGGGGACTCACTGAAACCGGCCCCGCTGTGACGATGACGAGGTTCGATGACGAACCGCAAACGCGTCGCGAATCCGTCGGCCGGCCGATCCGCGACGCACAAGTGCGCATAGACCACGATCCCGAGTTGGAATACGGCGAGATCCTCGTCAAGAGTCCTGGTGTGTTTCGCGGATACTACAACGATGCGGAGATAACCAGGGCGTCATTTACGTACGATGGATGGTTGCGCACAGGCGACCTCGGTATCATCGACGAGCGTGGAATTCTGCAACTGCGCGGACGCCGCAAAGAGATCATTATTCGCGGCGGTCTGCACGTGTATCCGGACGAAATCGAACGAATTCTCAGTGAGTTGCCGTGGGTTGACGCGGTGGCGCTGGTCGGCATTCCAGATACAGTTCTTGGTGAGCGTATCTGTGCGTGCATCGTCGCATCGCCGCAGAACGGCATGCCGGACGATATGCTGACGGCGGTTCGAAGAGCTATCTCGCCGCGGCTTGCCGACTACAAAATGCCGGATGCCGTTTTGCGCGTAGCGGAGCTTCCGCGCAACGCAAGCGGCAAAGTATTGCGCCGCGTTTTACGCGAGAATGCCATCGCGCGCATCGCCGCCAATTAGCGTCTCAATATCCTGTGCCGTTAGCGCGCTCCAGTAGTAATAGCCTTGCGCGCGGCTGCAGCCTCGCGCGAGCAAGAAATCGCGCTGCGCGCGCGTTTCTACACCTTCGGCGATAACATCGATGCCGAGGCTTTGCGCCATCGAAATGATCGTTCCGGCAATGATTCCGGCACCGGGCTCTTCCGGGTCGTGCGGCATGAACGAGCGGTCAATCTTAAGCGCGTCGATGGGGAAGCGCTGGAGATAGCTGAGCGATGAGTAGCCCGTTCCAAAATCATCTACCGAGATTCGCGCTCCGAGGTCTTTCAAACCGTCAATCACCATCGAAGATGACGCGGCGCTTTGCATCAACACGCTTTCGGTCAATTCGATGTCTAAGTAATGAGCCGGCAGTGATGCGGCGTCCAAAGCTTCGGTCACGGACGCCAGCAAATCGGCGTCAAGTTGACGCGCCGAAATATTGACCGCTACGGGCAGCATAAAGAGCCCTTGCCGCTGCCATTCGCGGTTCTGCCGGCATGCTTCACGCAGCACCCAATCACCGAGCGCGGCGATCAAGCCCGTGTCTTCCGCTAAGCCGATGAAGTCATCCGGCATCAGCAGACCTTTTTCCGGATGGTACCAGCGCACCAGCGCTTCCAATGCAACGACGCGTTCCGTACGCATCTCGACAATCGGCTGATACAGCAGCCCCAATTCGCCTTGCGCGATGGCGCGCCGCAGCTCGTTTTCCAGTGTGAAATAATCAATCGTTCGCGCGCTCATCGCTTCGTCGAAAACTTCATAGCTGTCGCTCGTGCGCCTTTTGTTTTCGAACAGTGCGATGTCTGCGTGCTTTATAAGGGTCTCGGCGTCCCGGCCATGGAGCGGATAGAAGCTGATACCTGCGGATGCCGTCAGGACGAATTCACGGCTCTCTATCTGGAACGGCTTGCGGACAGCATCGAGAATACGCTGTGCGACGACCGTCGCTTCCTCCATCTCCTCAAGTGCAGGCAATAAGAACACGAATTCGTCGCCACCCATGCGCGCCACGGTGTCAGCCAATCGCATGCAGCTCCGCAGACGTGAGCCAAGCTCTTGCAGAACCAGATCGCCGGTCCGGTGTCCCAGAGAATCGTTGATGCTTTTAAAGCGGTCCAGATCGACGAACAGCACAGCCACCATGCGGCCATCGCGTTCCGCTTGCGAAAGCGCCATCGTTAGCCGGTCGTTCAAGAGACGGCGGTTTGGAAGACCAGTGAGCGGATCGTGGTACGCGAGATGCTCGATGCGCTGCTCCGCAGCTTTGCGATCGGTAATGTCGACTGCGGTGCCCACAATGCCGATGGCGCGTTCGCCCTGTTTGAGCGGCAGCAGACTGCACGTCACGATGCGCTGATGCGAGTCGGCGTGGGCGACGTGCGCTTCGAAGCGGCGTTCCTTTGCGTTTTCGGCGACGGCACCGTGAAGAAACCGTTGCACGTCCACGAGCGATTCCGATGCGAAGATGCGCGTGAACGGCATACCGATGAGCTCGTGGTGTTTGTAACCCGTCATCTGGGAGAGACGTTTGTTGGCCAGCGTGAACCGGCCGTTTATGTCCAAGGCGAAGACCGCGTCGGAGATCGTCTCCAGCACGTTCTTCAAAAACTCATTCGTCTTCTCCAGCGTGGTCTCGGCTCGGCGCCCGCGCGTAATATCGACTGCTACGCACATAACGAACGCACGTCCATCGTGGAGCACGATGGGACGTTTCACAATTTGCAGCAATCGCTGCGCCCCCGCGCTATCGATCATCTCTTGCGTTGAAAAGCGCGAGCGCCGCGAGCGCAGAACCTCGGCGTCGTCCGAAAGATCCTGTTGCGCTTCCACGGGATTATGAATGAAGGAGGCGATCGGCTTTTCGAGCATTTCGTCGACGGTCGTGCCGTACAGATCCGCGTACGCCTGACTGACCATGACGTAACGTCCCGCGGCGTCTCGAATGCTGACATAGTTTGGCGTGAGGTCGAAAAGCCGGCGCATGAGCTCGTCGCGTTCGTCCTGCGAAATCGCCGCTGCCGCGACGGACGTGCGTTCGGCAATTGCGCGACGCAATGAGTCAATCAGACGGCCGTGGTCGGCGCGCAGCACGACGTCATGCGCACCAAGAGTGGCCGCATTCCGAACGAGATCCATATCGATGCGCGCGCTAGCAATAATGAGCGGCGTGCGCTGCGAGATATCGCGAAGCATTGCCAACTCCGCTTCGACGTACGACGCGCCGTCGCAGAGAACGATCACGCCGCTCCACTCACGTTTCGACTCTGCGAGCCGGTGAATATGCGTAAAGCTGCGGCCGTAATATCCCGCTTCAGCGAGAGCCGCGAGCAAATCGCGCGCTCTCGTCGCTCCGGGTCCAATGAGCGCGACGCGGGAAGTCACGCCGACGCGTGTTTGGGCAGCACTGCGAAACTTGAGGGGTACGCGGCGACGAGTTCATCCGCGCTCAGGGGCCGCGCATAGTAGTAGCCCTGTCCGAACCGGCAGCCCGCGTTAGAAAGCACGTCGCGTTGACGTTGCGTCTCCACGCCTTCTGCAACGACGCGCACCTCGAACGCCTCGGCAAGGCTCATCAAGGTCCGAACGATCGGTTCGCTTGCGACTTCGCCGTCGTGACCTGAAACGAACGAACGATCTATCTTGATCGAATCTACCTTGAATTGCTGCAGATAGCGTAACGACGAATATCCCGTGCCGAAATCGTCGATGCAAATATGGAAGCCGTGCGTACGAAGGCGTTCGAGCAGCGCGTTGGGCCGCGTACCCGCGTCGAGAACGACGCTCTCCGTAATCTCGAGCGTCAAATCCGACGGATTAACCCCAAAGTCGCGCACCGCCGACATCAAGACGGTTTCGAAGTCGGGATCCAACAATTCGGCCGCCGAAACGTTGACGTTCATCGGGAAATGGCGGTCCCCCGCCAGCGCTTGCCAACGTGCGAGTTGCGCGCACGATGTCCGCAATACAAAACGACCAATTGGAACGGCGAGTCCGGTCTGCTCCGCCAAAGCCATGAACTCGCTCGGCGCGATAATGCCTTCGGTCGGATGGTTCCAGCGAAGCAGTGCCTCACAGCCGCAGAGTTCGCTGTCGTCGATTTCAACGATTGGCTGATACAGCAGATTGAATTCGCCGTTCTCAAGCGCGAGACGCAGGTCGGTCGTGAGTTGCAAGCGCTTTTCGGCGCGCGCGTGCATCTTCGAATCGAAAACGGCGAATCGTGAACCGCCTCCGCCCTTTGCGTAACGCATCGCGGTGTCCGCATCGCGCATGACGTCTTCCGCGCGAAGATATTCGCCGGAAGCGAGCGCGATACCAATGCTACCCGTAACGAAGATGGAGCGATTTCCGAGCATGATCGGCTTAGAGAGCGTGTTGATCACACGCCGTGCGATTCTCTCAACGTGCAGGACGTCGGGGAGCGAGCGGACGAGCACTCCGAATTCGTCGCTTCCTAACCGCGAAACGACGTCCGCCGATTCAATGGCGCCGCGCAAACGTTGAGCGACCTGCGAGAGCACGAAGTCGCCGGCGTCGTGTCCGAGGCTCTCATTGATGTCTTTGAAGCGATCCAGGTCGACGTAGAGCGCGGCAAACGGCGATTCCGGTGACGTTTTCCACTGCGCAAATTGCTCGCGCAGCTTCGATTCGAATTGCGTACGATTCGGCAATCCCGTGAGCGCGTCGTGCGTCATGTCGTGCAGCATGCGGCGCTCACTGCGCTTGAGTTCCGTCAAGTCGCGGAACATGCAAATCGCAAAGTACGGATTGCCGGCGTCGTCGTTCACGAGGGAGACGGTGGAATCTGTCCACGCTTCCTGGCCGAGCGGCGTCATAACGTGCTGCTCGAATTCGAAGAGATCGCGATCGCCGCGCATAAGGTCGGCGAACTCGCCGGTATGCCCTTCCAATACGCCCGCGGAGTTGTCGCCATAGATATTGCGGAAAACCGCGTTCGCGTCGACGATGGCGCCGTTGCGGTCGAGAATCGCTATGCCGAGCGCCGCGCCGTCAAATACGGCGCGAAATTGCGCTTCCGTTAATCGAAGCGCGCGCTCCGCTTTCTGTCGCGCCAGCTCGTTGCTCAGCCGCTCGGATTCTTGCTGCGCCTTCTGCAGTGCGTCACGATCCCGGGTTGCCGTGAATTCGGCAACCAGCAACATGATGCCGATCAGGAGCACCGCGCCCAGGAGCACGATACCGTAAACGTAGCGATTGCGCAGCACCTCCGAATCGACGCGCGCGGTGAGTTGCCGGTCCAGCAACTGCGAGAGATCGCCGTTCATGGTAATGCCGGCTGAAACGAGATTCTTCGCAAGCGTTCGCGTGCGCGCCGGTGTACCGCCCGGCGTGCCGCGCAGAAGAACGCTATCGTTCATGTAATCGGAGAACGTTTTGGCCGCTGCCGCGTATGCCGCATTATCCGCGTTGTACCGCGCTATCTCGGCGCCCGAAGCCAGTTGCTGCGAGGAAACGCGATGAATGATGCTCGTCCAATCGTCCGTCGCGAGATCGCGGTCGACGTTGAGTGCGGAAAGCAAGCGCGCGACGTGCACGCGATTCGCTATTGAAAGCACGCCTTGCTTTTGCGCGTTTTCACCCAGCAGATCGAGGTACAGCGCTTCGTGTACCGCACCGGGCATTTTTGCGAAAAGCATGTCCGCGAGATCTTGCGCGAAACGGTTCGATTCGTATTGAAGACCCGATGTATCTTCGACACGGTAGATCAAATCATCGACGCCGCGAGCGAACGTATAAAGTTTGCGGCCCGCATACACGCGCTTATACGTTCGAACCTTACTCCACATGTCGCGAAGCCGTTGCCAGTCGGCAAGAACTTCGAGCGATTCGCCTTTGGAAAGCGTGAACTCGGTGATGTCGCGAACGTGGGCGTCGATCTTCGATCGTAAACGGTTGCTATCGAACGGGGGATTCGCTTTGACTTCTTGTTGGAGACGATAGCGGTCCGCATCGACGAGGAGCGGGTAGAGCCGGTTTTGGTACTGGATCGCCAGACGCTCACGCGCAAGGGTGGCTGTGTCGTTGCCCGCCTCGCGGCTTAACCAAAACGCTTGCCAGGAGGCAAGCGTCAAAAGACCAGCGGCTATCGCGGTGATGACGAGCCCCAGGGAGACTCGCCAAGCCGGCGCCGCATTGCGTCGCTCCATTGCGACGGTACGTTCGCCTCGAACTAGAGCAGTCTTTTTGGGGCAAGGCTGCCGTCCGTGAGGCGGACATCAAATTTTGTTAAAGAGAGTTGGGGTGGCTGAGGGGATTTGAACCCCCGGCCTCCGATTCCACAGACCGGCGCTCTAACCGCTGAGCTACAACCACCACGTTTGCGCGGCTGGAGAAATCGCGCCCGGAGGGAATCGAACCCCCATCTTCGAGTTTAGAAGACTCGTGCCTTATCCGTTAGACCACGGGCGCTCGCTTCGCCTGGGCCGGACAAGCTCCGGGCCTTCCGGCGCTGCCGCACCACGATAGGATACCACGGCGGCACAAGAGGCCCTGGTGAAATCGGGGCGACAGGATTTGAACCTGCGACTTTTTCGTCCCAAACGAAACGCTCTACCAAGCTGAGCTACGCCCCGAAATTGCCTCTGTACCATTTAAGTTGCTGAATCGTTTTCCTTCGGTGACAATTGGCGCAGCGTACGACGCACTTCGCAATTTCTTCGCTGATCCGCCGCCAAGAAATCAAGCTGCCTATCATGTCGCAGATGTTACCGGCCTTCTCACCGGTAACGTGATCGAACTCAAGCACACGAGGATCGTTTTCCCCGCAATCGGCGCACGAGGATCGGCTCAAGATTTCCATCATCCGCCGTCGATTTTCGTGGCGCTTCCTGCGAGCATTCCTGCGTCGATGCTGCGAATAGCGCTCGGCGTTTGCATGATAATACTCATTGCTGTAGAGCCTAAAACACGGTTTACATTGCGAGTGATACGTCCCGTTAGCTCTGGACTTGACCCGAAATTCCTCGAGCGGCAGCACCAACCCGCATCGGCTGCATTTCTTCATGCGAACATATGTTCGACCGACTGCTTGTCTTTTCCTCTAAAACAAGAGCTGATGAAAGCCGATGTAGCGCGATAAATCGAGCATCGCGCCGTCGCTCGCAAACAAACGAACGGATTGAATCGTAAGACCTGCGCGCATTGCCGCGCGCGTAATGCGAATGTTCGTACCCGGCACCAGCATCGTACACCACGATGCACCGAATGTTTGACGCAGCGCCGCTAGTGCAAACGACAGAAACTGCACGAGGTACGTTTGCGATGCAGCCGCCATCGGACCGATGCGTCCGCTCGGCCAAATGTACGTGTAGCCCGCGAGTTCCTCGTCGCGCCGAAAGATAAACCCGCGGCCGTTCTCCGAAAAATACAAATGGTCGAGCGGCCGCGCGGATCCGCGTACCTCGCGATCGAGCTGACCTAACGCAGCGCGATGCGCTACCGGATCGAGTGGCTCGGTTAGAAACCGGTATTCACCCGCTGCCATGCGTGCAAGTTCATTTTCATGCGGAATAGAGCCGGCGATTTCCATAACAGGAGTTTGCACTGCAACGCCGCGCCGCAAGAAAAATGCGATGCCGCCGAGTTCGTTCGGCTCAAGTAACCCGCTTCGCGTTACGTCGCCCGCGTCTTTGGCAGCTTCGGTAAGCAGTTGCCAACCGATTCCGTGCATTTGAAACGACGGCTCGACGTAGATGTCACTCAGATACCATTCGTCTTCAAGCGCATGCGGAATCGCCACGCCGATCGCTGCACCAGCATCCTTCGCAACGAAAGAGCCATTCGGCGCAACGTGCGCCAAGTCGACGTAGAGTTTGCGGCTGTGTTCGTCCGGCCAGCGGCGCCGGGCAAAATACGCGATATCGTCCGCTGTCGCCGGAACGATAAGCGCGGTTTCAGCCACGCTCTCGCAATGCCGCCAATAGCGCATCTGCTGCGCGCCGGCGATGACTCACGCGGTTCTTTTCTTCTTCATCCAGTTCGGCGAACGTTTTGCCGGCAGGCGGATAAAAGAATATCGGATCGTAGCCGAAACCGAAACGGCCCTGTTCCTCGCCGGTGACGACGCCTTCAACTTCACCGTAACCCGTAAACGTTTGGCCGTTTTCGAGAATGAGGATCATCGCGCAACAAAACTTTGCACCACGTTGATCCGTTGGGACATCGGCCATTTCTTCGAGCAATTTCTCACGGCGCACGGGCCACGTCGCGTCTTTACCGGCGTAGCGCGCGGACAAGACGCCGGGGCGGCCGCCGAGCGCGGTTACTTCAATCCCGGAGTCGTCGGCGAGCACGGCGCCGTGGACATCTGCTTCGCGCAGTTGTTTGTATAGGCTGCGCGCTTTGGACTCGGCGTTGCCCGCGTAGTTCTTTTCCGGCTCGGGCGCTTCTGCGTAGAGCGGATATGTGTCGAGATCCAGCTCCGTCTCTGCGAAGATCGCCTTCATCTCCTCGAGCTTGCCGAGGTTTTTTGTGGCTACGTAGGTTTTGATTCGGGTCATGCGGTTGCGAGCCCGTTGGGCTCGCCCTTCGACGGCGTGAACCGCGGAGCGCGGTTCACTTTGCTCAGGGTCGTTCGATACCTCACGATGACGAACTTATTCTTCCAAACGTAAAACGGCCATGAAAGCTTCTTGCGGCAAATCGACTTTGCCAACGCGCTTCATGCGTTCCTTACCGGCCTTCTGCTTCTCCAGCAGCTTCCGCTTACGCGTGATGTCGCCGCCGTAGCATTTGGCCAGAACGTTTTTGCGAACGGCGCTAACGGTTTCCCGCGCGACGATCTTCCCGCCAATCGCCGCTTGAATCGGGACTTCGAACATCTGTCGCGGGATCAGTTCTTTCAGCCTCTCCGCCAAGATCCGGCCACGCGAAGCCGCCTTATCGCGCGCGACAATAAACGAAAGCGCGTCTACCGGCTCGCCGTTCAGCAAAATCTCGAGTTTTACCAGATCGCCTTCGCGATAGCCGATCATCTCGTAATCCAGCGAAGCATAGCCCTTCGTCCGCGATTTGAGCTGATCGAAGTAATCGACGATGACCTCGATGAGCGGCATCTCATAGGTCAGAATGACGCGGCCGTCGTGGAGATACTCCATGTTATCGAGGGAGCCGCGCCGCGCTTGCGTGATCTCCATGATGCCGCCTACGTAGTCGGGCGGCGTCATGATCGTCGCTTTCACGTACGGCTCTTCCATCGTCCGAATCACGTTGCTCGGCGGAAGCTTGCTCGGGTTGTCGATCATCTCGACGCTGTCGTCCGTCTTCGTGACGCGGAACACAACCGAAGGCGACGTTGCGATTAAATCTAAGCCGTAATCGCGCTCCAAGCGCTCCTGCACGATCTCCATGTGCAGCAAGCCCAAGAACCCGCAGCGGAATCCAAAACCTAACGCAACCGACGTCTCCGGTTCGTACACCAGCGCAGCGTCGTTCAGCTTCAGCTTATCAAGCGCGTCCCGAAGATCGTCGTACTCAACGCCTTCGTTCGGATACAACCCGCAATACACCATCGGCACCGCTTTGCGATAACCCGGAAGCGGAACGTGCGCCGGATTGTTCGCCGCCGTAAGCGTATCGCCGACGTCGATTTCGCCGAGCGACTTGATATTCGCGATGACGTAACCGACGCCGCCCATCTCGAGCTTCTCCGTCGCACGCATCTGCGGACTGAACACGCCGACTTCCGTGGCTTCGAATACGCGTTGATGCGCCATCGACATGAACTTCGATCCTTGCCGCAGCTCCCCGTCGGCAACCCGTACATAGCTCACGACGCCGCGATACGGATCGAACTGCGCATTAAAAACCAAACCGCGCAAGTGATCGCGATGCCCCTTCGGCGGAGGAACGCGCTGTACGATCGCCTCCAGGATCTCCTCGATGCCGATTCCTTGCTTGGCGCTCGCTAAAATGCAGTCGCTCTTCTCGATGATGAGCAGCTCTTCAACCTCGCCCATCACGCGCTCGGGATCCGCCGCGGGCAAATCGATCTTGTTGATGACCGGAATGATCGTGAGATCGTGTTCGAGCGCCAAATGATAATTGGCAAGCGTCTGCGCTTCGATACCCTGCGCCGCGTCGATAATCAGAAGCGCACCTTCGCATGCCGCAAGCGAGCGCGAAACTTCATATGAAAAGTCCACGTGTCCCGGCGTGTCGATCAAATTCAGTTGATACAGCTGCCCGTCTTTGGCCCGGTAATTGAGCGTAACGGGATGCATGCGAATAGTGATGCCGCGCTCGCGCTCCAAGTCCATCGCATCGAGCGCCTGATCTTCCATGTCGCGCATTTCCACGGTACGCGTGAGTTCCAACAAACGGTCGGAGAGCGTCGTCTTGCCGTGGTCGATGTGCGCGATTATGCAGAAGTTGCGGACGTTCGCCGCCACTTCCGTACGGTGCGGTGAATTCATATCAATAACAGGCGAAGGCTTGAGGACGAACCAGGAAGTTGTCGATGATCCACAGGATCGCGAGCACGACCATAAACGACCAATCGATGCCGCCTGCGGGCGGAATTGCGCGCCGGAATGGAATCAGCACCGGCTCCACGAGCGCGTCGACATAGCGGCTCCAACCGCCGCGAAGATCCGGCACCCACGAAAGTACAGCGTACACCAGCATGATCAGTGTGTACACCCAAATCACTTTATCGAGGGCGAAGAAAAATTGACACCAGGCAAGGCTCACGACGCCTGCCTTCTATGGAAGGTCAGCTAATACTTTTGCGGGCACGCCGTTGAGGTACGGCGACGGGTCCACGGGCGAGCCGTTGAGCATTACTTGATAATGCAGGTGCGGCCCCGTTGAAAAGCCGGTGGAACCTACCAGGCCGATCTCCTGCCCCTTATGCACGTACTGACCCGGAGAGACTTCCATCTTCGAAAGATGCGCGTACCATGTGTGGTACCCGTTGCCGTGATCGATGTCGATCTTCTGACCGTAGCCGCCGTCCCAGTCGGCGCTTGCCACAGTTCCGGCTGCAGAAGCTCTCACGACATCGCCGTAATCGGCGCCTAAATCGACGCCCGGATGAAACTCCGTGTCCGGCGAGGTGCGATAACAGAAACATCCGATGATTGGCGCGCCGGAAACCGGATCGATCGACGGAATCGCAGCAATCATGCGTGCGCGTGCAAGTTCTTGAATATGCCGTAAATTCAAAACGCGCATCGTAAGCCGGCGCAGCACGTTCGATTGCTCGGCAGTCGCTGCAGTCGCACTTGCAAGCGCATCGATGGAATGGCGCACTTCCGACGTTTTTTGCACCGCCGGTTTTACGCCGATGAGCTGCTGAATCTGTTGATTCTGCCGCTGAACGCGCTGCAGCTGCTCGCGAATCGCTTCGGTCTGTTTGTCTATCGACATCAGCTTCAGCTTCTGCTGCGTCGTGAGCGACTGAAGCGCGGCCACTTGAGCGTGCGCGCGCCACACTTGAAATGCGCCGAACGCGAAAGAGCCCGCCAAAACCACCGCGAGTGCGATGCACGCGGTCATGATGTGCCGGCGAGTCAACTCGAACCGGTGCACGGTCTCTCCGCGTTGCGGGACGATTTTAATATAATAACGTTCTTTAAGTTTTATCATCGGTTAGCTTGCCGTACCGTTACCACGGGCTTTGGCAATGGCCAGCAGCTCTTCGGCCGAAGCGTTTGTGAGCGAAGAAAATCGCTCGACCGCCTTGCCGAAGGTCCGCGTATCCGTGCGGGAATAGATGCTGCTCAGCACGATGCCGTCGCCCTCACGATTGAGGAGCGCCAGGGCATAGGACAGTTCGGAACCGGTGTCGTCGAAGGCGTCGTACCGCACGAAGCCGATACGAGACACGTCTGTACGAGACAGCGCGTCGAGTTCGCTCAAACGCGACTCCGCCCTCTCTACCCGGCGGGCAAGTTCTGCCCGGGCCTCTTCTAATGAAGAAAGCCGCGCCACCGCGCCCGGGGCACCGCCGCCGAGCAGTTCGTCATGCGTGGCGAGCAGGGCCGCGCTGCGGCGCAACGCCGGTGCAACGGCAACGGCGTGGTAGACACATAAGGCAATCAGCGAGGCTGCAAAAGCGGCCGCGGCTGCGACGATCGTGATGAATTGCATACAGTAGGAATCGACCACGACAGGGGCCAGGTGGAGCTCGGCACCCGTGAGGGCTCGCTTACCGTTGCTTCCTTCCGGACCTGGCGGGGTTCACGAGTTCACGCCGCGAGCTGCCCGGCCCCCGTCATGGCTCGAAGCATGATACCACGCCGAGCCAGGGCGGTTGCAACCGTCCATAGTCGCCGACGACGCAACAAAGGGGCGGTCTTAACCGTTCCAAAACCGATAGCGTCCTCCGGGAGGTAGCCTTGAAGCGTTTCCAAGCACACATTGCGGCCGGCTTTTCTCTGGCCGTATTTTGCGTCCAACCGCTCGTCGCCGGCGCAGCACTGCCCAACGGCAACGCGCCAACGCACGTCGATTGGAATTTAACTGCATCGCAAGTGAACTCCACTTGTAATGCCGCAATCGCGCGCGCCCGGCAGCGCGTGAAAAACTTGCTTGCGCGGCACGGCAAAACGTTCGCCACGATTGTGCTTCCCCTCGAGGATCTCACCGCGGATCTGAACGACGATACGATCGCACAGCAGTTCCTCTTCAATGTTTCGACGGCGAAAGACGTGCGCAACGCGTCGTTGCAGTGCAACAACGACGAATCGGCGTTTTTAACCGAACTTGCCGCGAGTCCGCAGCTCTACGCGCAAGTTGCCGCGGCAAAGAAAAACGGAAGTGCAAAAGATACGTATCAGCGCAAGCTCACCGACATGTGGCTTGATTCGTTCAAGCGCAGCGGCGCCGGCTTGCCTGCGAACCGCCGCATCCTGTTCGTGAAACTCAGCAACCAGCTCACGGATCTCCAGAATAAATACGAGCAGAATCTCGGTAACGACGATACGACAATCGAAATAACGCCCGCACAAGCCGCATCACTCCCTCAAGATTTCCGTGCCACGCTTAAAAAGAACGGCGACAACTACATCGTTCCGGTCGGCGAAGCTACGGTCTCCCAGTTCCTCGATGACGAACGCGACGAGAACGCGCGTAAAGCGTACTACTTGGCCTACAACAACCGTCAGGCCGGGCCGAACACGCAATTGCTCGAAGAAGCGATCGTGGTGCGCGACCGACTCGCGCATCTGCTCGGGTATCAGTCGTGGGCGAGTTACCAGCTGTCGGATCGGATGGCAAAATCACCAGAGCGCGTAGAAACGTTCTTGACGCAGCTCGATGAAAAATTACTGCCGAAGGCACGCGCCGAACTGCAAACGTTGACCGCACTGAAATCCAAAGATACCGGCAATCCGAACGCAGTCTTCAACGCGTGGGACTTCTCCTATTACGATAACCAGCTGCGTAAGACGCGGTACGCCGTCGATGAAAACGAGATCCGCCAATACTTCCCGGTCCAACACACGATCGATTCGGTACTGAATATCTATCACACATTGCTGGGCGTCGATTTCAAACAAGTCACGCCATCCGATGCGTGGAATCCCGACGTCGTCGAATATCTCGTGAGCGATTCGAAGACCGGCAAACTCATAGGAACGACGTACTTCGATCTCTATCCGCGGCCCGGCAAGTACACACATTTCGCGAACTGGCCGCTCCTGCCGGTGCGCCGTCTCGCGAACGGCACCGATCGTCCGCCGATCGCAGCAATCGTCGGCAACTGGCCCGTCCCCGCGCCGGGCAAGCCCGCATTGCTTAGTCACGACGACGTGGTCACGTTCTTCCACGAGTTCGGCCACAACATGGCCGCGCTTCTGGCGACGGCTCCATATGAAACACTCTCCGACGGCTTCGTGCGAGATTTCGTTGAAGCGCCATCGCAGATGCTCGAGAACTTCGTCTGGCAACCGGCGATTCTCAAACAAATCAGTTCGAATTACAAAACCGGACAGCCGCTGCCCGACAATCTGATCGCCGCGCTGATTCGTTCGCGCTACGTCGACAACGCGTACGGCACGACGCGTCAGATTATGTACGCATCCATCGACATGGCGTACCACACCGACGGAGGACACGTCGACACGACCGCGCTTTGGAATAAGCTCTCGCAAGAACTGACGCCGCTGCCATCGCCCGAAGGTCTCCATCCGCAGGCCAGCTTCGGCCATCTCATGGGCGGCTACGACGCCGGATATTATGGTTATCTGTGGTCGAAAGTCTACGCGCAAGACATGTTCACGGCGTTCTTGCAAGGCGGCTTAGAGAATCCCCAAGTCGGTATGCGCTACCGCGAGACGATATTGCAGCCTGCGCAAACTTACGATCCCGACGTCGAGGTGCAGCATTTCCTGGGCCGGCCGATGAATCCTAACGCATTCTACGCGGAGTTTGATAACGAACCGCTTCCCGCCACTGCGCAGGGGAAAACTCCATGATGACACTCGCCGCCATGACGTTCGTCCTCGCATCGAACACGTTCAAACCGAACGCAACGATGCCAAAGTCCACGGAATATAACCAAAGCGGTTGCAACGGTGCAAATATTTCGCCCGAGCTGCATTGGTCCGGCGCACCGAAAGACACGCGCAGTTTCGCGCTGATCGTTCACGATCCGGACGCGCCCGCGGCCGGAGGCTGGTATCATTGGATCGTCTACAACGTCCCCGCGTCCACGCAAAGCTTTGCTGCCGGTGTCCAGCTGTCAAATAGAGAGCTCGGAAAGAACTCGTGGGGTGACGTCGCTTACTCGGGACCGTGTCCACCGCCAGGCTCGCCTCATCATTACAACTTCACGCTATACGCGCTCGATACACCGGCGCTCACGTTAGATCGCCCTACGGGCCCGCAGCTTGAAGCCGCGATCGCGAAACACACGCTCGCGCATGCGCGCCTTACGGGGCTTTTTAGGCGGTGAGCGAAGTTCGCATCAAAGTCCGCGAAAACGGGCCGTACCTGGTCACTGGACCCGTCGTGCTGACCGACTGCGATGGAAACGAGTACGCTATCACCGGTGAAAACGTCGCACTCTGCAGGTGCGGACAATCTTCGACCAAACCGTTTTGCGACAGCACGCACAAACGGTGCGGTTTCATTGCGACGGAACGCGCGACCACGCAGGTAAGCCAGGAGTAACACGATGCCTTCGTACGTTCGAGCCGGCGAACTTCCGGCAAAGCGGCACATCCAGTTCCGCCGCCCCGACGGCGGCCTGTACGCCGAGGAACTCTTCTCGACAAAGGGCTTCGAGAGCGTCTATTCGCTGCTTTACCACTTGCGTCCGCCGACCGCAACGCTGGAAGTGCGACCGTGGAAACGCCCCGCGATCCGGTTGCACGCAAACGAACCGCTGCGCAACCGGCATTTCAAAACCGCGCAAATCAAACCGTCGGGCGATGCGATCGAAAGCCGCACGCCGCTGCTCGGCAACAGCGATTTGCTGATCTCGATTTCCGATGCCGGCGCCCCAATGGAGTACTTTTACCGCAACGTCGGCGGCGACGAATTACTCTTCATCCATAGCGGCGACGGAACGATTCAGACTCCGTTCGGCGATCTTGCGTATCGCGCACACGACTACGTCATCATTCCGACCGGTACGACGTACCGCATCATTCCGCACACGCCGACGCGCATGCTCGTGCACGAAAGCACGGGTATGGTGAAACTTCCACGCAAGTATCGCAACGAATTCGGACAGTTGGAAGAGCACGCGCCGTATTACGAGCGCGACTTCCGCGCGCCGATTCTTCGTGCGCCCATCGACGAGCGCGGCGAATTCGAAATTCGCGTTACCAACAGCGGACGCGATGCCATCTACATCGTGCAAAACCATCCGTGCGACGTCGTCGGCTGGGACGGCTACTGTTATCCGTACGCCTTCAACCTGGAAGAGTTTGCACCGATTACCGGAAAGCTGCATCAGCCGCCGCCGGCGCACGCAACATTCGAAGCGCCCGGTGCCGCGTTCTGCGCCTTCGTGCCGCGCCTGTTCGATTACCACCCGCTCGCGATTCCGGTGCCGTACAATCATTCGAGCGTCGATTGCGACGAAGTACTGTATTACGTCAGCGGCAACTTCATGAGCCGCCGTGGTGTCGAGGAAGGCTCGATCACATTGCACGCGGCGGGTGCACCGCATGGCCCACAACCGGGCGCAGTTGAAGCGAGCCTCGGCAAAACATCGACCGACGAGATCGCCGTGATGGTCGACACGTTCAAGCCGCTCCAATTAGCGGATCAAGCGCTGGACGTCGAGGACGAAAATTACTATCGTTCATGGATCGAAGAACCGGCTAAGACATAACCGATCTCAACTTACAATAACCGTAAGGAGCCGCTCCCTATGCAACAGATCATTCCGTTCATTTGGTTTGACGGCAAAGCCGAAGAGGCCGTGAATTACTACGTCTCGCTCTTTCCGAATTCGAAAATAGATCGCGTGAGCCGCTATAACGAAGCGGGCCCATTACCAGCTGGAACCGTTATGATGATCGAGTTCCAACTCGACGGACAAGATTTGATGGCTCTCAACGGCGGCCCCGGTGAAGCCCCGGATGCGCCCTATCCCGGCTCCGTTGCGCTCTTTATCAGCTGCGAAACGCAAGCCGACGTGGATCGCTTATGGGACGGCCTCAAGGATGGTGGCGAAACGATGCAATGCGGCTGGGTGAAAGATCGCTACGGCGTGGTTTGGAACGTCGTGCCGCGCGGCATAGGCGATTACGTTGGTGGCGACGATCCCGAGCGAGCAAAACATGCGATGGAAGCGATGTTCAAGATGGACAAGCTCGATCTCGACGAATTGCGGCGAGCCTACGAAGCACCGGTTTAGGAACCGGCTAGGCGACTAACCTGACCGCTCCGTGAGCGGCAGTACGCTACTACTAAAATTTAGTAGTCAAGAGCCGGCGTTGCGTCCCGGTCCCTTGAGGGACTGAACGCGGCACAAACTGCGAAACAATAAAGGCCCTCCACTGTACCTTAGTCATGCTAACCACCGCGCTGCTTCTGTTCTCTCTCGTCACTACGCCGATCGGCAACACCGCCGCCGACTCGTCACTCACCCAAAGCATCAGAGCCGTTCTCACCGCCTACGGCAATAAGGACATCGACGGCGTTTTAAAGCGCATGGTGCCGGATCATCCGGTGATGTACGGCTCCGGCGTGAGCGAAGTTTACACGACGCAAACCGGCATTCGAAGATTCCTGCGATCCGACTACCGTCAGTGGGATAGTTCGAAATTCGGCGCCCTCCAAAATCTGAACGTCGACGTCGAAGGTGCAACGGCGAGCGCTTTCTTCGACGCGCCTTTCACCATGAACAGCCACGGCCACGTGCTAAACGTTGTTGTACGGTTTGCGACGGTCTGGCATAAAATCGACGGAACTTGGCTGCTCGCTGAAAGCGCGAACTTCGTTCCCGGAACACCTAAATAGGAACGGCCAAAGCACCAAACCGAGCGCAGCGATAATCGCGCCGCTCACAATCTAGCCGTATGCCGCGTACGAAGAGGCACTGCGGGTCTAAAACGGGCTTGTAATGTTCCGTACTGTCCTGCCGATACCAGGAGTATGGACGTCGGATCTATCGCCACGAACCTGGCGCTCTCGAACACGGCTTCTTCCGTAACGCTGGGCGTTATGAAAGACACCCAAAACCTCGAAGCCGACCTGGTTTCGCGGCTCTTCAGCTCGCTGGGAATCGGCACGAACGTCAACGCGCTCGCGTAAACCGCGACTACGGTCCCAGAACGCTCGTATAGCCAAACGAAGCGGCGCCCACCTCGATCTAGCGTTCGATCTCGATAGCGTCTACTCGATCGGGATAAAAAGCAACGTAAC
>CAZHGH010000060.1:0-9811 GCA_964531205.1 uncultured bacterium
GTTGCCGGTCCACGTTGTCGTGACTTTAAAATGATGTGCGTTTTGAAGCATTTAAATTCGCTTGAAGAGCCGTTGAATGGCCTCGCTGTCCATGCGAACGATCGTCGGGCGGCCGTGCGGACAATGCATCGGATTTTCGCATAGTTGCAGGCGTTCCACGATGCTCGTCATTTCGGCGAAATCGAGACGTTCGCCCGCTCGCGTCACCGAATGGCATGCGAGCGACGCCCACACGCGCTCCCGAACGTCGCGCTGCTTCGGCTCCTCAGTCAAATCTTCCATAAAGCCGCCGACGTCGAACGGCCGCGCGCGATAACCGGCGGGCGTCGCAACGATACGGTACGTTCGTTCGCCGAATGCTTCGATTTCAAGGCCGCCTTCGCGCAGAATCTGGAGCGCGCGATCGAGGGCGGCGCTCTCGCTAGGACCGAGTTCGAATGTGAACGGCACCAGCAAAGGTTCGCTGGGTGCGTGGGTTTGCGCGTCGGCGACAATCGCTTCATACGCGATACGTTCGTGTGCCGCATGCTGATCGACGAGCACGAGCGCGCGGCCGTCGGTCGCTAAAATAAATGTGTTGTCTAACTGCGCGAGTACGCGAAGACCGTGCTGCGTGCCGTTTTCGTGAGGTGCGTCAGCGCCTTGGCTATGTTCGAATAGTGTTTGCAGGACGGCTAGACCGGAGTCCATCGCCTGCGGTGCAGCCGAAACCGTAATGGCCTCGCGAAAGCGCGCAGTCGCGTGATTGCGCAACGTGGTGGCGATCGCGCGTTTCACCGCATCGAAAACTTGATGACCGTAGCGAAGCCGCACGTCGCTCTTCGTCGGATGAACGTTGGGATCGACGTGCTCGGGCGGGAGCGTCAGAAAGAGCACGCCGTACGGCTGGCGTCCGATCATTGCGAACGTCGTATAGCCTGCCGTCCACGCGCCGGCAAGCAGCGTGCTGCGCAACAACCGCCCGTTGACAAACAGCAACTGCATGCGTCTATCCGGACGATCGTTTCCGGGCGTACTGATGTAACCGCTGAGCGTACCATGCAAACCGCGCGCAGCATCGACTTCGAGCGGCATCAACGACTCCGCGGCGGCCTTACCGAACACTGCGGCGAGCCGCGCCTGCATGTCGCCGGTCGCCGGCATCACCCAGACTTCTTTGCCGTCGTGATGCAGCGAAAAAGTAATGCCGGGATACGCGAGTGCAAACGTTGAGAGCCATCCGGAGACGCGGTTGAACTCTGCCGTTGCGGAGCGTAAATATTCACGGCGCACCGGCACGTTGTCGAAGAGATTCCGCGCACGTACAGTCGTACCGATCGGCGATGGAGCAGCCTCGACCGCGCTCGCCGTCTCTGCGTGCGCTCGTACGCGCGCGCCGATGTCGGCATCGCCGCGGCGCGACAGCACTTCAAGCTGGGCGACCGCCGCTATACTTGCAAGACCTTCACCGCGAAAACCGAGCGTATCGACCGACTCTAAATCCGACGCGAGCGCGAGTTTACTTGTTGCGTGGCGGCGCACCGCGAGCGGCAAATCATCGGGTTCGATTCCGACGCCATCGTCGACGACCTCGACCAGCGAAATGCCGCCGTCTTGCAGCGAAACGGCGATGCGCGTTGCGCCCGCATCAACCGAATTCTCTACGAGCTCCTTTACGACGGACAGCGGCCGCTCGACGACCTCACCCGCCGCAATCTGCCCAATCGTCTGCGGATCGAGGACGTTGATCATCGCGTTAATCCGTCTTGTGGCGATCGATTGCGCTGTTGACAATCGAGATGACTTGCTGCGCCTGCTCGTCCGTTTGAACCGCGAAAACGATGCTCGTTAAGTTATCCGCGTATTCGTTTCCCGCAAGAATTTCGCCGGAAAACAAGTTCTCTACGAAGTCTTCGAGCGACATTTCATCATGCGACGAAGCGACGATGCTATCGTACTCGTCGTTCGCGCCGGCAGTCCACGCATAGGCGAACGTATCGCAGAGATTGCTCGCGAGATCCGAACGGTCGCCGAAGAATGCGAACGAACGCGCGCCGGCATTCGCCGTGAACTCATCCCATTCGGCGAGCGCGCCGTACAGAGCATTGAGCGTCCACGCCAATTCGTCGCACGGCCAGTCTTGACGCAAGATAACCGCAGCGACGGAATATCCATCCGGCGGCCGGCCCGCGCCCGGATCGTCGTACGTGAAGAGATAGACGTCGCGTCCGTACGCGCTGCCGAGGTTCGTATAATTCATTTATTCGACGTTCAGAAACGAGAGCTGCGCCGCCGGAGCCACTTTCGGAAGTTTGCGTTTGAGGGGCACTTGCTCTTCAAGGTCCGCATGTCCGGAAAGGGCGTCGGCGATCTCTTGCGCGCGTTCGATCACCGCATCCGGCAGACCCGCCATGCGCGCGACCTCGATGCCGAACGAGCGCGACGAGCTTCCCGGTAGAACGCGGTGTGAAAATACCGGACCGCCGTCGCTTCCGGTGTTTTCAACCGCCGTGATGTGATAGTTCGCAACGAGCTTCCAATGATCTGCAAGCGAGACGAGTTCGTGGAAATGCGTTGCGAAGAGCACCATCGGCGCGTGATCCTCTAAACCCAGGAGAAACTCGCAGATCGCCTGGGCAATGGACAAACCATCGATAGTGCCGGTGCCACGGCCTACTTCGTCGATGAGCAACAAACTACGCTGCGTGCATTGGCGCAAAATATTCGCCGCTTCGGCCATCTCCAAATAGAACGTCGATTGACCGGACGCGAGGTCGTCGCCCGCGCCGATGCGCGTGAAAATGCGATCGACGATGCCCAATATCGCGGATTTCGCCGGCACGAACGAACCGATTTGCGCCATGATCGTCAGCAGCGCGGTTTGCCGCAAATACGTCGACTTACCGCCCATGTTCGGCCCGGTCAACAGAATAAAGCGATGCTCGTCCGTGCGCAGATGCAAATCGTTCGGCACGAAGTGCGTGCGCAGGACGGCTTCCATGACGGGATGACGGCCGTCTGCGATGTCCATGACACTCTTCTCGGCGAACTCAGGCCGAACGTATCCCCGCTCGGCAGCGCATTGGGCCAGCGAGCAGAGGACGTCCAGTTGCGCGAGGGCTTCAGCCGTCCGCAGCAGATCTTCGATACGCGCAGCAATGCGATCCACCAACTCGTTGAAGAGCTGCTCCTCGAGCCGCAACTGCCGCGACTGTGCCGTCGAAATCGCGATCTCGAGTTCCTTAAGCTCCGGCGTAACGTAGCGCTCCCCGTTTGCAAGCGTCTGTTTGCGCACGTAATCCGCCGGCACTTGCGAGGTGTAACTCTTGCTCACTTCAATCGCGTAGCCGAACGCGCTCGCGTATTTGACCTTCAGCGACTTAATGCCGGTGCGTTCGCGCTCGCGTTCTTCCAGTTCCGAAAGTTTGGCGCGTGCGTCCGTGCGCAGAGACACGCATTCCGCGAGTTCGGCATTAGCCTCCGGACGAATAACACCGCCGTCGGTAAGCTGTGCCGGTGGTTCGTCCACCAACGTGTCTTTCAAGTCCGCCAGTAATTGCTCGAAGTCCGCGATGCGCTCCAACTGCGCCGCAAGCGCTTTCGGGGAAACCGAACGCAGCGGGCGTAAAATCTCGAGCGTGCGGCGCAGCGAAGCCAGATCGCGCGGCATCGCGCGCTTGAAGCGGACTTTCTGCGTGATGCGTTCGAGATCGAAACAGCCGCGCAGCAGCTCTTGCATCGAATCGCGGCGCACGTGCTCGTCGATGAGCGCCTGAACGCTCTGTTGCCGCTGCACGATCGCATCGCGATCTACGAGCGGCGCTAGAATCCAGCGCGCGAGCATGCGCGATCCCATCGACGTCGCACATTTGTCGAGCGTTGCGAGGAGCGTCGCTTTCGGATTCGCTCCAAGCGCTTTCGTCAGTTCCAGATTTTTTCGCGTGTTCGGATCGAGTGAGAGGAACGTGCGCTGCCGGTAGAATTGCGGCGCATTGAGCGGCGTGCTGATGTTGTCATCTTGCGACTGCCGAAGGGCTGTCCGCCGGACAAACCCCACGAGCGCATCGAGCGCGCGATGAATGGCGAGCGACTCATCGAGCGAAAAACCGTCGATCGGTCCGCGACTGCGCGTATCCACGGCAGCAAGGCTTGGCGCCGTAACGCGCGCGCCAATGGTTTCCAAGGCGCCGGAAAGCGTTGCACGCAGATCCGCCGGAACGTCCGCTACTACTTCCGCCGGCGAAATCCGTCCGAGTTCCGCAAGCAGTTCATCGTACGCCGATTCACCCGTCAATGCCGTCGCCGCGCACAATCCCGTCGAAACGTCGGCGTAGGCAAGGGCGAACGTATCGTCGACCGACGTCAGCGCTGCGAGATAATTGTTCTGCTTGCCGTCGAGCAGCTGATCTTCAATGAGCGTGCCCGGCGTAACGATGCGCACGACGTCGCGGCGCACGAGTTTGTTCGGCTGCGGAACCTCAAGCTGCTCGGCTAGCGCTACGATGAAGCGCTGTTGCACTAAACGGGCGAGATATTGCGAGAGCGCATGGTGGGGCACGCCCGCCATCGAGACGCGTCTTCCGCTGCCCGCCTCTTTTGAAGTGAGCGCAATTGAAAGAGCGCGCGCGATCGTCTCCGCGTCTTCACCGTAGGCTTCGTAGAAATCGCCGACGCGCGATAACAGAATCGCTTCGGGATGGCGAGCCTTCATCCCGAAATACTGCTCGAGCATCGGTGAGTATTGAGAACTCACGCTGCTGCTGCGGTTCGTCGCCGAGGCTGTGGATAACTTGTGTTTATGCGGTTAGCAAACTTATCATAGGCCGCGACACGATAACGCCCGCGTCTTCAAAACGCTCCGCACGCCGAACAATCGTGCCGGTGCAGCCCCAGATAAAGCCTTCATGAATTTCAACGTCGAGCCACGGTTCGCGAGCGTACAATGTCTCGTCGTAATCCGGCGGCATCGGCGCGATCACCGTCGTGTTGTCCGGTGCTTTGGCGGCGAGTTTGCTTGCGTCTTTTTTCGACGTTCCTTGAATCAGCGCGCGAACGACAGTGCCGATTTTGCGTTCGTGATACGCGCGCGATGCGGCGTTTTGCGCATCGGCCAACCGTTTGAACCGCTCGCTTGCGACGGCCGGATCGACCTGTTCCCAGCGTGCAGCCGGCGTTCCGCGCCGCTGCGAGTAGATAAACATGAATGCATTTGCAAAGACGTCGGTCTTCACATATTCCAGCGTTGCTTCGAAATCAGCGTCGCTCTCACCGGGGAAGCCGACGATGATATCGGTCGTGATTGCCCAGTCCGGCAAATAGCGATGGATTGAATCCACTTTCGAACGGAACTGCTCCATCGTATATTTGCGGTTCATGCGCCGCAGAATCGGATCGCTTGCCGATTGTAGCGGCAGGTGCAGGCGCGGATTCAGTTGTGGAACCTCGGCCAAGTCGCGAACAATTTTCTCCGTAAAATCTTTCGGATGCGGCGAGATAAAAGTCAGCCGCTCGAGACCCGGAAGCGCGGCCACACGCTTGCAGAGATCTCCGAAATCTGAACCATCGGCCGGATCTTTGTACGCATTGACGGTTTGCCCGACGAGCATGACTTCTCGCGCACCGGAGTCGATGCGCTCCTGAACCTCGCGCAAAATGTCGGCAGCCGGGCGATGATCGAAGCGGCCACGCACATGGGGCACGATGCAGAACGTGCAGTAATACGAGCATCCGCGCTGCACGGTCACGAAGCCGCGCAGATGCGAGAACGCATCGGTTACGCAGTCCGCCGCGCCGCCCAGCGGCACGAGCAGCGCGCGATCTTCAGTCAGATCGGTGTCTTCGAAATCCGGACGCCACTGCGCGATCGCGTCCGCCATTTGCGCGAGTTCCGACGTACCGAACACCGCATCGACGTGCGGCACGATTTTCTGCATGCGATCGCGGTCTTGTTCGGCCAAGCATCCCATCACGACAAGCTTCAGCGCCGGATCGGCCTCTTTCAAAACCTTGAAATGTCCCATGCGCCCGTACGCGCGCCGTTCCGCGTTGTCGCGGACCGTGCAGGTGTTGAGCACGAGCACGTTCGCCTCTTCGGGCTTCTCGGCAATGGTATAGCCCGCCGACGCTGCGCGATCGGCGATGTACTGCGAGTCGGCCTCATTCATCTGACAGCCGAACGTTTCAATATAGATGCTTGCCACGTGTTACTTCGATTTACCGGTGATGGTCAGGATCAGATCGAGCGGTAGATACAACCGCCCGCGCACTAACCCCGCCGGCGCATCATACACGACATCGCGCCCGTCCACAAGAAAACGCGCGTCGCCCATGCGGCCCACGACGGTATGTCCGCCCCAATGAATGACCAGGCGCCCGTCCGCAACCTTCGCGGCGCCGGCCGGCAGATACGCCTCCAAGGGCGCGACCACGGCGGAATGCTCGTCCGCCGACGGCGCACGCAACAGCACGTGCGTGACCTGGTCCGGATAGACGAGAATCATCCGTTCAAAGCGCACGCTTGAGTCGCGGACCGAAAGGTGGTGCGTTCCCGCGGCCACGTCATACTCGCTTTCGAGCGGCGCCGACGGTGCGCCGTCGAGTGAAACGCGCGCCGACCGCTTCAACCCATGAAGCGCGATAGTTCCCGATCCGCGTATCCCCTTTGCCGGATCCAGTTGAACCGTCGCAGTCGAGACGACGCCGGCTGTTACTTGCTCGTCGACCTCCTGCACCTTCCAGCCGCTCTTCGTGATGGTGAGCGCATGTTTTCCGGCGCGCAAGCCGTCGATCAGCAGCGGCGTTCGTCCAATATAGCTGCCGTCCACCCAGACATCTGCGCCGCTCGGCAACGAATTGACATACACGCCGCCGAACGGCAGCACGATCGCCGCTAGAATGGCCAGCAAACGCACCATGCGCGGGATTACCGCGTAATAGCCGGAATCTCCCATGCCGTGCAACAGGTGGAGCAACACGACGGCGCGATGCTGCGGCCCGCGACCGTCGCGATCGTCGGCCGTCCGAACGTCGGAAAAAGCGCGCTATTCAACCGGCTCATCGGCCAGCGCCTAGCTATTGTCGAAGACACGCCGGGCGTGACGCGCGATCGCCTTTACGCGCTTTGCGACTGGCGCGGCCGTACGTTTACGCTCGTCGACACCGCCGGTATAGATCCCGACCAAGACGCCGACACGGATCACATCGCCATCTCGACGCGGCGGCAAGCTGAAGCTGCGGCACATGAAGCCGATGCGATTCTGTTTGTCGTGGATGCCGCGTCCGGGCGAAATCCGCTCGACGACGACGTTGCAAATATTCTGCGCCGCACGCGCAAGCGCGTTGTGCTCGTTGCAAATAAAGCCGAATCGCCGAATGCCGCAGCGGCCGTTCACGGCGAATTCGCACCGCTCGGCTTCGGCGATCCCGTGCCTGTTTCAGCGATCCATGGTGAAGGGACCGGCGATCTGCTCGATCGCGTCGTCGAACATCTTCCGCCGGAAGCACCACCCGCCGATCTCGAGGGCGAACTTTCCCTCGCGCTGGTCGGACGTCCGAACGTCGGAAAGAGTTCGCTGCTCAACGCGCTGCTGAAAGAGGAACGCGCGGTCGTATCGGACGTTCCCGGGACGACGCGCGACGCTATCGACACGATCTTCCAATTTCACGAGCACAAGATTCGATTGATCGATACCGCCGGTGTGCGTAAGAAACCCGCGCAACACGGCGCGATCGAATATTACGCCGCGCTGCGTTCGCTTTCCGCGATCGCGCGCGCGGATATTGCGATTCTCCTTTTCGACGCGATGACGGGCATTCAGAATCAGGAACGGCGCCTTGCCGGCATGATCCTGGAAGAAAAGAAAGGCCTGATCATCGTCGGCAACAAGTGGGATCTTGCGCGGGAGCAAGGCGAGTACAGCCAAGGCGAGCTCATCAACGTCATCTACGAGCAAATGCCGTTCGCGCGTTTTGCGCCGGTGACGTTTCTTTCCGCGAAAACGGGACGGCGTCTAGGCAGTCTCATGCCGCTTGTAATGAAAGTTGCGAACAATCTCGACCGCCACGTTCCTACCGCGCAATTGAACAACGTGATCCGCGATGCGTCGATGGCGCATCCCGCGCCGGCCATCGGCGGCAAACCGCTGAAGATCTACTACTGTTCGCAGCCGGCTGCGCATCCGCCGCTCTTCGTCTTCCATTGCAACGATCCGGAGCTCGTGCAGCCGTCGTACAAACGCTTTCTCGAAAACGTGATCCGGCAGAACTTCGATTTCGAAGGCGTTCCGCTGACGCTTGAATTCCGCGAACGTACGCGCCCGGAGGACGAAGCGTGACGTACGCGCTTGGCGCAATCATTGCGTTTTTAATCGGATCGATTCCATGGGGCGTCGTGATCAGCCGCACGTTTTACCGCACGGACATCCGGCAATCCGGTAGCGGGAACATCGGTGCGATGAACGCGCTGCGCACGCTGGGAAAATCCGGCGCAATCGCGGTACTGTTGCTCGATGCGGGCAAGGGAATCATCCCCACCGCCGTTGCCATCGCGGTCTTCCACGATCTCCATTTAGCCGCGCTGGTAGCAACGTTTGCAGTGCTCGGTCACTGTTTCTCACCGTGGCTCGGCTTCAAAGGCGGCAAAGGCGTTGCAACATCGTTCGGCGCAATCTTCGCGCTTTCGTGGCCTGCCGGACTTTGCAGCGTTGTCGGATGGCTTGTAGGCGCTCTGAGTACGACGTATTCTTCCGTCGGATCGATGCTGGGCAACATCGTCGCGCCATTCGCGTTGTGGTACTTTACGCGCGATTGGTGGGTTACGGGCTACGGGGTTTTTAGCGCACTGTTCATCCTCTACACGCACCGGGAGAACATCGCTCGCATACGCGAGGGCCGCGAGAGCGGCATCTCGTTTTTGCAGCGCCGTCAAGCAAAGGAGTAAGTGATGCCAAAACGGCTGTTGGGTGTAGTCGGGGTATTCTTTCTGCTTCTAACGCTGCAAGCTGCGGCGCAGGTGACGCATCACCGTTACGGTCCGTCACAAGGGTTGATCAACGTGTTGGCTACGCTTCGTGATTTAAGCGACAGCTCGTTCCAACAAGTGGTGTGGTGGGCGCCGAATCCATCGGATCCAAATATCACCGTTCCGGATTGGAACAACGCCGAGCATCAGATCATGCAGCTCAAACGCAAAGATCGCGATGCGGTACTCTCGTGGCTCACCGGCCACGGACGCACGGCGTTGTACGAGCGCGGCGCGACCGACAAACTCATCGGCCCGCAGCGAATTGCGGACAATGGCGGCGTTACGAACGCGCCATCGGCCGCAACGCAATATCGAATCCTGCCGCTCACATCGCCAACGCTCGATACCGCTTCGACGCCGAGCAACATTCAAGTCACGAGCGGTTTCGCGCTTGTGAAAAAAGATGCAACCAAAGCCGTCGTGTGTCTTTCGTTCGTAAACCGCGCGCCGAACGCGGCGAACGCCGTGCACTTCACTTTTCCGTTGATCGATAATCAAGGCAATACCGTTGCGACACTCACTCTCACCCGAACCGGCATGTTTTCACCGAACATCGCCATAAACGGGCCGAAAGATGCGAACACGTATCTGAACGGCGGCGTCGGCCCACGCGCGGCCTACGACAATTGTCTGGTCAGCACGCCGGGTACCGCGGCGCTGCCGTTGGCGCAAACCCGTTTCGTTACGTATAAAGTCACGGGCGTGCAGTATTCGAACGGTACATCCTGGCCGTAAAGCGACATCCTGTCGCCCCGGCATGCACGTCATCCTGACTGCGAGCCATAAAGCCTGTGAGGGGCCGGTAAACCA
>CAZHGH010000060.1:9911-12003 GCA_964531205.1 uncultured bacterium
AGGGGCCGGTAAACCAGGGCTCTTTGGACCTTCCTGCGTATTGGGCCAGGTCATGATTTCATCGAACGATCTGCGCAATGGCGTAACCATCCTGGAGAACGGCCAGCTTTGGACCGTCATCGAATTTTTGCACGTGAAGCCCGGCAAGGGCTCGGCGTTCGTTCGGACGCGCTTGAAGAACGTGAAAACCGGCGCGACGGTCGAGAAGACGTTCCGTGCCGGTGAGAAACTCGAGCGCGCGACGGTGGACAACCGTCAAATGCAAATGCTCTATAACGACTCCGATGGTTATCACTTCATGGATCAGGAGACGTTCGAAAACGTCACGCTGCAGAAAGACGTCATCGGCGGCCCCGCCGACTTCTTGAAAGACGGCATGGTCGTGGACGTGCAATTTCACGACGGCAATCCGATCGGCGCAGATCTGCCAGCGCATGTTGAGCTGCAAGTCAGCGAAACGGATCCCGGCTTCAAAGGCGACACTGCAACGGGTACCACGAAACCCGCTACGCTGGAAACCGGCGCAGTCGTGCAAGTTCCGCTCTTCGTGAATCCCGGCGATCTCATCCGCATCGATACGCGCGATCGCCGTTACATCGGACGGGTCGGCAGCTAACCGATTCACGCAGCTTCGTTATACGTCTGGCTCTTCGTAGCCGGACTTGCCGCAAGCATCTTCGGCTCGATGGTCGGACTCGGAGGCGGGTTCATCATCGTGCCGGTGCTGCGGTTATTTTTTGGCCTAGATCCCGCGACGGCCGCAGGCACCTCACTCGCACTCGTCGTCGCAAACAGCGGAAGCGGCGCGATTACGTACTTGCTGCAACGTCGCGTGCACGTGCGTGTCGGACTGCTGATCGCCGCGGGCGGCTTTCCCGGCAGCATTGCCGGCGCAATAGCAGTCAAGAATTTACCGGCGCATATTTTCGACTGGCTCTTCGCAGCATTTTTACTTATCGTTGCTGCGGACATGGTCTGGAACCGCCAGCGCCGCCTGCAAGGCAGACCCGAGCGCAGCGATGTGCGCCAAATCGAAGGGATGCCGTGGTGGCGTGCCGTTCTGGCTGGCCTTGGCGTCGGCTTTATCTCGAGTCTTTTCGGCGTAGGCGGCGGCGTCGTGCTCGTGCCCTCACTATTGTATTTTTCGAACCTTCCGGCACACGCGATTAGCGCTACGTCTCACTTCGGAATCGTGCTCACGTCACCAATAGGCTTGGTGACCCATTACCTGCAGCACGACATCGATTGGTCTTATGTCGTACCGTTGGTCGTGGGCGGCGTGCTCGGCGGCCCCATCGGAGCTCGGCTCTCGATGCGCTTGAAATCGACGCGATTGATGCTGTTCGTCGCAGTCGCACTCTGCATCGCTGCGTTCGCGCTGATTCTCCGCCACTTTATCGGTTAATTCTTTACATCACAGGCGGGAAGACGACGGGGCGTGCGACTAAAGAAGCACTCACGTCATGTATTCTATCGGCGCACTCTCGAGCGGAGCCGGTTCCGTCGCCGAGCTCGAACGGCTCTTCGAGATCACGCGGGACGTATTGGGAGCACCGTCGTTAGACGCGGCGCTCACTTCGCTCGCGCGCGGCATTCAAGACCTCTTCGGATGGCAATACGTAACGATGGTTGCCGCGGAAGAACCCAACGGCGAACTGCGCCGCCGTGTGTTGCTCGGTTATCCCGAAGATATCGTCGAGCAGCGCCTTTACGAACGCATCGATCGCGATGCGTTCAACGCAATGCTCGGCCAGGCAGTCCGCTTCTTTGAGGACTGCTATTTCTTTCCGGCCGAAAAAGAAGCGCACTGGGAACGCTCCATCTACACGGGCGTAAATCCGAGCGGCTCCGTACGCAAGTATCCGAGTCAGTGGAACGAACGCGACGCACTCGTTTTAACGCTGCACGATCGTGACGGCGTGATGATCGGCTACATGTCACCGGACGTGCCGATCAACGGAGAAATTCCGAGCGCGCAGACACTGCGCGCGATGCAAGTCTTCGTCAACCTCATGGGCATGGCGCTCGCCAACGCGCGTTCGCAGAGCCGCCTGCAATATGAAGCCACGCACGATTCGCTGACCGGCTTGCC
>CAZHGH010000060.1:12103-18089 GCA_964531205.1 uncultured bacterium
GATGCGTCGCCGGAGCGCATCACCGAAGTACTCGAGATCGTCCATAAAACGCTGCGCAAACCGTATCATATCGCGGGCCGGGCCATCGTTATGACGGCGAGCATCGGCGTTGCCCCGATCGATCCGCAGTACACGTCGATTGCCGAAGTTCTGCGTGACGCCGACACCGCGATGTATTACGCGAAAGGCGAAGGGCGAAATCGGAGCGCCGTCTTCACACCGAACATGCACGAGGATGCACTGCGGCGGCTTTCACTGCGCATGCATTTGCGCTCCGCCATCGAGGAGCGGCAGTTTCTCGTCCTCTATCAACCGATCGTCGATCTGCAACGCGGAACGATCTGCGCGCTCGAAGCATTGCTGCGGTGGCATCACCCCGAGCAAGGCTATCTTGCGCCCGCGCAGTTCTTGCCGCTCGCCGAAGAGATGGGCTTGATGATTCCGGTCGGACGATTCGTGCTGGAAAGCGCATGCGCCGAATTGGAACAGTGGCAGCGCTTGAGTCCGGATCGCGAGCTGCGTCTAAACGTGAACCTTTCGGTGCAGGAAGTACTGCAACCGGATCTGCCGGCGTTTCTGCGCGCCCTGATTGCCAAGCATGGCATCAAGCCGCGGCAGCTTTCGCTCGAGATCACTGAGACGTCGATTCTTCAAAGCGAAACGCGCGCGGCCGGCGTACTCGCGCAGTTGAAAGAGGTTGGCGTCGAACTGTGCATCGACGATTTCGGAACCGGCTATTCGTCGCTGCGCTACATCAAATCGCTGCCCATCGACGGATTCAAGATCGATCAGACGTTTATCTCCGATCTGGACGATGGCAAGAGCCAGCAAATTGTCGAGATGCTCGTGCGTTTAGGCAATGCCTGCGATCTCGACGTCACTGCTGAAGGCATCGAGACATCGCGCCAGGCAGAACGCTTGCTCGCCCTGGGCTGCGCGTTCGGACAAGGCACGCATTTCCACGCCGCGATGCCGTCAGAAATGGTTACGTCGCTGCTGCGGTAGGGTACACCCTACTCATGGTTGTCGACGTTGATATTGCGACGACGCGTTTAGGGCTTCCAAAGAGCACTGTAGAACGCGGCACGATTTCCAGTACGGGCCTTGCGTACATACGCCGATGGAATTGGCCATGCGGGTGCGCAGGAGAGATCATCGCCGGTACGCTCATCGAACTGAATTGCTGCGAGTTCCACGGGCATTAACATGATCGCCGCGGCGCCGCCTCCCGTGATGAGTACGCGCGACGCGGTTCGCGCGGCGGTCATCGCGCGGCACGGTCCGCGAACGCAGGTCTATTCGATTCTTGTCAAAGGCCCGTACGCGCTTGCGCAGGGCACGAATTTTCACGACGGCTTAAAACAAAGCAGCGGGCATTGGCACATCGTCTGCCAACTTCCGAATGGAAGTACGCAAATCTCGCTGCTGCAGAGCCGTTGCGGCTTCCCGGTCAATATCGCAGAAGTTCTTTCCGTAGAAGAGCCGATTAATTTCGCTGCGGGCCAGGGCAATTTCAGCGCCGCAGAAGCGATGGAGCGGCGCGCATTCGCGTCGGCAGGCGGCGCTCCGATGAGCGATAGCGAACGCGCGCGCATGCAGCTGCTTACGCAGCTCGATTTGCGGATGCGGCTGCAACAAATAACTCGACAGCAGGCGATCCAGCAGTGGAGTCAGCTGCGCTACTCCTGGTCATTGCCTTAAGCGCTTACCGGCTCATCGCGATAGATCGCGCGAACTTCCAATATCTTCGGCAGGGCGTCGTGAAACGCAGCGACTAATTCCGGGTCGAAATGCGAGCCGGAACAGGCATCGATTTCTGCAATGGCTTGTTCTTCCGCCCAAGCACGTTTATACGGGCGATCGGATGTAAGGGCGTCGAACACGTCGCTGACCGCGCAAATGCGCGCAGACAATGGAATTTCGGATTCTTTTAGTCCGTACGGATAGCCCATTCCGTCGTATTTCTCGTGATGCGAAAGTGCAATCTGCGCCGCCATCTGTAAAAGCTCGGATTCGCTGTCCTTGAGAATCTCATAACCCGCAACCGTATGCTGCTTCATAATGTCCCACTCGTCCGCGTTCAATTTTGCAGGCTTGAGCAGAATCCGATCGGGTGTAGCAACTTTGCCGATGTCATGCATCGGCGTCGCCATCAGCAAACGGTCGCAGAGCTCCTCCGCTAGACCATAGGCGCGTCCGATTTCCGCGCTAAAATGCCCCATGCGCACGATGTGCATGCCGGTCTCGTTGTCGCGAAACTCCGCCGCACGCATGAGCCGGTTGATTGTCTCGCGCTCTCGCGCGACAATGTCTTTCGTCGCCCGCGACACCTCGGAGGCAAGCCACTGTGCGTGATTTGCCAAGTGCCGGCGGCTTTCCGAGAGCGCCACCATGTTTCGCAAACGCGCTCGAAACTCGACGACGTCGACCGGCTTTGTCAGGAAGTCTGCAGCGCCCGCGTCGAGCGCCCGGTAACGGATGTCGCGTTCGTCCAGGCCCGTGATCATGATAATCGGTATCTCGCGTTTGTCGGGACTTTCTCGAAACGCCTGAATAAACTCGAGCCCGTTCGGTGCCGGCATGTTAAAGTCGACAAGCACGACACCTACGTCGTTTTGGCGGCTCCATTCGAGGGCTTCGCTCGAGGAGGTAAAGGAAACGCATTCCACGTCCAGCGTCTTCAATGCCATGCGGTAGACGTGCAGGTTCAGCTCGTTATCGTCGACCATCAAGATGTTCACGAATGTTTCTCCACGGGCGATGCCAGATTATGCGCTGCGGTCGCAAACTTGCCGTACGCTTCACGCAATTCCATACAAAGCGCTTGCGCGTCGAATCCGCGCTTCATCGAAGCCTCCGCTTCCAACGCAATTTGCGCGAGTTCGCTCGCGCCGACATTCGCAGCCGCACCTTTAAGCTCGTGGATCGCGAAGAGTTTGCGTTCCAGCGGCTCCTCGCCGTTCACTACGTTCACCGCACGCTCTAGGGAGGGCAGCACCTTCCGCAAAAACTCGATAATCTCGGCACGATCGCCGTCGAAGAGATCGTTTAGCCTTGTCAGGTCCAGCGTCGATTCGCGTGTGGCGCGCTGAAGAGCCCGGCGAAGATCGCCGAGCGTAACGGGCTTCGAAAGATAATCATCCATTCCGGCGGCGAAACATGTATCGCGATCCTGCGCGAGAGCGTTCGCGGTCATCGCGACGATACGCACGCGCTTTCCGGTTCGCGCTTCAGCTTTGCGAATCGCACGCGTCGCCTCGAAACCATCCATGTTCGGCATCTGGCAATCCATAAATATGAGATCGAACTCACCGCTTAGCGCAGCATCCACCGCCTCGCGACCATCGGCTACCGCTTCCGCCACACATCCCAAGCGCTCGAACTGGCGCAGTGCGACCTCTCGGTTAACTGCATTATCTTCGGCGAGCAGAATACGGCACTGCCCTTTCGGTTGTGGCTGCGTGGGCGATGCGGCATCCGTGTTCGCTGCCGGTTGCGCGACATTTGCGATGCAATCGTAGAGCTGCGATTGAACCACAGGTTTCGTGAGATACGCTGAGAAACCTGACGCGATCGCGTTGGAGCCTTGTTCCGGATGATCGTAGGCGGTTACCATGATCAAGCGCGTCCCGTCGAGAGCCCGATTTAAGCGCACGCGCTTGCCGAACTCGATGCCGTTCATTTCGGGCATCGCAAAGTCCACGATGGCGACGTCAAATGGATCGCCCGCTTCGGCGGCGTCTTCTAGCATCGCTAACGCTTCCGCCGGATCTCCCGTGCTGGAACGGCGCATATCCCACGATTGGAAATATTCTGAGAACACGTGCCGCGCAATGGGGTCATCGTCGAGCACGAGCGCACGAAGCGACTTCAATACCGGCGCAGTCCCTCTCTCGCCTTCCGAGTGCGGCAATTCAAGCGTGAACGAAAATACGGATCCCGATCCCGGCTCGCTTTGCACTGAAATCTTACCGCCCATCAGCTCGACGAGACCCTTTGATATTGATAACCCTAAGCCGGTCCCGCCGTATTTACGCGTCATCGAACCGTCTGCTTGACGAAACGCTTCGAACAACCGGTTGAGCGCATCCGGTGCGATCCCGATGCCGGTATCTTTGACGGAGAATTCAATCAGCGCCCCCTCTGTAGTGCGTTCGCGGCAGACCGCGCTGATGAGCACGGACCCTTTCTCGGTGAATTTTAAAGCGTTGCCGCCGATATTCACGAGAATTTGGCGGATACGGCCGACATCGCCCAAAAGCGTCGAAGGCATTGCCGGGTCGACATATGTGAGCAACGAGACGTTTTTCGCTGCAGCCTGCGGCGCGAAGAGAGCCGCGATGCTTTCTATAAGCGGAAGCAACCGGAATTCCGCAATATCGAGCTCGACGCGGTTCGCCTCAATCTTCGAAAAATCGAGGATGTCGTTGATGAGGTGGAGCAGAGCCTCACCCGATTCCTTAACGATGAGCGCGCACTTGCGCTGATCGTCGGTGAGCGGCGAATCGAGCAGGAGTTCCGTCATGCCGATAACGGCGTTCATCGGCGTGCGGATTTCATGGCTCATCGTCGCAACGAATTCCGATTTCGTGCGCGACGCCTCCACGGCTTGTCTGAGCGCGGCATGAAGCTCTTGCTGCACGAGACGGCGTTCGCTGACGTCGCGAATGATGCTCACAACGACCTGCTCGCCGTGTATCGTCGTGCTTTGCGCGGCCACTTCTACCGGGAACATTGAGCCGTTCTTACGCCGATGCATGGTTTCGAAGACCGGTCCGGTTGCGTCGGGATGCTCGAGATGGGCCTCTAGCTTGTACGCCGCTTCTTCCGTCCGAAGATCGTGGGCGTTCATACCGGCCATTTCTTCAATCGTATAACCGTACGCATTCGCTGCCGCCGCGTTCGCTTCTAAGATTTGTCCATCGCTGCGCCGGACGAACAATATGATGTCGCGCGCATGCTCGACCAGCAGCCGGTATTTAACGAGTTGCGCTTCGCGCTGGCGAAGCTCGAGCGCCATTTGGTAAAACGCGCGATCGAGATTCGCGATCTCGTCTTCGCCGTGCATCGGCGAGCGGATATCGCCTCCAGCCTGCACGCGACGCGCCGCCGAAGCCAACTGTTCGAGCCGTTCGACAACGCGGATTCCAAAACGCCGTGCAGCCAGAAGTGTGAGGAGAACGCCGAAGGCAGCGCCGATTCCCAGCACCCAATCGAGTTTGCGATAATCTGCTGCAAGTTGTGCCCAATGCGCCGCCTTTGCCGCCGCCTCCGCAGCCGCGAACTCGCGGTTGCGTAAATACCAATCGTCGCTGATTTTGCGCACGCGGGGCAAACGCATCATTGCCGCCGCCGCGTTACGATGACCGCTCGCATAGATATCTGCGTAACGCTGCTCAAAATTGAGCGCTTCGCGCGCGATTGCGGCAATTTCAGCCGCACGGAGTTCCTGTTGCGCATCTCCACGAACGAGGACGCGCAGACGCGTGGTTGCGCTATCGACTACCTTGGCTTGACGACGGAACGCCGCAAGATACCGGGCTTGGCCCGTTCGAACGTAGTCGCTCAGATTGCGCTGCACCGGCACAAGCGCATCGGCAACGCTCTGCGCGGCGGCAAGTACGTCGTCCGAATGCCGCACAGTCAACGCAGTACGCTCGCTGCGAAATTGCAGGAAGCCGACAACCACCAGAACGAGCAACAAAAATAGAAGCGGCAACAGGCCAATCGCAAACGCCTGCGTTCGGATTTTCGAAAACCAGCTGCGCATGGACACGCTACGCCGAAATGCCGGTACCGGCAATGGCAAGAGCCTTGAGACTCATTTACACCCAACCCTCTCTGCTTTGCATCGGCTTGCGGGTCGGATACTTTACATCATTTTGGCCGCCCGTTCGTGGTCGTTACCACAACGTTACCGTGAGTGCCAAGTCGGATGCACAGAGGGTTAGATTGACCGGACCGCGGCCGCGATAACTTCGGCGGC
>CAZHGH010000061.1:0-17645 GCA_964531205.1 uncultured bacterium
GTAGCGTGCAGCGATTCCGCCGAACTCAGGCAGATGAAGCCGAAACGCGTAAGGCTTTGCAGAAACAGGTTATGAACGCGGTACTGCAGCGTTTTGGTAAACTGCGGCAACACACCGCGCGCGACAATCGCGTTAAATTCGTTGAGGGATGCATCCGTCGTCAGGCTGTGCGTTGAAAAGATAATCTGGCGCTGCAGCGATTGTTTGAAGCGAATCGTGCCTTCAGTCGTATCGCAAAACTCATTGATCGAACCGCGGCCTCCGCTCAGGCGGTAATCGTTAGCGAACTCCTCGAGCGAGTTCATTTGATAGAGGCCTTCGCGGGCTTGCGCGAGCGCCATGTCGCTCATGTCCGTCGCATAAATCATGCAACGGTCCAGCAGTTGCTCCTCGGCGAGCAGTGCCGCGAACGTGTACACGTCCTCGCCGGTTGAAGACGCGGGGAACCACAAGCGAACGAACGAGTACGTGCGCAAGAACGGGATGACGCGTTCCCGTATGGCGCGGAAATATTCCGGCGCACGGAAGAGGCGGTTCGGATTCGCCGACATCGCAAATACAAGCCGGCGCAGAGCTTCGTGATCGTGCAAGACCCGGTCTTGCAGCGCCGAGATCGTATCGACGTTCTCCGCGCGCATGCGTTCGGCAACGCGGCGTTTCAGCGTTGCCGGCGCATACTCGCGAAAATCGTAGCCGCTCCAGCGCACAATCGCTTCCAAAAGCAGCGAAAGCTCGATTCCCGATCGCTCGTCGGCTCGATCCGGCAAGGGCGGTCCGTCGGGGACGGCGCCCTTAACTACCGATTCAACCATATGCGCAACAGCGAGAGGAGCTGCTCTATGTCGACCGGTTTACTGATGTACTCCGACGCACCGGCAGCGATACAGCTTTCGCGGTCTCCCTTCATGGCCTTGGCCGTTAGTGCAATGATAGGCAAGTCCCGGAATCTCGGATTGGCGCGAATCCGGCGGATCGTCTCGTAGCCATCCATCTCCGGCATCATGATGTCCATCAACACGAGATCGATATCCGAGTCTGTATTGAGGCGGTCGATGCCGTCCTTACCGCTTTCCGCGGTGATGACGCTGAGATGATGTCCTTCAAGCGCCGCGACGAGCGCGTAGATGTTACGCGCATCGTCATCGACGATCAAGACTTTGCGGCCATCGAGTGCTGCCGTACCGAGCGGCGGAATCTCCATTGCGCGTTTGGCTGCCGGAAGCCGCGCCTCCACTTGATGCAAGAAGAACCGCGTCTCGTCGAGCAAGCGCTCCGGCGACATCGCATCCTTCACGATGACCGCTTCAGTGAGCTTGTTCAGCTTCGATTCTTCCTGACGGCTGAGCTCGCGTCCGGTGTAAACGATAACGGGCGTCCGCGCGTGGTCGCGTTGCATGCGAATCTGCTCGATGAGCTGATCGCCACCCACGTCCGGCAAACCGAGGTCGACGACGATGCAGTCAAAGTGCGTGGACTGCAGCGCCTCAAGGGCTTCAGCGCCCGTGCGAACTGCCGTTATCGCGACTTCGCCGGTGCTGATGAGGTTGACCATCGCATTGAGTTGCGTGAGATCGTCCTCAATGACCAGCAATTGTTTTGTCCGCCGATCGAAGCCAAGCAGATTGTCGAATGTTTCCGTTAACGCTTCTTCGGTGACGGGCTTACGCAGATGCGCGATCGCCCCCGAGTCGAGGGCGCGCTGCCATTGCTCCTCGCCGGAGATGACATGCACCGGAATGTTGCCGATTGACGCATCGCTCTTGATTTGCGCGAGCAACTGCCAGCCGTCGACGTCGGGCAAGCCGATGTCCAGCGTAATTGCGTCCGGCAAGAACTTACGCGCATACTCGAGACCCTCCGCGCCGCTCAGCGCAACGATGCCTTTGAACCCGCGGTCGCGCGCGAGCCCGAGCAAAATGCGGGCGAAGATCGCGTCGTCTTCTATGATCAACAGAACGCGATCTGTCGATTCGATGGTTTCGCGATCGTCGTGGATCGCTTCCAACGCCGGCGGCATCACATCCCGCGCGACCGTCTCGCGAACCACCTCACGCTTGTACTCCGGCAAACCGATACGCGGGGATACGCCACGCTCCAGAGGATGGAATAGCGTAAACGTGCTGCCTTTGCCAAGCGTGCTCTCCACGCCAATCTCGCCGCCGAGCAATCCCGCAATTTCGCGGCTAATCGCCAGACCGAGTCCGGTGCCGCCAAATTTACGCGACGTACCCATGTCGGCTTGCTGGAACGCTTCGAAGATCACGTTGAACTTATCCGGCGGAATGCCGATGCCCGTGTCGCTCACCGCAAACGCGATCACCGGTCCCTGCACCGACGAGAGATGATGATTTCGCTGCAGCGAGATGTCGAGCGTGATGCGCCCTTCAGTCGTGAACTTAAACGCGTTGGAAAGCAAGTTCTTGAGAATTTGTTGCAAGCGTGTCGGGTCGGTGAGCAGATTCTCAGGCACGTCTTCATGGCGCCGGATGATAAACTCGAGACCCTTGTCCTTCGCAATCTGATCGAACGTACGAACGACGTCGTCTTCGATGGCCGAGCACGGCACTTCTTGAAGGTCGATCGAGGTCGTACCGGACTCAATTTTCGAAAGGTCGAGAATGTCGTTGATGAGGGTGAGCAGGTCGCTTCCCGCAGCGCGAATCGTCTGCGCGAATTCGATCTGCTTGGGCGTCATGTTGCCTTCCGGGTTATCCGCGAGCTGCTTCGAGAGAATGAGCAGCGAGTTGAGCGGCGTGCGCAACTCGTGCGACATGTTCGCGAGAAACTGCGATTTGTATTTCGACGTAAGCGCCAGCTGCTCGGCCTTCTTCTCGAGCTCGACGCGGGCCTCGTCGATTTCGCGCGTGCGGCGCTCGATTTCTTCGTTGCGCTCTTGCAGCAGGCGCGCTTTCTCTTCGAGTTCGTCGTTGGTCTGTTGCAACTCCATTTGCTGGCTCTGCAACTCGGAGGTGAGCGACTGCGATTGTTTCAGCAGCTCTTCGGTACGCATCGACGCGGCGATGGTGTTCAAGATAACACCGATCGACTCGGTCAGTTGCTCGAAGAACTGCAGTTGAATTTCGCTGAAGCTCTGCAGCGATGCAAGCTCGATGACTGCTTTCACGTCGCCTTCGAAGAGCACGGGCAGGACGATGAGTGAGAGCGGAGTCGTCTCGCCCAGACCCGACGTGATGCCCATATACTCGTGCGGCACGTCGTCGAGCAAGATACGCTGCTTCTCCAGCAAGCACTGACCGACAAGGCCTTCGCCTTCACGCACGGTACGCTGCGCCGATTTCTTGCGGCTGAGCGCGTAGCTTGCGATGAGACGCAGCAGCTGCTGATCGCCGATGGGCTCGTTCAGGTAGAACGCGCCGGCGTGCGCGTTGACCAGCGGTGCGATTTCCGACATGATGAGGCGGCTAACCGTCTTGATGTCGCGCTGCCCTTGCAGCATTGCCGTGAAGCGGGCGAGGTTGGTTTTGAGCCAGTCTTGCTCGGTGTTCTTACGCGTGGTGTCGCGCAAGTTCTGAATCATTTCGTTGACGTTGCGCGTCAACTCGGCGACTTCGCCGCGCGCCAGAACTTCGATCTGACGTGAGAGGTCGCCCTTGGTAACAGCCGTTGCGACTTCACCGATCGCGCGGATTTGCGAGGTCAGCTGCTCGGCAAGTTGGTTCACCGAGTCGGTCAGATCGCGCCACAAGCCTGCGGCGCCCGGCACCTGTGCCTGACCGCCCAGTTTTCCTTCGAAACCGACTTCGCGCGCAACCGTCGTAACCTGATCCGCAAACGTCGCGAGCGTGTCAATCATGAAGTTAATCGTGTCGGCGAGCTGTGCGATTTCGCCCTTCGCCTCCAGCGTCAGTTTGCGTTTGAGATCGCCGTTCGCAACGCCGGTAACGACCTGTGCGATACCGCGAACTTGGTTCGTGAGGTTCGCGGCCATCGAGTTCACGTTGTCGGTAAGGTCTTTCCATGTGCCCGAAACGCCCGGCACCTGCGCCTGACCGCCGAGTTTACCTTCGGAACCGACTTCGCGTGCAACGCGCGTAACTTCGGATGCGAACGAGTTCAGCTGGTCGACCATCGTGTTGATGGTATCTTTGAGTTCGAGGATTTCGCCGCGAACGTCGACGGTAATCTTCTTCGAAAGGTCACCGTTCGCAACGGCGGTCGTAACCTTGGCGATGTTACGGACCTGAGCGGTCAGGTTCGAAGCCATCGTGTTCACCGAGTCGGTGAGGTCCTTCCACGTACCCGCGACGCCGCGCACGAATGCTTGACCGCCCAAACGGCCTTCGGAACCGACTTCACGCGCAACGCGCGTAACTTCTGAGGCGAATGCGTTGAGCTGGTCGACCATCGTGTTGATGGTGTTTTTCAGTTCGAGAATTTCGCCGCGCACGTCGACGGTGATCTTCTTCGAAAGGTCGCCGAGTGCGACTGCCGTCGTCACTTCGGCGATGTTACGAACCTGTGAAGTGAGGTTCGACGCCATGAAGTTCACCGAATCGGTGAGATCTTTCCACGTACCGGAGACACCGGCAACCTGTGCTTGACCGCCGAGCTTACCTTCGGAACCGACTTCACGGGCGACGCGCGTGACTTCCGATGCGAAGGCGTTCAGCTGGTCGACCATGACGTTGATCGTGTTTTTAAGTTCGAGAATTTCACCCTTAACGTCGACGGTGATTTTCTTTGAAAGGTCGCCCTTTGCAACGGCAGTCGTAACGTCGGCGATGTTACGAACCTGCGAGGTCAGGTTCGATGCCATGAAGTTGACGGACTCGGTCAAGTCTCGCCACGTACCGGAAACGCCGGCCACCTGCGCTTGTCCGCCGAGCTTACCCTCGGAGCCGACTTCGCGCGCAACACGCGTTACCTCGCCCGCGAATGCATTGAGCTGGTCGACCATCGTATTGATGGTGTTTTTCAATTCGAGAATTTCGCCGCGAACGTCGACGGTGATCTTACGCGAGAGGTCGCCTTTTGCAACCGCAGTCGTAACGTCGGCGATATTACGCACCTGCGAGGTAAGGTTTGAAGCCATCGTGTTGACGGAGTCGGTCAAGTCTTTCCACGTACCGGAAACACCCGCGACCTCCGCCTGTCCGCCCAATTTACCTTCGGAACCGACTTCACGCGCAACGCGCGTAACTTCGCCCGCGAATGAGTTGAGTTGGTCCACCATCGTGTTGATGGTGTTTTTCAACTCCAGAATTTCGCCGCGAACGTTAACGGTAATTTTCTTTGAAAGGTCGCCTTTTGCAACGGCCGTCGTAACTTCGGCGATGTTACGAACCTGCGAGGTGAGGTTCGACGCCATGAAATTCACCGATTCGGTGAGGTCTTTCCAAGTACCGGAAACGCCGCCGACCTGAGCCTGGCCGCCGAGAATACCCTCGGAGCCGACTTCGCGCGCAACGCGCGTAACTTCGCCGGCGAACGAGTTCAGCTGGTCGACCATCGTATTGATCGTGTTTTTGAGTTCGAGAATTTCACCGCGAACGTCGACCGTGATCTTCTTCGAAAGGTCGCCCTTCGCAACGGCGGTCGTGACTTCGGCGATGTTACGAACCTGCGAGGTCAGGTTCGATGCCATGAAGTTCACCGACTCGGTAAGGTCGCGCCACGTACCCGAAACACCGGCGACCTCGGCTTGTCCGCCCAGTTTACCTTCGGAACCGACTTCACGCGCAACGCGCGTAACTTCGCCCGCAAACGAATTGAGCTGGTCGACCATGGTGTTGATCGTATTTTTCAGCTCCAAAATTTCGCCGCGCGCTTCGACGGTGATCTTACGTGAAAGGTCGCCTTTTGCAACGGCGGTCGTAACGTCGGCGATGTTACGCACCTGGCTGGTGAGGTTACCGGCCATCGTATTGACGGAGTCGGTCAAGTCTTTCCAGCTGCCGGCTACGCCTTTAACGGACGCTTGTCCGCCGAGTTTACCTTCGGAACCCACTTCGCGTGCAACGCGCGTAACTTCGGATGCGAAGGCGCTGAGCTGATCGACCATGGTGTTGGTGATGCGTGCAGATCGCAACAAGTCACCGCGCAACGGACGGCCTTCGATATCCACGGCCATGCGTTGAGAAAGATCGCCTTGGACTACCGAGGAGATCAAACGGTTGGTCTCAGCCATCGATACTGCGAGCGATTCGATCAGCGTATTGTACGCATCGATGTGCTCTTGCCATCCTCCCGTCGCGCCTTCGAGTGCCGCGCGCTGCGATAAGCGGCCGTCGCGCGAAATCACGCGGCTGACGCGCTTCACTTCACTCAGCATGCGGGTTTTCTGTTCGAGGCATTCGTTGAACGCGTGTGCGATTTCGGCTTCTATGCCGCTGCCGTGTACGGGCAACCGCACGGAAAAATCGCCGTGCCTAAACGCATGCAGAGCGGCAAGAAGCTTGCGCTCCTGCGGCGTGGCCTCCGGCATTTCGAGAAGTTTGGATGAGCCGTTGCGCTTATGCGTAGCGGTTTGTGTGGGCATGCAAAAAAGCTCCGTTGGGGGACGGTGGCACGTTTCTTCATATCCACTTCAGAGTCTCGCCAAACTTGGGCTCGGCAGGTTTAGCAAGCGGGCTCTGTGGGGCAAAAAGCCAATGCTGCCGAGACGGCAGCATTTATGAATATAGAGACCGGGTCCGTACGGCGTCCTGACGCTCTTGATTTGCTTGCAGAAGCGAGTGCGATACTTGCTTCTTCTTTTGAGCTTGCAACCACGTTGCCGCAAGTGGCAGACCTCTGCGTTCGTAAGATGGCTGACTACTGTGCCATAATTGCGAGCCACGGCGAGGGCGGAATCTCGGTCGTCGAGGCGTCGCGCGAGCCGGGTATTCGAACGAGCACCTGCGATGCCGAAGAGCTTCAGAACGCATTGAGCGGCCACGGCTTCGAAACGGTGATCGTCGCGCCCCTCATTGCGCGAAAAGAAGAAATCGGCACGTTCGTCATAGCCTCGCAAGGCCGCGGCGTGTTCAACGGACGCACGCAAAAATTGACCAACGTCCTCGCGCTGCAAGTAGCGAACGCAGTCGAGCAGGCAATACTCTTCGAGCGTACGCACCGCGTTGCAGATCGGTTACAGCGTGCATTGCTTCCCGATACGCTCCCGCGCGTGCCCGGTGCCATATTCCATGCCGCTTATCGTCCGGCGAGCGACGAAGCAGAGGTCGGCGGCGATTGGTACGATGCGTTTGCGTTGCCGGATGGACGCGTCGCGATCTCGATGGGCGATGTCGCGGGACACGGACTCGAAGCCGCAACCGTTATGGGCGAGATCCGGCAGGCGATGCGAACGATTAGCGTGAGCGAAGACTCACCGGCTTTGGTGTTGCAGCAGGTCAATGACGTCCTGAATCTGCGGCGCGGCATCGGCATGGTCACCGCTGTCTTTGCGTATTATCACCCGGAAACGCGCGAACTGACGTATGCGGTTGCCGGTCATCCTCCGCCGATTCTAACGATTGCCGACGGGTTCAGCGGTTTTCTTCCGGGCGGTGGTATGCCGCTTGGCGTCGATCCGCAAGTCAACGCAATGGATTGGACGCTCACGCTGGCGCCGCGCAGTTGCGTGGTTTTTTACACGGACGGGATGACGGAATATTCGCGCGACGTTTTGGCAGGCGAGGAAAAGCTGCTGAACGCGAGCCTTCGCGCGTTCGAAGACGATCCGGATAATCCGGCAATTGCGCTGCAAGAACGCGTTTTTGATGCGGCAACAAATCGCGACGACGCTGCGACGCTGACCCTGGCGTGTTATCCGGGTTCCGTTCCGCAGTCGATGTGTTTCTCAGCGATTCCGCTAGCGGCCCCGATGACGCGTGCGTTGCTGCACCGGCTCTGCGACGAACTTGGCATAGATGAAGCGCGGAGATTCGCGCTGATCACCGCCGTGGGCGAAGCCGTAGCAAACGCAGTCGAGCACGCCTACCGCGGCGGACCGGCGGGATACGTGTACCTACGGACGTCGGTCGACGATCAAAACGTTACGATCGAAGTCGAAGATCACGGACGATGGCGCCCGTTCCAACGCCGGGACGAACGGGGGCGCGGCATCGTGCTCATGCACGAACTCATGGATCGCGTGCGGATCACCTCGGCGCAAAACCGCACGGTGATTTCGCTCACGTTAAACCGCGCCGAGGCTACTTCTTAAAATACTCCGCGTTGATCGCGATGAAGTTTTCCCACTTCGCGGGGACGTCGGAATCGGCGAAGATCGCCTCGACCGGACAAGCAGAAACACACGCGCCGCAGTCGATGCACACTTCCGGATCGATATAGAGCATCTCATCCTCGTCCTTCCCGTGAATACAATCCACAGGACAGACGTCAACGCACGACTTGTCCTTGGTTCCAATGCACGGTTCGGTGATGATGTAGGCCATGGTTCTTCGTTTGTCGTCCTTAAAGTAGAGGGAAAGCGTTCCTATACTAGACCACGCTACGCCGTCCTGTAAGGGCCCGCAAGATCAAGAGTAGCACCACGGCGCCGATAATAGCCCAAATAAACCACCAAAGGCCGCTCTGCGGCGTATGCGTCAGGGCAGCACCAAGCCACGCGCCGAGGAAGCTTCCGATAATTCCGACGATGATGTCCGTCAGAATTCCGCCGCCGACCGCGCCCGGAACAATCGCGCGCGCGATCGCACCGATAATCAGGCCGATGATAATGACCCAAAGTATCCACATACTGCGTTCTCCTTAAATTAAGCGACGGTCCGGCGACCCGACGTGGCGCGCATGACCAGGATCAAGATGGCCGCCCCGGCTGCGGCGCTGACGAGGCTCCAAGCGTTGAAGTCGTCGTACGGAAGCTGGTGGCCGAAGAGCTTATAGATGAAGCCGCCCAGACCGCCGCCCACAATGCCGGTGAGCGTGTCGGCCCCGATACCTTGCGAATCCGGGACGATGTAGCGGCCGATGATTCCCACGCACAGCCCGGCAACGACCTCGGCAAGCATGCAGGTGACATTTTCCCCCGCGACGAGCGTTCCTAAAGGCACAGGAGGTTTTAGTATGCTCGCTTTCATTTTGGCCACGCTCATAACGGTGACCGGCCAAGGCGCCTCGACCGCGATGCCGGACATGGCCACCGAAACATTTACGATTTCAACGAACGCGGACAGCGCTGCGCGCGCAACGGCAGATAACAACGAACGATACAATCGTTTGCTCAACGCCCTCGAATCGCTCGGTATCGCGCACAGCGATATTCGCACGACGTCGTACAACGTAAATTACACGCCGCCGCCGACGCCACAGGCGGGCGTGCCGCTTCCCCCCTTTCGTGAACGCTCCGGCTACTTCGTGTATCGCGGCATCACCGTAACACTGCATCAGCTCCCGCTGGTCGGCAAAGCAATCGACGCCGCGATCGGCGCGGGCGTCACCGACATCGGCGGCGTTGCGTACGGCGTATCCGATCGGAAAGGGCAGCAACAGCGAGCGCTCCGTGCTGCCGTAACCGACGCGCGCTCCCAAGCCGAAGCCATGGCCGCTGCCGCGGGCGTGCACATCACGCGGATCCGGACAATGCAGCAAGGCTATGCCGCGCCCATCCCGCTCGTGCGCGCCATGGCAGTGCCTGCCCCCGTAGCGGCGCCGCCGCCGACTCAAATCGAGCCGAGTTCGATTGAAACGCAGGCGACCGTAACCATCACGTACGATGCCGGGTAGCATCGAGTAATGACGACTACGTGCGAAATCTGCGGTCTGCGCCCGGCGACCGTGACGGATCTTTCGACCGGCTCGGAGCAGCCGCGGTACTGCGCTTCGTGCGCAGCGCGTAAGCAAGCCACGAAGGTTGCGCTGCCGCTTCTCGGAGCGGCGATTACAGCGGCTGCATTGGTGGCCGGCGGCGCGTTGCTGATCGAGAAAATCGAGGGGCAGCATGGCCGAACCGGCAGCAATCCACTCGAGGATCTTACGCGCCGTTTTCGCAGCGCAACACCCACGCTCGCGCAATTCTCACGCGATCTCACCGACCTTGCGCGCAACGGGAAACTCGATCCGGTGATTGGACGCGAAGACGAAGTCGAACGTGTCGTTTCCATTCTCGCGCGTCGCAGCAAAAACAATCCGGTGCTTGTGGGTGAACCCGGTGTCGGTAAAACCGCAATTGTCGAAGGGCTCGCGCAGCGAATCGTTGCAGGCAAAGTTCCTGACGCGTTGCTTCACAAACGCGTGCTCGCACTCTCACTCGGTCCGCTCGTTGCCGGTACGAAGTACCGCGGCGAATTCGAAAGCCGCGTCAAACGGATTCTCGACGAAGTGCATAAGGCCGCGCGCGACGTCATTCTGTTTATCGACGAACTCCACACGCTCGTTGGCGCCGGCGCGGCGGAAGGTTCGCTCGATTTGAGTTCGATGATCAAACCCGAACTGGCACGCGGCGATCTGCAGTGCATCGGCGCGACGACGTTCGACGAATACCGGAAATACATCGAATCCGACGCCGCCCTGGAACGGCGGTTCCAGCCGGTAATGGTCGAAGAACCGTCGATCGAAGAGACGGTGCGCATTCTCGAGGGTCTGCAGCATCGCTACGCCGAGCATCACAACGTCGAGATTACGCACGAGGCCGTGCACGCATCGGCTTCGCTCTCCGCGCGCTACATCGCGGACCGGTTCTTGCCCGATAAAGCGATCGATCTAATGGACGAGGCGGCAGCATTCGTCGCGCTTGGAAATAAAGGTGCGCACGTGCGTCCGCCGGTTACCGCAGAACATGTCGCGGCAGTCGTCACGAAATGGACCGGAATTCCTCAGACGACGCTCTCCGAAACGCAAGCAAATAATCTGCTTTCACTCGAAGGCGTGCTTGCAAAGCGCGTCATCGGCCAGCGTGAAGCGATCGCGGCAGTCAGTGAAGCGATTCGCCGTGCGCGCGCGGGTCTGCACGATCCGCGCAAACCGCTGGGCAGTTTTTTGTTCATGGGTGAGAGCGGCGTCGGGAAAACCGAACTTGCAAAAGCGCTCGCTGAAGCACTCTTCGGCACGGAAGAAGCGCTCGTGCGCATCGACCTATCGGAGTTCACCGAAGCGCACACGGTTTCGCGATTGCTCGGCGCACCGCCGGGATATATGGGACACGACGAACCGGGACAGTTGACCGAGCCCGTACGCCGGCGTCCATACTGCGTTGTGCTGTTCGACGAACTCGAAAAAGCCCATCCGGACGTTGCAGCGATTCTTCTGCAGATTCTCGACGACGGTCGCGTTACCGACGCAAAAGGCCGCACGATCGATTTCCGTCATGCGCTGATCATCATGACGACGAATCTTTCCGATGCCGAACTGCCGTTGGCTTTCCGTCCGGAATTCATGAATCGCATCGACGACGTCGTGCACTTCAATCAGCTGCGGTTCGAGGATATCGAGCACATCGTCGCGATCCATGTGGACGCACTTGCCGAACGACTCGGTGCTCGTGACGTCCGCTTGAATTTAGATGAAAGCGCGCGTTCGTTCCTCGCGCGCGAAGCGATGAGCGCCGGCAGCGGCGCCCGCTACGTACACCGCATCGTCGCGCGCCACGTCAGCACGCCGCTTTCAACAGCGATTTTACGCGGCGAACTGCCGAAGGGCTCCGCCGCAGACGTACGCTTCGAATCCGGCGCATTGGTTGTGAAAGCTGCGTAGGCTGCAGGGCGCGTAGCCGTGAAGGCTCGTGGCTTCCTTCGCGCGTTCTATCTCTTTGACGTTGCAGACACAATCGATCTGCGCCGGCTGCGTACCGTGGGCGGCGAAGGCTTCTCGCCGGCGGATCTGCCGCTACGACGCCACACATCGCCCGCCTATCTGCAATTTCCAACGCCGCCGCTCGCCGCGCGCTTAAGCTCTGCAGCTCTCGGCGATTTCCGCCTCGATCGGCGAGTCAAGATCTTCGATTACGGCGTCATATCGATACGTCTGTCCATACCATTCGAGGGCGAGCTTCACGACTTAGTGAGACTCTCGAACGATCTACGTACAAATCCGGAAGTGCCCGTACTTGCCGCACAGACATGCCGTGAAATCGTCGCAGAGATCGTGGATGCGTTGGACGAGCAGCACGATCCCCTGATCGAAGACTACTTCGTCGCAAGAATCGAGAGTATCGAACCCGCCACACCCGCTGACGAGTTGCTGAAAACTGAACGAGCAACGATCGCCGCGCTGGCCTTGGGCGAGTCCGGCGCCTTTTCCGAGGCGGAATTAGAAGAAGCATTGCGGCAACGGTTTTCGTTTTACGTCGACGATCTCACCATCGTTCAATGGGATGCCGCAGTTATCTACGATCGGGGCGAAAGTGCGGACGCCATTGAAGACATTCTCGAGTTTGCCAACTCTCAGCTCGTCGAATTACGCACGTACGATTCGCTTCTCGACCGCGAACTCGACGTTATTTACGCCGCGAATCCGGCGAAGTCGCCTTCACTGCTCGGGCGCGGCGCTGCGGAACAAGCCACAAGTCTGCGTTATCTTATCGTAGACGTACTCGAACTCACGGATAGAGCGAGCAACGCACTGAAAATCATCGGCGACGCGTACTACGCGCGCATCTACCGGGCAGCGGTACAACGCTTAGCGCTGGCCGATTGGCAGCAGCAGATCAACAGCAAGTTGGACAGCATCGGCGAGATGTACAGCTTTGCGAACGACCAAGCTCGAGCGGGTCGCGACCAATTCCTGGAGATCGTGGTGATTGTCCTCATCGCAATCGAGATTGTGATCGGCGTCCTTTCCTTGCGCCGATAAAAATAACCTAAGTCCGTATTAACGCATACTTAACGACAGCTGCTACCGTCGTCGCATCACATTTTGGTCCGTTCGGCCTATAAACAAGCAAGCAGGGACATCCATGCTTGATTCGGTCGGTGTGAAAGGAAGCGAACAGAACATGAGCGATGCTGACGTGCAAGCATGGTTGAATCCGGATGATGTTGCTCGCGTCGCCGAGTTCTTCGATTGCGACGTGGATGCCGCGTTCGAATTCATGCGCTCCGTCTGGCTACCCGACGCGAGCGCTACCGCAATGAGAATGCTGCGGGCGCTTCGCGCCCGAGAATGGACCTCGCTTTTATACCTTTGCGATCACCTGCGCGAGGGTGCGCGCTGCGTGGGCGCGCTACGCATCGTCGTGCTGGCATCCGCAATCGAAGGAGCTGCTGAATCCAAACAGGTTGGAACCGGTCTCGCGTGCGTTCGGAAATTGCGAGAGTCCCTCGACGTATTGGGTAGCCTACTGCTGGATAGCCCGCGTTTTCAAAGTATCGTCTGAATTGACGCCGAGATCTCGGCTTTGCTCATCTCGCCGGCTTTGATTTTACGAACGATGCCTCGGCGATCGATGAAGACGTGGACGGGCAATCCGTTTACGTTGTACTGCGACTGCAGCGTACCGTCGTCGACGATGGCGGGATAGACGAGGTCGTACTTCGACACGAACTGTTTCGCTTTTGCGGCGTTCTCCAGTTCGTCCACGCCCACCGTTTGCAATCCACGCGACGCGAACTGTTTCTGTAGCGCATTGACGTCCGGCGCCTCTTCATTGCACGGCGGACACCACGTCGCAAAAAAATTCAAATAAACCGGCTTGCCCTTGAGCGACTCGAGCGAAAGTCGCTTACCGCTCGTTGTTATCTGTGTCCAGGAGGGTGCGGGCTGCCCGATGCGCGCGGTGCTCGGAGCGCTTGAAGTTCCGGCGTGAGTGGAGCAGGCGCCGAGAATGAGCGCTGCGAGGAGCATGGTGAATTTCGCGCGCATCGGACCTCCTTTAGAATTGCTTCTGCTCATGAAAAATTTCTGAAGCTATCGGCGCGGGCACCCCGTACCGGCGCAAGCCGGCAGCGTCGAGGACACCGCCTCCACTGGTAACGATCGACCAGTGGTGACCGGCTTTGCGAAAGAGTGTTTCACCGCCGCCCCAGCCCCACCAGCCTACCAGCGCGTAATTCTGGACGACTCGCACAGGGCCGATAATCTGATGTGAATGAAACCGATTTTGCATGAGGCCCCGTATTGCAATAACGTCCGCGTTTGCGCCACTGTCGCGAAGATCTTGCCGGCGAAATGCATCGTCATTCAACGCCATGTCTACGGCCTGCCACCCAAAAGGGTACTTCCGCAGCAATAGGCGCCCGCGGGCCTTCGCGCCTTCGATGGTCGCACCGGAAAATTGCACGATTGCGGTATTCCCGGTGACCCGTCCGGATTGAATACGGGCATCGGGCGCAAACGCGTGAACGGCTAACACGATTTGCGGGAGCATCCGGCCCTCTTATCCGTACGATGGATAGGCGACGGCGCGCATATCTTCGTTCATCTGCGCGAGCAATTCATCGATTGTCTCAAATCTTTGCTGCTCGCGCACAAAGCGCAAATCACGTACGGCAAGTTCCTCGCCATAAATTGTCTCGTGAAAATCGCGCAGCCACGCCTCCACGGTACGCGAACTTCCATTGAACGTGGGATTCGTGCCGATAGATACAAGCGCGGCGTAATCGCGACCGTCGTGACGCGCGGTCGCCGAGTATACGCCATCTTTCGGTAACAGTTTGATCGGCACCGTAATGTTAGCGGTTGGAAAACCGAGGTCGTGACCTCGCCCGGCGCCAAGTTCGACGCGTCCGCGCAATTCGTAGCTGTGGCCCAGAAGACGGTCCGCGTTCTCCAAGTCGCCCGAAGCAACGTACCGGCGAATCCGCGTGCTCGAAATGCGCTCACCGCTCTCATCTAGCAGATTCGGCACAGCGACAAAACGAATATTCGACTCTTCAAAAACTCGCGCCATGAGCGCTGTATCTCCCGACCGTTTGTTTCCGAACCGGAAATTCGTGCCGACGACGACACCGTGCACGCCCAAGTCACGAATCAACGTCTCGCGTAAAAAGTGTTCGGCCTGTTGCGACGCCACGGTATCGTCAAATTGAATAAAAAAGCATTCGTCGTAACCGGCGTCCGCCATTAAATCGATGCGCTCTTCCGGCGTGGAGATTAGTGGCGGTTCGTTGCCGGGGCGCAAGAATGACGTGGGATGGTTCGAAAACGTCAGTACAGCGGAACGCCATCCCGGCTTTCGCAGCCGCATCGTTTGCCGTGCGATCTCCCGATGCCCGCGATGCATTCCGTCGAAGAATCCGATCGCAAGCACTAACGGCGTCGTATCTTCGCGCCTCAACTTGTAGTGGATCTTCACACAAAAACTTTCCGCGGCGCGAGAAGTGCGCCGTGCGTTTCGCCAACGCCCACGAGCGTGCGCGATTCGTCGCGAACGAAAACATGCTTCGCCGGCGCACCACTCGGCAGCGGCACGACGCGTCCGGCACGGAAGTCGGCCGAATGCCGCAGATCGAGGACGATCGTCGGAAACGGAATGATGTGCTCCGGCGGAATTAATGCCTCGCGCGGATGGTCCGCAATTTCTTCGAGCGTACGGCTCTCATATAAAACAAACGGCCCGGAACCTTCGCGGACAAGCGCACCCATGTGCACCGGCAAGCCAATCGCTTTGCCCAAGTCCTCGCACAGCGTGCGCACGTATGTGCCTTCGCTGCACGCAACGCGAACCCGGGCGGCGCCGCGCTCAACCCCCAGCAGCTTCAGTCCGTAAATCGTAATCGATCGCGGTTTGCGTTCAACGTGTTTGCCTTCGCGCGCGAGTTCGTACAGCCGTTTGCCGTCGTGATGCACGGCGCTGTACATCGGAGGCACCTGCTCGAGCTTGCCCACGAATTCAGGCATGATGTCGCGCAGCCGCCGTTCCCAGCCTGCCGGGACTTCAGCAGTTTCAACCGTCTCGCCCATTGCGTCGCCGGTTGAAGTCGAGCGGCCGGGCACAATCGTGCAAACGTACGCTTTTCGTTGATCGGTAAGCAACGGAATAAGACGCGTCGCTTTTCCGACTGCGATGGGAAGCACACCGGCGGCTTGTGGATCGAGCGTTCCTAGATGGCCGACCGCGATATGCCGATCGCGCGAATATAATCCGTAAATGCGCCGCAGCCGCGCCACGACGTGTGCCGATGTTGGACCCGCCGGCTTAAACACGTTGACGAACCCCAACACGGCGCGCTACTTGGGTTTGGCGACGAAGAGTTGTTCTTTTCGAACGAGGCGTCCGAAATAATAGGCAACGACGCCGATAAGCGCGAGCGCGATGCCGACTTTCAGTCCGTTGAACGTGAAGAATGCGGCGCTGAGCATCACGAGCAGTCCCGCAAGCGCAAGGATGATGCCCCAACGCATGAACGGCGTATCGCGACGCGTGCCGAACAGCGCACCGGCCCCGAGCACGACTGCAACGATGACGAGCAGTTTTAGCATTTACAAGCCTTCGGCAACGAGCGCCGCTTCAACGGCTTTTACCGCCTCATCGAGCGGACCGACGTACGTAAGACCCGACGCACGGAAATGTCCGCCGCCGCCTAAGCGCGCCGCAGCGGCTTGTACGTTCACGCGGCCGCTGCTTCGCAAGCTCACGCGAATATCACCGTCGTACGCCTTGAATAAGGCAGAGACTTCGACGCCTTCGACGGATCGCAAGTGGTTGACGATCTCTTCGGTGTCCTCGCCGTCTGCATCGCACTCTTCGAGCATTTGTTCGTCGACATACGACCACATGTACCGGCCGTCGTGCTCCAAGCGTGCTTCATTGAGCGCGCGGCCGAGCAGCTTCAGCGCTGCATACCGCTTGTTCGCGAAAATCTCTTCGGTGATTTGCTCTTTATCCGCGCCCAGGTTCATCAGCTCGGCGGAGAGCATCAACACTTCCGGCGTCGTGTTACTGTGCATGAAGCCGCCGGTGTCGGTCATGATGGTCGTGAGCAAGCACGTCGCGATATCTTTGTCGATTTCGACCTTCAAGGCACGGAGCAAATGCATCACGGCCGTGCCCGTCGAGCACTCGTGCGGCAGCACGTAATTGAGCGCGCCGAAGTGGGAGTTCCCCAAGTGGTGATCGATGTCCAGAATGTTTTCGCGCGCGATCTTCGGCAAAAATTCGCCCGCTCTGGCGGTATCGCTCATGTCGCCGAACACCCACAGCGTATCTTCCGGTAAATCGCCGGGAACTTCACGCGTCACGAACTGCGTGTCGGGCAGAAAACGCAGGTTACGCGGCACCGCATCTTGTTGGAAATAGTGAACGCGTTTACCGAGTTTTTTGAGCGCGAGCCCAAGCGCAAGTCCCGAGCCCAGCGTGTCGCCGTCGGGTTTGACGTGACTGACCATCACAAATGCGGGGCGCTTACGAAGTTCGGCGACGACCTCTTCCGTTGTCGCAATAATAGGCTTTTCGTCGATCACGCATTCCCTCCGGCGGCGGCGTCACGTAACGTCTTCGCGACATTGATCGCCCGCTCGGTGGACCGGTCCTCGACGAATTGCAATTCGGGCGTATGGCGTAGGTGGATTTGCTGGCCCAGTTCACCCCGTAAAAACCGTGCCGCATGATGCAATGCATCCATAGTTTGCTTAGCGACGTGCCGATCGCCGATGATCGATACGTACACTTTCGCGTGATGCAAGTCTTGAGTGATCTCGACTCGCGTCACTGTCGTAAAACCGAGTCTCGGGTCTTTGAGTTCTTGCGAAATCAAAGTCCCGAGCACTCGCTGCATCTCGTGATCGATGCGCTGTCTTCTTTGCTG
>CAZHGH010000062.1:0-17533 GCA_964531205.1 uncultured bacterium
AGATCTTCACGCCTGGGGCGCCTTTGTCGGATATCGTCAACTTCGTCGAACGCGAATGTGGTAAGCGTAGGGAACTCGTCAGCTGACACTTTGTTGTTCGGGCCGGGTCCGGGGACGTTGTCCGGGGACCGTGATGACTTTCACATCCTGTGAAAGTCATCACTTAGAACGGCCGAATTTCCGCGAAAACAAGTTTTGAAACAGCCATCCTGGCTGGCGCGGAAATTCGGAACATCCCCGGACAACGTCCCCGAACCCGGCCCGAACAACAAAGTATCAACTTCCTCGTAGGAATGAAAATAAGAATTGACCGTTAGAACTCGAGTGGCTCCCTCTCCGACTGGTGATCCGCATGTCGGTACTGCTTATGTGGCGCTGATTAATTATATCTTTGCGAAGAAAAATGGTGGGGAGTTTTTGCTTCGTATTGAGGATACGGATCAGGCGCGTAGTACGCGGGAGTCGGAGCAGGCGATTTTGGATTCGCTGCATTGGCTTGGGCTTTCGTGGGATGAAGGGCCCGACGTTGGCGGACCGCATGGGCCCTATAGGCAGAGCGAGCGTTCTTCGATTTATCAGAAGTATGCGCAGCAGCTGCTTGAGAGTGGGCATGCGTTTAAGTGTTTTTGTACGCCCGAGCGGCTTGAAGAGATGCGTGCTGCGCAGCGGGCTGCTAAGCAGCCGCCGCGGTATGATGGGTTTTGTTTGGGTTTGAGTGCGGATGAGGTTGCTGCCAAAGAGGCGGCTGGGATTCCGTATGTCGTTCGGATGAAAGTGCCCAGTGAGGGCGTGTGCGTCGTCAATGATTTGCGGCGCGGGCCTATTGAGTTCGAGTGGAATACCGTCGACATGCAAGTGTTGATGAAGTCGGATGGGATGCCGACGTATCACCTTGCGAATGTCGTTGATGACCACTTGATGGAAATTACGCACGTTATACGTGGTGAAGAATGGGTTTCGTCGGCGCCTAAGCATTTGTTGTTGTATCAGTACTTTGGTTGGGAGCCACCGGTGCTTATGCACTTGCCGTTGTTGCGGAATCCCGATAAGAGCAAATTGAGTAAGCGCAAGAATCCTACCGGGATTTTGTTTTATAAGGCGATGGGGTATTTGCCGGAAGCGCTGCTCAACTTTTTGGGGCTGTTTGCGGCGTCGGCTTCCGAGGGCGAAGAGCTTATGGATATGGCGTCGCTCATCGAGCACTTTGATATCGAGCATATTTCGCTCGGTGGGCCGGTGTTCGATGTTGCGAAATTGAATTGGATCAACGGGCGCTACATTCGTGAGCGTTACGATCTTGATGCATTTGTGAAGGCTGTTCAGGCTTGGGGGATGCAGCCTCAGCGGCTTCGTAGGATCGCCGAGCTTTCGCAGCCGCGGATCGAGCGGTTGAGCGATCTTGGGTTGCTCGTTTCGTTCTTCTTTGCCGGGCGGCTGAATATTTCGGTTGAACAGTTGCGCGAAGGCAAACTTGATGATGAGTCTCTCCGGAAAGCGTTTCAGCTTTCGATGTGGGGATTTGATGCGCTGCATACTTGGGATATTACTGAGATTGAGGGCGTGCTCAAAGGCGTTGCGCTGACGCTTGGGAAGAAGTTTCGGGATGTTGCGCGGCCCTTCTATATTGCGATTACCGGTAGTCCTACATCCGTGCCGCTGTATGATGCGATTGAACTGCTTGGGCGCGATATCGTCCGTGAGCGTTTGCGGCATGCGCTTGAAGTGCTCGGCGGCGTAACGGCGTCGGAACAGAAGGAATGGAAGAGTTTGAAGCCACCGGGGTCGGATGATGAAGCGTACTAGAGCCGTCGTTTTGGCTGCCGGGAAAGGCACGCGCATGAAAAGCGCCGTGCCGAAAGTGCTGCACGAACTGTGCGGGCGGCCGATGCTGTGGTACGTGCTTCGGGCGCTGCGCGGCGCCGGCGTCGGCGACATCGTCGTCGTGACGAATGACGAGTTGCATTCGCGCATCGACGAGTTTGGCGTGCGCGGTATCGTGCAGCAAGAGCAGCTTGGTACGGGGCATGCCGTTCAAGTCGCGCTGCGCGAGCTCGACGTGCAGCCGGATGGGCGGGTCGTCGTCGCGTACGGCGATATGCCGCTCGTGCATGAAGAGATTTTTCGCGGCGTTGTGGGTTCGCTGGATTCGGGCGGCGGGGATGCGCCAGCGCTGGCGATGGTGACGGTGAGAATGCCGCTGCCCTCGAATTTCGGGCGCGTTATCCGGCGCGGTCACGATGTCGAGCGGATCGTCGAAGTGCGCGATGCTACGCCGGACGAACTGGCCGTCGATGAGATGAATGCCGGCATTTATGCGTTCGATGAAACTGCGCTGCGGCAAGCGGTGGATCGTTTGCGCAACGACAACGCGCAGAAAGAATATTATTTGACCGATACCATCGAGGATTTTGCGCGCAGCGGAAAACGCGTTGTGCCGGTGATGGCGACGGACCACTTGCATGTGCTCGGTATCAACGATCGCGTGGAACTCGCGCAGGCGCGCAAAGAGATGAACAAGCGGTTGTGCTCGCAGTACATGCGTGACGGCGTGACGATTATCGATCCCGACGCGACGTATTTGGAGCCGGAACTGCGGATCGGACGGGATACGGTGATTTATCCGAACTCGACGATTGGGAGGCTTTCAGAGATTGGCGAGGAGTGCGTCATCGGGCCTAATGCGCGTCTTTCGAATGCGAAGCTCGGGGACCGCGTGCACGTCCGCGAGAGCGTCGTCATGGATAGCGTGCTTGGCAACGACATCCATGTCGGCCCGTTCGCGCACCTTCGCAACAACGCGCAGATCGACAACGGCGTGCACATCGGGAACTTCGTCGAGATCAAGAACTCGCATCTGGCCACAGGCGTTAAAGCCGGTCACTTGACGTACTTGGGCGACGCTGAAATCGGCCAAGACACCAATGTCGGCGCAGGCACGATAACGTGCAACTATGATGGTGTGCGCAAGAATAAGACCGTCATCGGCCGTAACGCGTTCATTGGATCAAACACGTCGCTTGTTGCACCCGTAACCGTCGGTGACGGCGCGCTCACCGGCGCATCATCCGTTGTAACCAAAGATGTGCCGCCGGGCGAACGTGTCGCCGGAAATCCCGCGCGGCCTCTGCCGAAAAAGAGCTAGAGCAAAGGGCGCCGTTTTCACGGCGCCCTTTGGGTGCAGCAGCCCTCCACGGATTGAGGAGGAGTGCTCTGCTCAGATCTGGGCGTTGATGACGCTCACATCAAACGAACCCAGACCCGTTGTGTAGTCGTAACCGGGGAGCGCCGTGTACGACCCATTGGTGCCTTGCAAGATATCGTGGAATCCGCCGTCCGGCCGCGTTGCGGGCGGCCCCACGAGCGGTGAACCCGCAGTGTGCGTTGAGAAGTTTCTGTACAGGCGCGGTGCGGCAAAACCGAGACGGTTGCCGTGCGCATTTTGCAGACGAGCCCAAACGCCGGCAGCTAACGGTGAGGCGAGGCTCGTTCCGCCTGTTACGCATCCGCTCGCACAGCTTCCGCCGTTGACGGCTTGCGCGTTCGAATAGACGATTGCATTGCCGATGGGCCCGAGACCGGCATCCATCGCAATATCCGGCACACCGCGGCCGCCCGTCGGCGTGTTGCCGACCGGTTGCGCTGAAGCTTCCCAGTATGGCGAGTATTCGAATTGGCTGAGTCCGCCGCCGCCGGGCGACCAAACGTCCTCGCCCTTGTACGTGCCGTCACCGTTCGTGAACAGCTCGGTTCCGCCGACTGCAACGACGTACGGCGACGACGCGGGATACATCACGAACGGTGCGCCGCCTGGTACGCCATTCGTGTTGACGAAGTTGTTGCAGTAACCGCCGTTGTCGCCGCTCGAGGCAAACATCGTTTGCCCGTGAGCCGCGCCTTCGACCAACAACTCATCGTCGACCAGCATCGAACCATCGAGGTACGGCAAGAACTCGCAGCCGCCGAACGAGGAATTTCCGATGTTCGTGTAATGCTGTGTAACCCACTTGCTGTATTCGTTCGTGATGTCGGAATCGGTGAGCGCGGTCGTCGTGTACAGGTAGATCGCCTTCACGTTCTGCGCGATACCGCTGGAATACGTCATGTCGAGAACCCACTCGCCGTTTCCGGCAGTGTCGGTGCTTGGTACGCCGACCTGAATGCGGTTGACGGGAACCTGCGGTAAACCGTCTTTCTGTTCGTTCAACCGGAACTCGGCAATGGCTGCTGTCGGATCGCCCTCCGCCATAATGGCGATCGGCGTGGAGTTTGCCGGCGCAAGTTTTCCGACGTCATACGCGACTTGGAACGTTGCCGGATCGTACCAGCGTAGACACGCCGACGGCGGGGTGGTGACTCCTTTGACGGTGCAATTCGTCACTTGCGGCTTAGATTTGAACGTTTGAAGATTGTTCAGTCCCAGTACGGCAACGACGGTTCCGCTCAGTGACGTGGGCACGTATGCGGGCGACACGTTGGCGATGAAGTTGCTGCCGGATCCGGAGAACGAATGTATGGACGTGTTGAACGCCTTCTGCACCTGCGCGACCGTACCGGTAGCACTAATCAGCACGTTGTTCGGCTCGACGGTAATATCGCTGAAACCTTGGCTGCTCAGGTAACTCGTTACCGCTGATACTTCCGTTGATTTCGGCGCGTATGTCGCCACGAACGTTCCGTCGTCGATTTGTTGTCCATTTGCGACCGCTGAGGCGAGTTGCGTTTGATTGTGCAACGCAAGACCGAGGCGAACCGTAATTGATTGCGTCGCGTTGGCAACGCCGAGATCCGAAGCGTTGACGATGCTCAGCGCTTGCGTGTTCGTGTTGGCCCAACCGGCGGGCGCGGCGGGAAGTGCCGCCGTTCGCACCGATGTGGAACCGCTATTGTGCGTACTCGAACCGAGCGGCAGCACGCTCGATGAGCCGCCGTGGCCCGAACATGATGCCGTTATCACACCTACTGTGATGGCTAGAGCGGCAAGTTTTTTCATCGGTAGACTCCTCCTCGTTACCAAAGTACGTCGCCGGACCGCACCAGCGACATACCGGAAATCGAGTAGGAACGGCAAAAAAAAAGGGCCGCCACGGGGAAGCGGCCCTTTGTGCGCGAGAAGGGAACGACGCTACTGAATCGTTTGGTTTAGACCGGTGATGTCGAACGTTCCGACGCCGGTCGTGTAATCATAACCGGGAATCGCTTGGTAGGTCCCGTTTACGCCGGTGATGATGTCATGGAATCCACCATAGCTTTCTGTCGGTGGAGGTCCCTGGACCAACGTTTCGCCGCCCTCATATTTCTGATAGTTGCGGTAGAAGAGCGGTGCCGCGAAACCGAGCCCCGGATGTGAGGTCAGCATGCGCGCGTACACACCCATCGCGAGGGGCGACGCTTCACTCGTTCCGCCGATGCCGCACGGACCCGGTCCGCACGTGCCGTTGAGGAACACCAGCGGCTGCTGTACGTAGACCAGATATCCGCCGGCGTTCGGATCGGCTGCCATCGCAACGTCCGGAACGCCGCGCAGATTGCCGGCCGCGAGAATGCCGGTGGTGAGCTGCACCGGCTGCTCCCAACTCGTCGCATTTTCGAATTGGCTCAGACCGCCGCCGCCCGCGTTCCATGCGGTTTCGCCCATGTAGGTCGCATCGTTGTTGGACGTTAGCGTTGTGCCGCCGACTGCGACGATCCACGGCGATGCTGCCGGATAGGAAACCATCGGCGGCCCCGACCCGGGCGCGCCGTTCGTGGGCGCGAGAGCGCACGACGAACCCGTGTCGCCCGAAGACGCGAACATCGTTTGTCCGTGCGCGGCGGCGAACATCATCGTTTGATCGTCGGCCTTCATCGAGCCGTCGAGATACGCTTGGTATTCGCATTCGCCGAACGACGAATTGCCGAGCTGCGCGAGGTTTTGCGATTCCCATTTGTTGTACTCGTTTGCGATATCGGAATCGGTGAGCGACGTCGTATCGTAGATATAGAGCGCCTTCACGTTTTGCGCGATACCGGTGGAGCTCTGCGTGTCGAGATCCCATTCGCCGACACCCGCAGTGTCAGGGCTTGAGAGTCCGACTTTCACGACCGTAACGGGAACCTGCGGCAGTCCGAGTTGTTGCTCTTCATAACGCAGGTCCGTAACGGTCTGTGCGACGTTGCCTTCGGCCATGACGCCAATCGTCGTGTTACTTCCGGTCGGCGTGGTGCCCGCATTGTAGAACGTTTGGATCGCGTGTGCGTCGTAATCGCGCACGCACGGCGTTCCCGCCGGAGCGGGATCGGCCGGGAAGCACGCAGTGGGACCGGACGCCATCTTCGCAGCGTTGTTCAATCCGAGCACCGAGAGGACGATTCCGCCCAGCGATTGGGGAACGAGCGCCGGCGTCGTGTTCGCAAACACGTTCGCGCCTTTGAGTGAGAACGAGGTCAACGTCGTGTTGAACGCTTTTTGCACTTGCGCGGCCGTACCATCTGCGCTGACCAGCAGACGGTTGGGCGAAACGTCGATGTTCGTCAGGCCTTGGCTTTGCAGATAGCTGACGACTTGCGAGACTTCACTGGAAGCCGGTGCATATTGGCTCATGAGTTGTGAATCGGTGAACCGCTGCCCGGATGCAACGGCTTGCGCGAGCTGCGAGGTATTGTGTGCTTGCAAAGCAACGCGAACGGTAAGCGTTTGCGAGGAATTGAGCGCACCCAAATTCGTCGCGCTTGGAACGGTGACGCCCTGCGTTGCCGTAGCAGACCATCCGGCTGGAACGGCGATCGCGGTCGCTGCGGTTTGTCCTGATTTGCTTGCGTTGCTCATGCCGGGGTTGGTGGAGGGCAGCATTGACTGCCCTCCGTGTCCGGCGCACGACGCAGTGAGAAGTCCGGCGGCCAATGCCAATGAACCGGCGCGAATTCGATATTTCATCTTTCCTCCACTAGTGTCCGATGATCGCATTGGTCTTCACGACGTCGAAGCTGCCCAGCCCCGTGGTGTAATCCCAGCGCGGCGTTGCAGCGTACATGCCGTTCGAACCGGACAGAATGTCATGGAATCCACCAACGAGCGATGTCGGCGGCGGACCAGCGCCAAGTTCACTCGCGTTCGGATTCTGTACGTAAATCGCGTAGAGCAGCGGCGGAGCGAATCCGAGCGCATTGTTGTGCGCGGATTGCATGCGCGCATACGCGCCTGCCGCGAGCGGAGAGGCAAGACTCGTGCCCGCGGATACGCACGGTGTGCACGATCCGTTTGCCGCTTGCGCCGAGGAGTACACCAGATATCCGGTTTCAAGCGACGCGTCGAGTGCGACGTCGGGCACACCGCGATAGCTGTATCCGGCTGCAGTTGTTCCAACCGGCTGCGTGGGCGATTCCCAGTACGGCGAATACTCGAACTGGCTCAAACCGCCGCCGCCGGATTCCCATGCCGTCTCACCGAGATACGTGCCGTCGGCATTGCTGAAGAGATCGGTGCCGCCGACTGCGACGACGTAGGGCGAAACCGCCGGCCAGCCCTGGAACGGAAGTCCCGCGGGAACGCCGTTGGTGTTCACGCCCAGCAAACCATCGATGACGTTGTTGCAATACGCGCCCGCATCGCCGGTTGCAACGAACATCGTTTGGCCTTGCGCCGCAGCTTCGACGAGCACTTCATCTGCTGCGAGCATCGAACCGTCTTGATACGGGAAGAGCTCGCATCCGCCGAACGACGAGTTCGCGATCGGATCCGTGTTGTTCACGACCCAGTGATTGTAGCCGTCGACGATATCGGCGTCGGAAAGCGAATTCATGTTGTACAGATCGATCTGATGAACGTTCGCGGCGAGGCCTTGAACGGCGGTCATGTCGAGCACCCACTCACCGTTACCGGCCGTGTCGGAGCTCTTCGGCTGCACTTGCACGATGTTCACCGGAACTTGCGGCATGTTGTAGACTCGCTCGTTCCAGCGGAAATCGCTGATCGCGCCGCTCGGATCGCCTTCAGTGAAGATCGCGACGTTGGTTTTTGCGCCTGTTGGCGCATTTGCGGCGTCGTACACGATTTGCATCGTCGCCGGATCGAAGAAGCGCGGGCACAAGCCTTGCGCGTTCACGCCCTGCGTGCACCCATTCGGCGACGGCACCGGAGACGGCGACGGCGTAGGTGAGGGCGTCGGCGTTGGCGCTACCGTTGGTACCGGAGTCGGTGCAGGCGTCGGTGCCGGCGTGGGCTTTGCGCCCGGCTTGGTTTGTTTGGGTTTCGCGACGGCGACTTGCGCGTTATTCAATCCCAGGACCGCGACGACAATCCCGGAAAGGGATTGCGGCACGTAGGCCGGCTGCGCGTTCGAATACACGCTCTGTCCGTTCGAAGTATACGACTCGAGCTGCGTGTTGAACGCTTTGTTGATCTGCGCTACCGTTCCAGTCGCGTCGACGAGAATATTATTGGGCTGCGCATGAATATTGCTCAGTCCCTGCGATTGCAAGTATTGCGTCACCGACGTCACGTCAGCGCTTGTCGGCGCATACGTGCTCATGAATGCGGAGCGCGGTACGAGCTGCCGGTTCGCGACGGCCGACTTGAGTTGATCGACGTTGTGCAGCTGCAGTGCGACGTGAACCGTCAGCGTTTGACCCGAAGGCAACGGGCCGTTATCGGTCGCGCCTTTGAACGCCATGTTTTGTGTCGCCGTGGTCGCCCAACCGGCCGGCGCGGTGGCCGTCGTGGCTGCCGTGCGCGTCGAGTGGGTGCCGAACGTGCTCGGCGAGCCGCCGCCCGGAGCCGCCGGGATCGCGGAACTGCCGCCGTGGCCCGAGCACGATGCGGTCAAAATGCTCACGGCCAAAGCCGTGGCGGTCAATCTCTTCATGATCTAAGACTCCCTCCTCACGTCTCACAGTAGTGGAGAGAGCCCAGGCGCCGACATACCGTAATTTGAGTAGGGCGCGGTAGCCTGCTGTGTTGCTACGATGACAGAGTCATGGTGATATCGTTAGCGGGTGAGTGGGACATCTATCGTCGCGAAGAACTTCGGGAGCGCCTCGAGCCCGCGTATAGCGAGTCCGGCGTTGTCCTCGATTTGACGACGGCAAAGTATGTGACCAGCACGCTCATCTGTGCGCTCGTCGTCGCGCACAAGCACCGGCAAGAACGCGGGCTTCCGCGCGCGATGCTTGCGGTGAAATCGGCGTTCGTTCGCCGTCTACTCGGCGCGACGGGACTCGAAGGACTCTTTCCGATCTACGACAGCGTCGAAGACGCCGTCGCTGACGCGTCCTCGATCGAGGAAAGCGCTTAGAAGCCTCGCACGCCGTCCGGCGTTCCTAATCCCGTCGCGAGATCGTATCCTGCCGGCGCGATGTCGTAGAATGCGCTGCGATGGTAATACGAGTATGCCGGCCCTTGCGGATTCGCAGCCAGCGCATACGCAGCCGCGATCACCGGTGCGCCCACGCTCGTTCCGCCGGAAACAATCCATCCGCCCGCGGTCGAATCGTACATGCCCACGCCGGTTTGCGGATCCGCTATCGCCGCGACGTCGACGGTCGAACGCGTCTTGCAGCCGGTAGTACCTTGCCACGACGGTTTGGCTTCATACAAACTGCAGCCTTGGCCGCCATACTGCCACGCCGATTCTTGCCACGATCCCGCACTGCCCGAAAGCGTCGTGCCGCCGATCGAAGTGACGTACGGCGATGCGGCGGGATAGAACGATGAAACCTGATCGCCCGCGCTGACGGTAATCGCAACGCCCGGGTGCTTGTAATGCACGTCGAGGGCCGTTTCGCCGGACCACTCGGGGCCATAGTAGCTGTTGCTGATCGCTAAGGGATGCGCCGCTGCGGCGGTGTCGACCGCTGCGCCCAAATCATCGAGCGAGGACGAGTTCGCTTCCACCAATAGGATTTTGCACTTGGGACAAACCGCGGAAACCATGTCGAGGTCGAGCGCAATTTCTTCGCCCCAGCCTTGGTTTGCAGCCGGGTACGATCCCGCGGTTCCGTGCTGATTGACTTTGCGGAAACAGCCGTTGTTCGAGGTGCATGGCGGCAAACCGAATGCGGTCCGGTATACGCCAAGATCGTTTTCCGCCGTTGGATCGTCATATGCGTCAACAATCGCAACCGTGCCGCCGGCGTTTTGCGCAGGCAGCGCGTAGCGGTTTTGCAGATCGTCCGGATGTAAACCGGGAAGCAAATTCGACGGTGTATTCACATCGCTTATCGGAGGGAAGTTGATGTTGACGGCGATGGTGCAATTGGCTTGATCGGCCTGGAACGTTAAGTCGCAGCCGAGTTTCGCGCCGGGCAATGCCTGCGGCGTGCCGCCGGGTAGTGCTTGCGGCGTACCGCCCGGAAGCGCTTGCGGGGTGCCTTGCGCCTGGCGCGAGGCATCCATAGGAACAATACCACTATGTGGTCCGGCACAAGCTGCCAAGCCACATACAACAGCGAGCGTCAAACAGGAACGGAACACGTTCAACGTTACACTCCCCAGGAAGCCGCAAAAGACGATTAGGCTTGTACCCAGCCTTGGCTGGTTGCTAACGCAACCGCTTCGCGCCGGCCGCTGCAGCTCAGCTTGCGGCAAATCGCGCGAATGTGCGTGTCGACGGTGTGAGGACTACGTCCCGTGTCGCTCGCAACCTCCTTCGTACTGGCGCCTTTTGCGAGCATCTGAAGGATCTCGCGTTCGGCCGGCGTGAGCGAAGCATAGCCTGCATCGCTGCTCGCTACCGGCAGTGCGGCCAATAGGCGCGCCAGCCCTCCAAAGTGTTGCGAACGCAGCCGTTCCAACGCTGCGCTTACTACCTCAGGACCGCATTGTCCGAGTGAGACCCGGTACATCGTGCGAACGGCGTGTGCGAACGCCTGCAGCCGCGGCATGCCTGACGTGAGCGATCGTTCGGCTTCGGCGACGTAGCGATGAGCAGCGGCATCATGTCCGCGCACGAGCTCCGCCAGCGCGAGTAGCAAGCGTGCCCGAATGACGTCTTTTGCGGCTGCATCGCTGATGTTTAACGCGGCGGCGGCGGTGTGGATCTCGCGCTCGCCTTCTTCTTTCAAGCCTGCGCTGAAAGCGTAGAGCGCAGTTTCCGCCGCACGCAGCGAACGCTGTTCCGCGGTCGTTTGTCCTGACGCGGTTCCCGCAAGCATCGCGTACGCGGCAGAAAATTCACCGGCCCATGCGGCACGAAGCGCTTGCACCGGCAAAACCGCGGTGCTGCGCAAACGCGGCAGAAACGATTGATTCTCTTGCATTTCGCGATCGAGCCGCTCGAGCATGAGGTCGTCGCCGCGCTCGACCTCGGCGTCGTACGATGCGACAAGTGCAAACAGACGAGCTTGCGAACTTGCCCCTTTGCGCGCGCATTCGCTCAGCTTGTCCAAAACCGCAAGGCTCGCAATGGGATCGTCGCTCGTGTCGTGCACGATGGTATACACGACGCTATATGCGCGGGCCGCCAATTCGAACAAGTTGTGTGCAAGCGCGAGTTCGATCGCGGTATTTGCGTACGCGCGTGCTTTCTCTTTAGAGCCGGCATACCGTTCGACGTATGCCGCTTGCTGGTAAAGCCGTGCGCGCGTTTCGTCGGAGACGGTTGCGTCGAGGAACGTGAGCGCTCGATCGATCGCGGATAGCGCATCGCCGCCACGTCCGGCGTGTACGTACCCCGTAGCGAGCGTGGCGAGGAGCGGAACGCGATAGCGCGCCTCGATGGCCCCGTTCATCGCAAAGGGTTCGAGAAATGCCACGCAGTCGCGATCGGAGCGGACCAGTTCGATGGCGTACCGGTGTACTAGTCGCATGCGAATGTCGTCGTCGTTGTTTGCTAAATCGATCGCAGTCAAGAAGCCGCGTTCTGCTATTTCAAAACGGCCGAGACTTGCATCGATCATCGCCCGAAGCCCGGCCGCCATCGCGCTTTTACTGCGCGTTGCATCGGGCAAAACGTCGAGCGCGTCGGCAATGCGCGTCGCCTCGCCTCGCTCGAATAGCGCGAACCCGTCGCGTTCGATGATTTCGACGATCTGCTCGCCGGCTCGCGCTTTCGTGTAGAGGCCCAGCGCCGCAGCCGTATCCCCGCGCTGCTCGAGCAACTGCGCACCTTCGCACAGCGCGCGCGTCCATTCGCGCTCGCCCGTTCGGTGCAGCTCCGTTTCGAGGAAGTCTCGGAACAGATCGTGATACCGGTATTCGCCGGGCGATATCTCGTTGAGGAACGTGATTTTTGCGCGAAGGTGATCGATGAACTCTTGATCCGCACCGAACGCTCGTGCGATCGTGCTGTCAAACGTGAAGAACACGGACGTCCCAAGCGCGAACGCGCGCTGTGGTAAAGAAAGCTCCGCAAAAACCTGCTCTGCCAAATAGCGGTACACCATCTCTCGCGTGCCGGCGGATGCCGTGCGCAGATCGGCGGAATGCGTTCGCATGCGAAGCGCGATCGTGAGCGCGACGGGCCAGCCTTCGGTGAGCTGGCGCAGCGATTCCACTTCGCGGGGATCGAGTTCCCGGGCGCTTTCATCTGCCGCCGCCAGCGCTTCATCGGTGGTGAAACGCAGATCGTCTTCGCCGAGCGGAAGGTCCATGCGTCCGTAGGCGATCCAGGTTGCGATCGGCAAACCGACGTCGCTGCGCGCGGCGATGATCCACTTGATACGCTCGCTGGTACGTTCGATGAGATCTGCAATGAGCGCGATCGATGCTTGGTCGACGGCGGCATAGTGCAGATCGTCGATCACGATCGTGCAGACGGTACGCTTCAAATGCTCGGCAAACCAGTCTGAGAGTTGGCGCACCGGCTCGTCGGCGGCGAGCACCCGTTCTTGCATCGCCGGAAATGCAGCCAGCGCGCTGGGCGCGACGCGTGAAAGTGCCTCGCTCAAGCGGCGCACGAACGCCAATAGCGTGCTGTCCTCGCGCCGCACGTCGTAGCGCACGGCTTCCATTCGCGAGGTTTCCATGTAGTCGCGCAGCGCGACGCTTTTGCCGAAACCGGCGGGCGCGACGATGAGCGTCACGGGAAAACGCGTGGCGCGGTCAAGTCGCTCGTTGATGCGGGCGCGCATCAAGCGGGTGGAGTGCATCAGGCACTCCTCCTATTCGCGGCTAGACGCCAGGTCCCGGCTCGTGGCGGCCGTGATGCGGCGCAGCTCCTCGAGCATCAGACCGATATCCCGCTCCTCGGTCCGATGGTTGGTGATGCAAACACGCATGGCACGCCGGCCGGCGATGGTCGTGGAAGAAATCACCGCGACGCCACTTTCCTGAAGGCGGATCACGGCCTCGTCTGTCAGCCGGTCGATAAATTCATCACTTGCGCCGTCGACGCGTGGGCGAAAACAGACGATCTGCAGCACGACCGGCGCGACAAGTTGGAAACCGGGATCCTGTTCGATTGACGACTTCAGGTAGCGGGCTTGCTCGCAGTTGCGTTCGATCGCATGTGCGAGACCGCGCGCGCCATGTTCTTTGATCGTGAACCAGACTTTGAGCGCGCGGAATCCTCGCGAGAGGTCGGGACCATAATCGGTGAACCACGGCTCGCCCCCTGCAAGGCCGCGCTTCATGCGCGTGATGTACGGCCCTTCGCTTGCAAACGTCGCGCGATGTGCCTCGCCGTCGCGCACGATCACGCACCCCGCGTCGTACGGTACGTGCAGCCACTTGTGAAAATCGAATGCAATGGAGTCGGCGCGTTCGATGCCGCGCAGTGTGGGACGCAGCTGATTTGAAAGATATGCGGTTGCGCCGAACGCGCCGTCGACGTGAAACCACAATCGTTCGCGCTGTGCGAGATCAGCAAGCGCTTCGAGCGGATCGATGGCGCCGACATCGACCGTTCCCGCGTTGCCGACGATGAGAAAGGGCGTCATGCCTTGCGAACGGTCGCGTGCGACAACTTGGGCGACGTGCTGCGGATCGAGCCGGTGCTCATCGTCGACAGGTAACACGCGCAGATTTTCGACACCCAAGCCCGCAGCTATGAAAGCTTTGCGCACGCACGCATGCGTTGCTGCGGATGCGTATCCCGTCAATCGCGTTCCGGACGCTTTGGTGCGCGCAACAAGCACCGCTATGAGGTTTGCCGCGGACGTACCCACGACCATGATTCCACTTGCGGTGTGCGGCCAGCCGAAAAGATCGCAGAACCAGCGGATGACTTGCCGCTCGACGTAGACCGCCCCGTGATCGCGACCGCCGACATTCGAATTCATCGTCGCCGCCAATAGGTCCGCGATTGCACCGCCCGGCGTTCCGGTACCGTGCACCCAACCCCAAAAGCGCGGATGGATATTTCCCGTGGCGTACGGCAAGATTGTTTCCGTGAATTCACGGTAGACGTCTTCGAAGGCGAGGGGATCTTGCGGTAAGGGCTCGCTCAGGCGCGCTTTGATCTCATCGGGAACCGGCTGCCAAACGGGACGCTCGCGCGCGTCGCGCAAGAAATCGACGGCATCGTCGACTGCGCGGTGCGCTGCTGCGCGGAACTTCTCCCAGTCAGCGGGATCGAGCACGATCGATCAGACCCTCAAAAGCAGAGAAGATGCGATGCGCGTACGGATGCTTGTAGCCGAACATCTGCGGATCGTCACCGGCATGAACGATCATCGCCGGATCGGCTTCGAAAATCAACAGCCGGCCATCACGGTCGATCGAGCAATCGATGCCGAAATACTCTAGGCCGAGCTTCTCACTGATGTCGCGCAAAGCGCGTTGCAGATGCGGCGGGAAGACCGACTCGAATGCGGATAAGAAGTGCTCCTCCTCCTCGCGCATCCATGCGTTCTCGCGCATCGGCGCGTTGTAATAGTGAATCATCCAGCGAGGCGAGACCGCCAAGTGGAACGGATACGGTACGCCGTCGACGACGATGATGCGATACTTGCGGTAGTAGCCGTCGTCCTTACTAAAATCGACGAACGGCATAGTGTAGAAGAACGGCGCATCGACCCGTGCCAGATAGGCTTGCAACTCCGCGCCGTTTTGAATCCGTTCGAGGTCGCGTCCGGCTTGCGAACCGACAGGACGAATTACCAGCGGGTATTCCATCGCACCGGCAGCGTTTGCGAGAAGCTCGCGCGGCACACGCTGCGTATCGGGAACAACGACATTCGTTATGTCGCGCAGTGTTTCATAGATCGCGACGCGGTTGGTTCCAAGCACTTTGGCCGGATCGTTGATCTGTGGCAGTCCGAGTTGCGCGATCACTTCGGAAGCGATCTGCAGGCACTCGAGGCTTTCATCCGATTCGCCAATCGCGGTGAAGACCACGTCGGCTCGCGGAATGCGCGCGGCTGCGACTTGCTCGCGAGAAACGATATAGAGTTTGTGCAGCGTGGTGGTAGTGCGATCGACCAGAAAATCAATCGGGACGTTCGCTTGCCAGTCTCCCGGCGCGAGCAGAACCAGCAGCCGCCTTCGCTCCTGCGGCGCATATTCACTGAAGAGCGTCCGTTGCCGCAGCACGGCGCGCTGATGTTCGAGCGCTTTGGAGGTGTTGCCGGCAATCTGCTCCAGCTCGTACATTGCAAAATTCGCGCCGGTGTTCGCTGCGTCGAGCTGCAGAACGCGTTCGTACTGCGCGCGCGCATCGTCGAAGCGTCCGAGCCGCGTGTAGAGTGCGCCCCGCCCAGCCAGCGCAGCGCTGAACGCCGGTTGCAACTGCAGCGCGCAATCGAATTCGCGAAGCGCCTCATCAAAGCGTCCAAGGTCGGCCAGCGTCATCGCGAGATTCACGCGCAACTCGGGAAAGCCGGGCTGCGCGGCTACGGCTTCGCGAAATGCGTTGGCGGCTTCTGCACAGCGTCCGAGTGAGCGCAGCGCGACGCCACGCCGGTTTGCGTCGAGAGCGTTGGCCGATGAAGTGGACACGGGCTTTGAAGTGTATCAAGCCATGTTGATTCTCCTGGCGGTCTTTTCTTTGCACATGTTTAGCATTGGCCGTCGCAAGGCGTAGGCGTTCCGATCGGCGTTGGAACCGGCGTCGGTCCCGGCGTTGACGTCGGTCCTGGCGTCGGCGTCGGGGAGCCGCTCGGGCTGATGAGAATGGCCGCTGAGTGCGCACCCAAAGACGTGACTTGCGGTCCATTGAATGAGACGCTGCCGCCCGAACATACGCCGCCATTGAGCGTGTCGCATACGCCACCGCCCGCCAGCACCATCGAATTGGAATAGTTCAGCGAGAACGATGCGGATGACGTGGTTGGATTTACGACGACGGCGCATGAGCCGACGAGCGATCCACGATAGTAACAATTCGCAAACTGGCGGATGTACACACCACCCGATTGATAGGCGGATACGGAAGATGCCGTGCGTAGCGGGCCTTCAGGGACGAAACCCACTTCCGGCATGACCGCGAAGCTGTAAGGCGTCGCGAAGGCTGTTTCGTACATCGCGAGAGAAGGATCGTACGTCAAGAGAAATGACGCGTAGCCGTACATACGCATAGCTTGCGCCGATGACGCGCTAGCCGAATTCTGCACGTAGCACCAAAAGATTTTGTGATACGTCCGGATCACGGAGATCTCGGCGTTCTCTTCGCTTGCCCACAGGTTTCCCGTCATGTACGCGTTGGAATCGCGGACAATATAGCAGCCCTCGGCGACCGCGCCAAGAACGCTGGAAGCAACGGCAATGCCCGCGTTCTGAACGTACGTTCCGTCTGTCCACGCGTTGACTGCATTCGCGAAGAAATTTACGCTCTTCGCGGCAGCGACGGTATCGAGCACCGCCGCTTGCGCTGTTCGCCAGCTCGCAAGCGTGTAGTTGCAAATGGGACCATTGCTAAAGCCCAGACTGGACATCGTATCGTCGGCAACAACAGCATCGTGCGACGAACCGCCAATCTGGTCTTCGGCCACATTGACCGCATTGGCCGCGTATGCGCTCGTCTGATACGCGCCGCCATAGTTGGGATCGTATACCGGAGCTCCGCTGCAATTCTTCGCTGCCGCGTCGGCATATCTTCCGCCCGGACTTATGTCATTGTAGCATCGTTTCGGATAATCGCTTGCAGCGCAGCGCCAGAAGTTCACGTACGCGAGCGTTTTGATGCCCGCGCCTTGATATGGGCCGAGGTTGTTCGTGTACGCCCATGACACCCACGGACTTTGCTGCGAGACTGAAATCGCGGTGGAGACGCCACTGTATCCCCAGCCGTAGATAGCCGTGAGCACGTGAGATGGAACACCACTAGTGGAGAACGAGGTCGTTGACCGCGCTTGTGTTACATGAGGGACGTTGGGAACCTGATTGCTGCCGCCGCAGCTTGAAAGCATCGCGGCAAGGCAAACACCAAAGCAAATGCGTGTCGAATGTCTCATATTGGCAACTCTCTCCAGCAAAAATTGGTGGAAGGAGCGCGCGGGGACACTGTCAGCCTTCGTCTCTGGAGTGTGCGCGTTGATTTTGCATCAGTCCAGCGGTTCGCGGAAATGTTTACTGCGCCTTAACGTTGTCTCGCGATGGGATACGGGAGAGCGAGCGAGGCTATGCCCCGTGACCTGTCAGCACGCACAGTGGGCACTTACATGCAGTGTATCTAGCCGGGTT
>CAZHGH010000063.1:0-1345 GCA_964531205.1 uncultured bacterium
CGTCGACCGCGCTGTACATGTCCATGGGCGAGACGACAACGCGGTTGCGCAATTCGAGGTTGCGCAAGCGAAACGGCGTGAACATCGGCGGGACCGGTTCGGACCCCCGCGCGAGCCAACGTTCGATTCGCTCGACGTAGGATCTATCGCGCAGGCGCAGATTTTCGTGACTGATGCGCTGACTGCGCGTGAGCAAGCTGTACGCAAATTGTTCGGGTGGCAATTGAGCGTAGCGCGCCACATTTTCGAACCATTCCGTGCTGTTGCGTGCGGCGTTCTGCAAGCGCAGCACTTCAATCCGCCGCTCGCTCTCATAGCGGGCAAGCGCACCTTCCACCGCCGGCTCTTCGCATAAGGCGCGCTGCAGCGCGATGGCGTCTTCCATCGCGAGCTTCGTTCCTGAACCAACCGAAAAGTGCGCGGAATGCGCAGCATCTCCGAGCAGCACGATGTTTTCGTGCGTCCAATTGACGTTGCTTACGCGCGTGAAGTTGATCCAATCGCGTCCGCGCAAATGCGCGGAATTCGCCATCAGCTTGTGACCTTTGAGGTACGGCTGAAAAAGTTTTTCGCAGAACGCGATCGTTTCGCCGGTTCCCGCATTATCCAAACCGTGCGCGAGCCACGTTTCTTCGCGGCACTCGACGATAAAGGTGCTTGTCGTCTCGTCGAAACGGTATGCGTGCACGGTGAACCAGCCGTGTTCCGTTTGCTCGAAGATAAAGGTGAACGCGTCGAGCGGCAAAGTCGTGCCGAGCCAGACAAACCGGCATTTGCGCTTGTCGAGATCCGGCTGAAACGCTTCGGCGTAGGCCGTCCGGACGCGGCTGTTAATGCCATCCGACGCGACGATCAGATCGGCGTCGCGGTACGGCGCGAGGTCAGTCACTTCGCGTTCGAACTCGAGCTCGACGCCAACCTCTTCTGCGCGTCTTTGCAAAATGTTTAGCAGCCGTTTGCGCGCGATTCCCGAGAAGCCGTGCCCGCCGGAACGCAAGTCGTGGCCTTTAAAAAAGATCTCGATATCATCCCAGTGCGCGAAACTCTCGACGATCGCGTCGTGCGTTTGTCGATCGGCGTCGCGTAAGTTTTCGAGCGTGGCGTCGGAGAACACTACGCCCCAGCCGAACGTGTCGTACGGGCGGTTGCGCTCGATAACGCGAATGCGGTGCCTTGGATTGGCCTTCTTCATCAGCAAACCGAAGTACAACCCGGCGGGACCGCCGCCTACACAGACGATATTCATCGCACCAAAGTATTGGCGCCTTGCTTTCGGCTATCCCGTGGCACCGTTTGGACGCCAGTTCGGGTTGGTCAGGCTGACAAGGATGCCGTCACGCCATGC
>CAZHGH010000063.1:1445-17289 GCA_964531205.1 uncultured bacterium
CGTTTGGACGCCAGTTCGGGTTGGTCAGGCTGACAAGGATGCCGTCACGCCATGCGCCGTTGAGAAACAGATAATCCCGCGCATATCCTTCGACGACGAATCCGAGCTTGCGCAAGACGCGGCCGCTGCGTTCGTTTGTGGGCTGATAACTCGTTTCGAGGCGATGGAGGTTCAGCACGTCGAAGGCGTAGCGAACAACTGCCCTTACCGCTTCTGTCGCGTAGCCATGTCCTTCGTATCGTGCATCGACCGAATAGCCAATGATTGCGGCATGAATGACGCCGCGGCGGATGTTCCAGAGATTGACGCTTGCAACGATGTCCGGATCTCCATCCAAAAAAGCGACGAACCGCGCGCATACGCCACGCTCCGCATCTGCCTCACTCGCGCGAATCTGCGCTTGCTGCGTTTCAAGCGTGTAGAACGACTCGTCGCGCAACGGTTCCCACGGCTCGAGATGCGCCCGATTACGAGTGTGATACGCGAGAAATGCGGTGGCGTGCCGTTCCGCGAGAGGATCGAGCGTGAGGCGTTCAGTTTTCATCTTTGCGTTATTGCGTGATTCGCGTTATCTCGGCCATCCCGATGATGCGCGAGCCGTCCCATCTAAACTGCAAATACGCGGCGATGCGGCAATCCGTAACGAGGCGCGGCCTGAAAGCACAGACGCATTCTCCGCCGTCGCGCCGTACGCTGTTATAGACGATTCCGTCTACAACATTCTCCTGATACAGATTCCTTGCGTACGCCTGCGAGTACGTATACGAGTTTGGGTCATAGACGCGGCTGCGTTTGGTACGGCCGCGCAAATCGTCGTACGATCCGCGTATGCGCGCGGAATACACGCGCTTATCGACGTCAATGCTCGGCTCGTTGGTGGCGCTTAAAAACAGCTGTGTCCAGTAGCGCGACTCCGCAATGGCCGTCTCTTCATCATGCGCCGCGTAATACACACCATACGAACCGTCGGTGAACCGGCTCGGACCGGAATAGGCAAATGACGCCATGACAGGCGTTGCGCCGGGTCCGGTGATTGCATCCTCCGGCCGGATCTTCCGGTAATCTCCGGCTCCTTCGCGCACACGCGGATTCGTAAGCGCTTCCACTTCAAGTATTGCCTGAAAGTTACGCGCATCGGCGATCCGGTCGTACACGCTCACAGTGGGATATTTAGACGAAACGACGCGATATGACGGCTTCCAATCGATGGTGCTTACCATCCGCGCATTGCGTCCAAGTAGTGGCGCACGGAAACGAGATCCTCAAAGCGGCCGCTCAACATATAGTCCAACGCCGTACGTCCCTTAAAGAGCGGCGCATTATTCGGCCGCCGGATCCACGTGTCGGCGGATTCATGGCGCGGCAGCAGCACGTTCAACGATTTGAATATTCCAAGGATATGTGAGATGCGTTCGAGCGTGTCGCGCGATAGACGCGCGGCCTGCGGATTCTTCAAATATTTGAAGTACGTGGATTCGGGGATAGACCCGAGAAGTGTGCGCTGGTCGCCCGCGCTCAGTCCCCAGAGGTTCGCAATGCGCGTAAAGGCCTGAAGCGCCGGCCCGCTCAGGCGTTCGCCGTCGGCTTCCAGCGCTTTTCCCTCTGCTTTCGTTATGGAGTGAGTACGCATGCTACGCTCATTATAGAGGCGGACGGCGGCGACTGTCAATATAGAGCCTACGGCAGATTCGCTCTTGTTCTAGAGCTGATAGTCCATAATCACCGGCGCGTGATCGGAAAATCGCGTATCGCGATAGATTGCTGCGGACTGGATGGTGCCTCGCAGATCAGGCGTGATCAGATTGTAATCGATACGCCACCCGTTGTTCCGTTCGAACGCGTTTTGAAAGTTCGACCACCACGTGAATTGCTTCGGCGCTTGATTCACGACGCGGAATGCGTCGACCCAGCCGATGTTTGTAAGCACATCTTCCATCCAGGCTCGTTCGTGCGGAAAGAACCCCGAGATTTTGCTGCATCGCACGGGGTTGTAGACGTCGATCTCTTTGTGCGCGATGTTGAAGTCGCCCGCGATGATATACGAACGCCCATCCGCGCGCAGTTGCGCGAGACGCACGCGGAAAACTTGCAAAAACTCTTCCTTCACGACTTGCCGCGACGGACCCATCGCTCCCGACGGCACGTACAGTGAGACGATGCTCAGATTGCCATAATTGAACTGTAGCCAGCGCGCTTCGCGATCGTATTCGGGCCATCCAAAGCCTCGAATGATTTCATCCGGCTCTTTTTTGGCGTAGATCGCAACGCCGCTATAGCCCTTTTTTTCCGCATCTAAAAAGACGCCGGTATAATGCGAAACAGCCGCCGCTTCTAGCGGCAGCTGATGCTCTTGCGCTTTGGTCTCCTGTAGACAAATGAAGTCGGCGTCTTGGGCTTCCATCCAGTTGTAGAAGCCCTTGCGCGCGGCGGATCGAATTCCGTTGCAGTTGAGGGTGATAAGACGCACGGGTTGCCGCTACTTTTTGCGAACCACCATGAGCCCGTCGCCGATCGGTAAGAGCGACGCGTCTACGCGCTCGTCACGGCCGATCTTTTGGTTCAGTTTCCGCAGCGCCACGGTATCTTCGTCGGTGACGTCTTCCGCGGCGACATCGCCGCCCCAGAGGACATTGTCGATGGTGATGAGTCCGTTCGGGCGCACCAACTTCAAACACCGTTCGTAATAGGCGTCGTAGCCGGCCTTATCCGCGTCGATGTAGGCGAAATCGAAATGGCCCGCCTCGCCCGCTTGCAGTAACGCGTCGAGCGTTTGCGTCGCGGGCGCCAGGTAGAGATCGATCTTGTCCGCGACGCCCGCGCGCTGCCAATACCGTTGTGCGACGCTTGTGTACTCTTCGCTGACGTCGCACGCGACGATGCAGCCGTCGGCCGGCAGCGCCAGAGCAACGCCGAGCGCGCTATATCCGGTAAAAACGCCGACTTCGATGCAGCGCCTAGCGCCGATAAGACGCACGAGCAGCTGCATGAATTGCACTTGATCGGGGCCCGTTTGCATACGTGCGTTCGGCATCTTTGCGGTTTCGGCACGCAGATCGCGCAGTACCGGCATGTCGCGAAACGTCGTGTCGACGATGTACCGATCGATGAAATCCGGGAGGTAAAACGAACGTGTCGTCATGCTTTTGCGCTCTTGAGCATTTCGCGCGCAGCGTTCCAGCCGGGCGCACCCATTACGCCGCCGCCCGGGTGCGCTGCAGACCCGCAGAGATATAGTCCTTTGATCGGCATCTTGTACCCCGCATACCCCGGCACGGGACGGAACATGAACAGTTTATCCAAATTCATCGCACCTTGGAAAATATTCCCGCCCGTAAGGTTGAACGTGGCTTCGAGATCCTGCGGCGTGAGAACTTGACGTTCCATGACCGAATCCTTGAACCCGGGCGCGTACTGCTCGACGATATCGAAGCAGCGATCCGCAAACGCATTTTTTGCAGCCGTGTCCCAAACGCCGTCTTTCAATTTGTACGGCGCATACTGTACGAACATGGACATGAGATGTTTTCCGGGGGGAGCGACAGTAGAGTCGACAGACGACGGCATCTGACACTCGACCACCGGATTTTGTGAGGGACGGCCGTACTTTGCGTCATCGAAGGCGCGTTCGATGAAATCCTGATCCGGACAGAAGTGCACCGTACCGTGATGCTGCGGTCCCGGCTCGCGTCCCGGCAACGCGGTAAAGTTCGGAAGGCGATCCAGGGTCAGGTTGATCTTCACCGATGCGCTGTCGTAGCTGATGCTGTTGACTGCATCCATGAAACCTTCCGGAAGCCGATCGCGCTCTCCGTTTAGGAGTTTATTGAACGTGATGTTGCAATCCACACCGCTCGCGACCGCGCCGGCGTGGAATTCATCGCCATTCGCAAGTGCGACGCCGTAGACTGCGCCATTGCGCGTCAGGATTTTCGAAACTTCCGCTTCAGTGCGAATATCCACACCGAGATCTTTCGCGGCCTTTGCAAGAGCTTGCGTCAATCCGCCCATGCCGCCTCTTACGTAGGCCCACACGCCGCGTTTGCCGTTCGTCTCACCCATAACGTGATGGAACAGAACGTAGGCGGTTCCCGGCATTGAAGGCGCAGCAAATGCGCCGATAATGGCGTCGGTAGCTAGCGTGCCTTTTAGCTGCTCGGACTCAAACCAGCGATCCAGAATTGGACGTGCGGCACCGGTAAGTACTTCCACGGCCTCGCTCATCGCCGGGCCGAGCTTTTTCATGTCCAGTCCCAACATGCCCAGCTGCAGCAGATCCGTGATTGACGGCTTCAGCGGATTCGGCGGACGCTTCGTCAGCGTCGGTTCGATCACCGACGCGACGCGCATCAGCATCTCTTCGTACTTTGGATAGTTCTCCGCGTCTTTTTTGCTGAATTTCGCGATCTCGGCGACGTCTTGCTGCGGCGAACGGCCGAGCATCAGATAACGCCCGTCGAGAAACGGTGAAAACGACGCCGGGTCTCGTTCGATGAGCTCAAAACCATAATCACGCAGACGCAGATCGCGAATGATCTCCGGCCGGAACAGACTGTTGACGTACGCCGCGGTAGAGACTTTAAAGCCCGGAAAGATATTTTCTTCGGTCACGCACGCGCCGCCGACGATGTACCGGCGCTCGAGGACGAGCACTTTCCACTTCGCGCGCGCTAGGTAGCACGCCGTCACTAAGCCGTTGTGGCCGCCGCCGACAATGATGGCGTCGTAGGTGTTCATCCCCCGCGTATACTATTGAGACGTGATGAACGCCTTGGCGCGCGCGATCCTGGCCCTTATACCGGCCGTGATGCTCACCTTTGCCGTACCATTGGTCAACCGTGTCGAGCCGCGTATCCTCGGCATGCCGTTCCTGCTGGTATGGATTACGCTTTGGGTGGCGCTCACGCCGCTCTTTTTATACGCGGTCGAACGCCTGAGGCAGCGCGCGTGAGTCCTGCTGCCGTTGCACTGAGCATCATTGGTGCCGTCGTATTCGGCACGATCGTGTTCGCGTTTTTAACCGTTCGGCGCTTCCGGATGAATCCGCACGAGTATATCGTGGGAAGCCGATCTTTCGGCGCGCTGCTCTTATGGATTCTACTAGCAGGCGAGATCTATACCAGTTTCACGTTTCTGGGTGCGGCAGGCTGGGCGTATGGGAAAGGCGCGCCCGCTTTTTATATTTTGGCGTACGGCACGGTCGGCTACATCATCGGCTATTTCTATTTGCCGGAAGTGTGGCGCATCGGCAAAGAACGCGGTCTGCTCACATGGGGCGACTTTTTAGCCGACCGCTACGATAGCCGCGCGCTCGCGGTCCTCGTCGGTGCGCTGCAGTTCTTTCTATCGGTGCCATACGTCACGCTGCAACTGACCGGCCTGCAAATCTTACTCACCCTTGCGGGATATGGTCACTACGATGCAGTTGCGGGCGTAGGCGCGGCGTTTATATTGATAGCGCTGTTCGTCTTCACGACCGGTCTGCGCGGGGCCGCCTGGGCGAGCGTAGTGAAGGACGCGTTCGTGCTCCTTGCGGTCTTATTTGCGGGCATCGCTTTGCCCATTCACTTCTTCGGCTCACCCGCTGCCGCCGTCGATCGGATTCTGCAAACGCATCCGCATTGGATGACGCTTACGACGGGGACGGGCAACTACGGCACGGTTTGGTATATTTCCACGGTGTTGCTCACGAGCATCGGATTCTTCATGGGTCCTGCAAACGCGCAATCGATCTATTCCGCGCGAAATGCGGAAACTGTTCGGCGCAACATGATGTTCATGCCGCTCTATCAGATCGTGCTGCTTTTTATCTTGCTGGCGGGATTTACCGCGCTCAGCGTGGTGCCCGGACTCAAAGGCCCTGCCGCCGATCAATCGTTCATTCTGGTTCTGCAACGCTACTATCCAGCCTGGGTGCTCGGCCTTGTCGCCGGGGCGGGCTGTTTGGCGGCGCTCTTGCCCGCTTCCGTGCTGATCCTCGGTGCCGCGAGCATCTTTTCAAAAAACGTGCTTACTGATGCGTTCGGTATTGCCACAACCGATCGCTCGCGCTTGATTTGGACGCGCATACTCGTTCTTGCCGTCGCGATACTCGCGCTCGTGCTCTGGATCTTCGCTAAAACGTCGCTCGTCGATCTGCTGCTCTTTTACTATAACGGCATTACGCAACTGATTCCGGGCGTGCTCTTTGGTCTTGTGTGGAAGCGCGTAAGCGCATGGGCTGTTGTTGCAGGCCTGGTGGTAGGCGAGCTCGTTGCAGCATATTCTTTGCACGCGAGTACGGGCCCATTCGGTATCAATTCCGGGTTATTGGCGTTGCTTGCGAACGTGGTTGTATGCAGCGCAGTTGCATTGGCGTTCCCGCGGCGGAGAACTTTTACTCGTACCGAAGTGCCGATACCGGATTCACGCGGGTAGCCCGCATGGCCGGTATGAGCGCCGCCGCGCAACTGCACAATGCTAAAAATAGCGCCACACCAGCGTATGTAGGCGGGTCAAAAGCGCCGATTTGAAAGAGCAAGCCCCTTAGCGCCAACGCGAATACCGCCGCCAAACCGATGCCCAACGCAACGCCAATACACGTCGTGCGCAACGTCTCCTTTAGCACGCCGGCGAGTAGTGTCCGCTCTTGAGCCCCCAACGCCTGACGTATTCCGAACTCCCGAATGCGCCGTTCCATTGAGAACGCGACGAGGCCATATACGCCCGACAGCGCCAGAAGCAACGCGACGCACGAAACGATCAGTAAAAGCGTGGCACTAACGCGTGTAAGCGATTCATTCATGTCGATGAGCATCTGCGCCGGTATAATTTGCGGCGGTGCCAAGAGTGGATCGATAGCGGATACAGAGCGGTAAACCTCGTTTGCCAGTTGTGCCTGCGGACCCGCGGTGCGTATTATGAAGAATCCCACAAACGGCAGCTGTGCTGCGGGCTCGAAGATCTTCGGTTCCACGCCGGCCAGCATGTCGCTGCGCGTATCCGATACCACCCCGACGATGCGCAGCACGGGAAACGTTGACGTGACGCTCGTCCCGATGCCGAAGCTGCGGCCCAGTACGTTAAGCGTACCAAAGTTTTTCCGCGCGAACGCCGCATTGACGATAGCGACGGGCTGTGAACGTCTCGTGTCGCCATTCGTAAAATCTCTTCCGCGAAGTACGCGAATGCCGAGAGCATGGAAATATCCCGGCATCACCGCACCATAGTTTAAAAAGCTTGGGGTTGCGGACTTCGGACGTCCCGGAATCCAATAGTTCGTCGAGCTCGATCCGTCAAACGGCGCATCCATCCCTTCGCCCACGGCAGTGACACCGGGAATTGCTTGGAGACGCTGTGCAACGCGCGTAGCGAAGGCGAGCTGCGCTTCAAAGGACGGATATCGCTTTGCCGATAGTGAGTCCACCTCGGTGTAGTAGAGGTTATGAGGATCGAATCCGGCGCTTTGTGCGCTCAGCGCTGCAAAGCTGCGCAACAACAATCCGGTCGAAACAAGCAGTGCGAACGCCATGACGACCTCTGCTATGACCAGCGCGTTTCGAAGCCTCCCGCGTGTAGGCGGTTCCATTTGCCGAGCCGTTGCATTTATCGCGCGTGCCAGGGAGCGATGGCGAAGTAGTGCCGGCAATAGTCCGACGAAAACCGTAAAACCGAGCACGATCGCAACGGCATAGGCAATAACTGGACCGTTGACAGCAAGCCGATCCCAACCCGGAATGGCAACGTTCATCCACGGCGGTAGCAGCGATTGTGCGAAGCTTTTAAACGCACGAAGTGCAAGCGCTCCAAGACCTAGCCCTAGCATTCCACCTACGCTCGCCAGCAAGAACATTTCGCACGCGAGCTGCGCGGCCAGCCGCTGACGCGAGGCGCCCAACGCGGCGCGCACGTCAAATTCGTATTCGCGTGACGTCAAACGCACGAACAGCAAGTTCGCGACATTAGCTCCCGCAATCAACAAGACTAGGACAACCCCCGCGTAGAGTATTTCAAGCGTTTGCGAGATGGGACCAACGATTTGCTTCTGCAGAGGTACAACATAAAAGCCCCAACCCTTATCGACGCTGGGATATTGCGCAGCTAAAAGTTGCGCCACGCGCGTAGCGTCCGCACGAGCGGATTGAAGGCTCACCCCAGGAGCAAGCCGCGCGATGCCGAGAAAACGATAATGGCCACGCCACATCGTCGTGTTGCGCGCATAGATGTCTATTGGTACCCAGTAATCCGTCACGGACAAAAATTGACGGCCGGGATTCACGAACTTCGGAGGCGCCACAGCTACAACCGTGTATGCGTGATCGCTGAGCTGCACTGACTTCCCGATAACCGACGAGTCCGCGTGGAATCGCTCACGCCACAGCTTATCCGAGATCACGACTCGCCGCTGGCCCTCATCCCAAGTCTTGAAGAAGCGGCCGATTTCGGGGCGAGCACCGAGCATCTCGAAGTATCCGGCCTCCACATCAAGGCCATTGAGATTCAGTGGCTGTCCCACGCCCGTGAGCGTGGCGTTTTGTTCCCCTTGGACAGAAAATGCTGAGAAGCTGCGGCTTTGTTTGAAAAGGTCGTGTGCGTTCGGATAGGATAAACTGCCGTCGTTTCCACCGCGATAAATTGAAAACACTTCCACGAGTTTGTCGGAATGCGCGAACGGCAAAGGCTTCAGAAGCATGCCGTCGATCATTGCAGCGACTGCAACGTTCGCGGCGATTGCTACCGCGATCGTTAGGACAGTTACCACAAGGAAGGTCCGACTCTTTTGTAACGACCGGATCGCGAACGACAGATCGCGCGCCAGATTCTCCACGCGCAAGACCAAGCCCGCCCAAACGATATCGGCCAAGCCGGCAAACTTGCCGCTCTGCTCGAAATCCGCGGTGATTTCGGCGGAATGTTCGCGCCGAAATTCGGAAGGGCAGAGCTGTAATGCAACTCGAAGCAGCGGCGACATCATGCGGGCAGCAGCTTTCGCGAACGAGCGATGCGAACGAGCGTTTCTAAACGTGCCGCTTCGGCCTGCGCTATGCGGCGACCGCGCGGCGTCAGGCGATAGTAGCGACGCCGTGGATCGTCCAGATCGGTTCGTCCGACATCGTGAATCCAGCCGTCGGCGAGCATTTGCTTCAGATGGCGGTACAGCGTTCCAGGGCCGAGTGACGCGGCGCCCTCGGTTGCGCTCTCAACTTCTTTTGCGATGCTGTATCCGTGACGCTCGCCATCGGCGAGCGCCAGCAAAATATGAAACGCGGCGGGACTTAGCATGTTCTCGCTCCGTTCTGGCTATATCCATGTTAGATATATCCGATACGGACCATGGATGTCAAGCATTATAAAAAGAGCCGCGCATACAGCGCGGCTCTTTGCTTCGAACCATGAGGGAATTATGGTTCCACCACCCAGACTTGGTTTGCATTGTCGTCGTTAAAGTAGAGTTTTGTGGTTGCCGCAGTACTACCGGTCGCGACCATTCCAAAAATTGCACCCGCTGTGCCTGCATCGACGTTCTTCACGTCCAACAGCTGTCCCGTAGGCGAAACTTCGACCATGAGGTTTTTGCCGTTCGGATCCAGCGTGTTGCCTAAAACGATGTTGCCGCCCGCCAACAGTGCCGAACTGATTGGACCGTTCAGCGGCGCGCCGTGAAAGATTACGTGCGCGTCAAACGCGAGCGGACCGCTGAACGTTTGATCGTGCACGACTATGCCGCCCGCAGTGATTTCTGAAACGTGGTCGATGGCATACAGTGTATTGTTTGCTCCGTCCACAACGTACAGCCGATCGTTGAGCGGCTGATAATTCAGGCCGGACGGTCCGAGAATGCTTCCGGGCGCGCCGCCGTTGATTGGAAAGCCGGTGGCGATGACGGAGAACTTGAACGTCGGTCCGGGGAAAATGTAAATGCGGACCAAACTTCCGTCGCCCGCATTGCTTACATAGAACGCCGGAACGCTGCTACCGTTCACGGGCGGTACGAATGCTTGACCAAACGGATGATGCCACGGGCCGTTGCTCAGCGCAGTGACGAGCGCACCACTTCCGCTTACAATTGGGTTGTCGTTATCCGAAAATGCCGCGTTCCATACCGGGCCGACAGGCGACATGGCAAGCGCGTTGCAGCCGGTAAGTTCTTCGTTGTTTATGATGTGAATAGGCCTGGAACCAACTACGGGATGCAGCGCAACGATCGACGTGCCCGTTCCCTGCACGTTTGCGCTGTCGTTGAAATTGCAGACAACCAGATCGCCTTTAGTGATCTTTCCTGAGCTGACTTTTGCGATGTCCAAACCGTACGGGTTCAAGTCGCCCGTAACGGGGTCGACGGTCGAGCCAACGGCTACGATATTGTGGAGTTGCTTTAGAATCGATACACCGCCGGCGGCATTTACTGCAGCAGCCGACGTACTCATTGTGGTGTCGCCGTTTACCGGTGGAACGGCAGATGGCTGAGCTGAACCGCCACCGCCCGAACACGCCGTAACGATCGCTGCCGCGCACGCAATGGGAATAAGAGCGCGCAATTGCATAAAGGGCCCTCCAAAAAAGCTTTTGGGGACTCAAGCTACGCCCGAGGTGTGTAGAAAGTATGAAAAGACCCGCTGCTTTGCAGCGGGTCCTTTACATGGATTCCTAAACGGCTTAACGGTAACTTGGGCGCGATTGGAAGCAATCGCGGCAGTATACCGGCTTGTCGCCGCGCGGCTGGAACGGTACCTCGGCTACGCCGCCGCACTGGCTGCACGTGGCCTGGAACATTTCACGGCGCTGACCGCCGCCCATACCGGATCCACCGCCGGAACTGGAACGCATTTGCTTGCGCGCCTGGCGGCAATCGGGGCAACGGTTCGGTTTATTCTGGAAACCTTTGCTGGCGTAAAACTGCTGTTCACCAGCGGTGAACGCGAACTGCCGGCCGCAGTCCACACAGTTCAACATTTCATCAACGTACACTAAACGAGACTCCTTTAACGTGGTTATTGGGGTGGTTCGACTCGCCTAGGTACCGTTGAGAAAGGACACTGCGACGGACTTCGAAACCAGATTTACCCGGCAATCCTACCACGCGGTTACGGCAAAAGCAATCAAGAGAGCCGCCTCGTTCTGGTTAACGAGCTGCTAAGTTCTTGAAAGAAATAAAGCGGACCAACGAGCAGGTACACTAAATTTTCTGTGAACTTCGGCTTGTTGCCCTCGAAGCGGTGACCGACGAGTTGGAATGCCCATCCGAGGATGAACGCTCCAACGCATACTTCCCACGGCAAGCGCACTGCAATCAGATAAAGGATTGCAAATGCAACTGCCGAGATAAGCGCGCCGCGCGCGTCGATCGCGACGTAATAAAGTAGGACTGCGATGGCGGCCACAACCGCCAGATCGACCGGGCCGATGCGTAGCAACGAAAGAGTCCCGAGAAGCCCTAACACGATGAGCGGGATTCCAACGGCGTGGGCACGCCGATTACGGATATCTTGGTGATATCCGGCGTATTCCGAGTAGAGTTCGTTCTTGGTCATGAAATAGCTTGGGTCCCTAATCGTGTGCCAGGGTATCCTTCATCTCCGACAAAAGTCCTTTTTTGAGGTTACAAGTTTTTGATCACGACATTTAAACTTCCTGAGAAGCTGGTCGACGACGTCGTCGCGCTGCGGCGTGATTTTCACATGCATCCCGAGCTCGGGTTTGAAGAACATCGAACCGCCGGTATTGTAGCCGACCGTCTGCGCGCGCTAGGATTCGACGTTCACACCAAAATCGCTGGAACGGGCGTGGTCGGCGTCATGAAAGGCGCGAAAGCGGGACGCACGATTATGCTTCGCGCCGATATGGACGCGTTGCCTATTCTCGAAGAAACCGCGCACGAGTACCGCTCCACGCATGACGGCAAAATGCATGCGTGCGGTCACGACGGACATGTCGCGATGCTTCTGGGCGCCGCGCAATTAATTGCGGACGGCAAAGACGGTTTGGCGGGGACCGTTTGCTTGCTTTTCCAGCCCGCGGAGGAGGGGCATGGAGGCGCGCGTGTGATGGTCGAGGAGGGCGTCATCGAGCGCTTCGGCATCGAACGCGCTTACGGTCTGCATTTGAGTACGAAATATCCGACGGGCACGCTCGGATTTCGCGAGGGACCGTTCTATGCGTCGAGTGATTCGATTGAGATCGAAGTGCTCGGCAAAGGCGGACACGGCTCCGCTCCGCACGACACCATTGATCCCATCTATACGGCAGCGAACTTCGTAACGTCGGTGCAGCAAATCGTTTCGCGTCACGTCGATCCGTTGGAGCCGGCGGTCGTAACAATCGGTTCGATACACGGTGGAACGATTCACAACGTCATTCCGCGCAACGTGCGCATGCTGGGAACCGTACGCGCTTTTTCCGATGATGTGCGCAACGCCATGCCGGAGCGCATCGAACGCGTGCTGAAGTCGTGCTGCGATGCGATGGGTGCTAATTACAACTTCGAATATCTGTGGCGCTATCCGGTAACGGCAAACGATCCGGAGCAGACGCGGTATGCGCGTGCGCTTGCCGAGCGCAAATTCGATGCAGAACGCGTGATCACCGCAGACAAACTGATGGGTGCGGAAGACTTCTCCTTCTTCGCGCAGCGCGTGCCCGCGTGTTTCTACACACTGGGCGCACAAGGTGACCCGTCAACCGCGATTCCGCATCATTCGAGCACGTTTGATATTGATGAACGGGCATTGCCTACGGGCGTCGCTATGATGGCGGCGCTCGCTTTTGACGCACCGCGCAACGCACCGTAAACGTTAGTGCGAGGTTAGGCGCGTTTCGATCATCTGACGCAATAGTTCTTGCTCGCGTTGCAGGACCGTATTTTCAGTACGAAGTTGATTAGTTTCGGAGATCAGCGCTTTGGTCTGTACGTGCTCGTAAGCGGTGGCGGCTGCGTCCGCAAGGCGCATTAACGTGCGCTGCTCGTCCGGATCGATTGCTTCTCCACCGACATGTCCTCCATACAAGACGAAGCCGAGGAGCTCGTGCCGCACGCAAAGTGGCAGAGCGATGAGCGGTTGTCCCATACCGTGGGGCACGCCGTCGTGCGGCCATCGGATTTGCACGAGATCCAGAGGTTGAAGATCGCAAAGCAAATTTACTACGAGGTGGTCTTGGCTCGTAACCGCTTGCAGTTCCGAGCCTTGCCAGCCGCGTGCGAGCACGCGCACGAAACGCTCGCTGCCGTCGCGGCGGAACACTGCCGCGGATGATAGTGCAAGCGCCTCGCAGGCCTCGATGACCAGCGCGTCGTCGATGAAGCTGGTGGACTCCGCGTGTACGAGCGCGCGGGACATCCGATTCAGACGCGCTTCGGCAAGATGGCGGCGCCGGAACAGCACCCGGTCAACTAATTGGTCGATGCGCGAATGCAGCGCGTTCAACCAAATACCGAACGCCAATGCAACGAGCGCTTCAAGAGCGATGGTGATTTGAAAGTGCTCCAACAGCTTCGAAGAAACGAAGTCGATAAGCACGAACGCGCCCACAACGATCGATGTAAGAATGGTGTACACGACTGTTCGGCTGATCGCGAACGATACATCCAATACCCGGTGCCGTACAACCCCGTACGCAACAGCAATCGCAAGCGCAATTGTCGACGCAGCGATAAGGAAAGTCCACACTGCGTGAGCGGTCGCATTCGTGAAGAAAGCACTATAGATGTCGCTTCCCATCGTACATGCGACATAGATTGCGAACGCTATCAGGACCGGAATGATGCGCTGCCTGCCGCTGCTGCTTGTCAACGCATACGCGGTCGCCAGCGCGGCCAATGCCAGGACGAACAGGATAATTTGCACAAGCGATTGATTCGCGAACAACGCCCAAGCGGGCGGCGGATTCGAAGCGTACGCCACGGTCGCATCAACGTAGAGGCCTAACGCTGCGACGGCGATCCCGAACGGAATTGCGTAGCGATCCAACGCGCGCAACGGACCACGCGCCTTGTCCGAGGGGAAGCGGCTCGTAAAGATCAGGGTTCCGGCGGCGTAGGCGCCGGTGAGCACGGAAGAGAGCCCATCCCCGAGCATGAACCTCCATGGCGCGCTTTGCGCCCACAGCCCCGGAACGTATGGCGGATACGCCCACAATAATGAGGAAAATAAAAATCCCCACGTCATGCGGCTCGGACGCAGTTGTACGAGTGCGATTGCAATCGCGAGCAGAAACAGGCCCGCGAGCGTCAAGACGTGTGACGAAGCCTCTAAAATCCCAGGCCATTGCTTCGGCGCGATCGCGACGGTGCGCATAGTGCTTCCGCGCCTAATGCTGACCGGTAGGCGCGTTGAGGGTAGGACGCCCTCGACCATCGCGAGGTTCGCGCGGCCCACAAGCGGCACCGTAGACCAGTCGAGTCGATCGCCGGCGCGCAATCCGGCGCGCCACGCGGGGCCTCCGGGCATGACGTAAATAAGCGTGCGGCCATCGGCGCCGAGATTCCAGCCGAATAACGCATGCTGCGAATCCCACGTTGCAATAAGCACAACGCTCCAAAACAGCGCGAGAACTGCGATGATTGAAAGGACGATGGTGCGCGCGATCATGTCATCGCCAATCTCTCTTTCGCCGGCTTCACCGGCGCCTACGGGCTATTAGGCCTCCGCAGCTGCTATTCTATACCTAATGGCAACCAAGTCCAACATACCGGAGCAGATAGAACCGGCCCGCCTCGGTGATTATCTCGAGGTCATGACGCAGGCCGTGTTTCAAGCCGGTCTGAGTTGGGCTTCAATTGCAAGCCGTTGGGATAAGTTTCGCGAAGCGTTTGAAGGATTCGACGCAGAGCGCGTTGCCACGTATACCGAAGGCGACATCGATCGCTTGATGCACTTCGACGGTATCTTACATAGCGCACGCAAGATTCGCGCCACGATTCAAAATGCGCAAACGCTTGTCGCAATCGATCGCGAACACCACGGGTTCGCGAATTATTTGCGATCGTTTCCATCGTACGACGCGCTTGCGAAAGACTTCAAACGCAAATTCAAATTCATGGGCGAGATGAACGTGTGGTACTTTTTGTTCCGCGTTCGTCAGCCTGTGCCAAGATTCGAGCACTGGGTCACGACGATTCCAGGCGACCATCCGCGCATGAAAGAAATGGTTGAGAAAGGAAGATCGGCAGGTACGTCAACGGAGTTCTAATTCATGCACGTGATTTTCGGATTATTGTTCACGCTTAGCCAAGCGCTGAGTTTTCCGCTGCCTGCGGCGCTCGTTTCAAGTCCGAACGGCGATAGCATTGCATATGTGCTCAATGAAAGCGGCGTTCGGAGCATTTGGTACGCGCAAGCGCCGCAATTTCAACCGCACATGCTGTGGAGCTCGAGCAAGGACGACGGCCAGGAAATCACAAGTCTAAGCATCTCGAAAGATAATAAGTACGTCGTCTACGTGCACGGCGGTGCGCACGACGCGAACTGGATCGAGCGGCCGTGGCCGGATCCGGACAACAGCCCAACGGAGCAGCCGTTGCAAGTGCTCGCAATTCCGGCGGCGGGCGGAGCGCCGAAGGTGCTTGGCAGCGGTGATTATCCGGCCATCGCGCCGGATTCAACGCAAGTCGCGTTCGTTCACGACGGGGACAACAGCGTGTGGTCGGCGCCGATAGACGGCAGCAAGGGCGCATCACGGCTCTTCTTCGATAAGGGTAGTGACGGTGAACTCCAATGGTCACCCCATGGAAAAGCGCTGGCATTTACGTCGGATCGCGGCGATCACTCGTTCATCGGCGTGTACCGCAGCAGTTCAGAACCGATCGAATATCTCGCTCCGTCGACGTCACGCGATTTTTCGCCGCGCTGGTCGCCCGACGGAACGCAGATCG
>CAZHGH010000064.1:0-12901 GCA_964531205.1 uncultured bacterium
TCGTCTCGAGAAGCTGCTATCCTGACGCAACGCCGTGGTGCACTGAAAACACCCCTGTGCGGGATTAAAACCCTTCGATAGTGCGAATGCGTTGGCCGACTTCAATCATCTCAACGATCAGCGCTCGAAGATCGTCGCTGACCTGGTGTGATTCACCGGCATAAGCCTGTTCCGCATCTACGCCATGCGTCGTGTCACCGTATGGTTCGTGCGATCCCAAACGGAAGTCGAGGGTATCTTTGTCGGCAATTAAAGAATTGTAGCGCTCGCAGAGCGCGCCAAGAGCGTAGCGGAGCTGACGCGAGCTGTCATTCACAGGTCTTGATCGACCGCCAGGCCATACGTAATAAACGGGACTTTATTCATGACGACCTTTCGCGTAAAATGCGAACCGGCCGCGGTGCTACCTGCGGTCAATCCGTGTGGATGGGCAACGCCAAGACTTTACCCAGCGCCCGCGGGCGTGAACCGAGCAGCTGGAACCTTTTGAGAGGACTCAAGGTTATAGGGTTGCGTGGAGCAGGAATCTGTGAGACACTCCTGTCCACTGTACCCAGCGCGATCTTTCGAGTGGTCGATAAGTTGCGCCACCGAAAGATTGGTCCGTAATAGATACTTTTTCAGAATTTTCCTTGAGCCCCGCGCTGCTTCGCGGCATCGAAGATTTACAGTACAAAGAGCCGACGCCCATACAGCGTTTGGCCGTTCCTGCTGCCCTGGGCGGCCGTGACGTTCTTGCCAGTGCCCCAACGGGCAGCGGCAAATCGGCGGCCTTTGGCTTGCCCGTCCTCGAGGCGCTTCTCAAGGCACCGGCCCGTAAAACGACTGCACTCATTCTTGCGCCCACGCGAGAACTCGCACAGCAAATCACCGATCATCTTCGCGACCTCGCGAAACATACGAAAATTCGCGTTGCGCCCGTCTACGGCGGCGTGGGCATGGGTCCGCAGATTCAAGCGTTCCGGCGCGGCACCGAAGTGATCGTCGCAACGCCCGGCCGGCTCATCGATCTCATGCAACAGCATGAAGCCCGCCTGGAAAACGTTGGCATTCTTGTGCTCGACGAAGCGGACCGCATGCTCGACATGGGATTTTTGCCCGCGGTTCAACGCATTATCGCGAAGCTTCCGCAGCGCCGTCAGACGCTGTTCTTTTCGGCCACACTCGCCGGTGCCGCACAAACCCTCGCGCGAGAATTGCTGAACGACCCGGTACGCGTGAATCTCACGCCCACCGCAGCGCCGCTGGAAACCATCGCGCAATCCGTGTACGCCGTTGAGCAACACAAGAAATCCGATTTGCTCGTCGATCTTCTGAAAAAAGACAACCAGATCTTCAGCGCAATCGTTTTCACACGCACAAAAGCGCGTGCGGAGCGCGTAGCCGCCATGCTCGCGAAACACAATGTCGGCGCGGAACGCATTCACGGCGATAGATCGCAGGCCCAGCGACGTCGCGCGCTTGACGCGTTCAAGCAAGGGCGGTACCGCGTTCTCGTCGCTACCGACGTAGCCGCGCGCGGCATCGACATCCTCGATTTGGGCCACGTCATCAACTACGATGTTCCTGCGGAGCCTGCCGATTATATCCACCGCATCGGCCGAACTGCGCGTGCACAGAAGACGGGGGATGCGATCACCTTCGTTTCGCACGACGAGACCGATCTGTTCGCCCAGATCGAGCGCAGCATGGGCCGGCGCGTAAATCGTCTCGATCATCCGTTAGCGAACGCGGCAATTGGAAATACACTTAAAGCCGAGCCCCAGCCGCGCCGCCGTACGTTCGCGCGGCGCCGCCGGCGGTAAAAATCTAAAGGAGCACCCGTAATAGCTACTCGCAACCGTAACCGAAAAGACAACCCGCGCGTGTCGAAAGTGAAACCCGTTGAGGACACGAAAGAAGCGCCGTTGGAAGTCTATGGCAGCATCAAACAGGTCTTTCCGAGCACGACGTTTTCCGTCGAACTCGATAACGGCCACGTCATTTTAGCGCACATTGCCGGCCGCTTGCGCAGGCATCATATTAAAATTCTTCCCGGCGACCGCGTAGACGTCGAACTTTCGCCATATGATTTGACGAAAGGCCGCATCGTTTACCGCTATCGCGCGGGCGAGGCACGCCGAACCTAAAAGCCGGCGAAATAACAGGCCTCACTAGTGTTTCCAACGTTTTCGCGTTTCAAGTACTGGCGAGTCCAATCAACCCCAAATCAAAACCAGAATCAGAGTTAGGAGACTCGTTCATGTACACAGACGAAACCCTTAATTGCGTCGATTGCGGACGCAGCTTTCCGTTCACCGCAAACGAACAGGAATTCTACGCCAGCAAGGGCTTTACGAATAAGCCGAGCCGCTGCAGCGATTGCCGCGCCGCTCGCAAAGCCTCCGGCGGCGGCCGCAGTGGCGGCGGCTATGGCGGTGGCGGTGGCCGTCAGCAGCGCGAAATGTTCAAAGCAACGTGCAGCCAATGCGGCGGCGTCGCGGAGGTTCCGTTCCAACCGCGAGGCGACAAGCCCGTATATTGCCGCGACTGCTTTTCGTCGCGCCCTAGCTATCGCTAAACGCTAAGGCTAGTCACTACAAAAAACACCACGCACGTGGAAATGTGCGTGGTGTTTTTTATAAGCAAACGGACGTAGCGCTGGCTAATGACGCCTTAACATAAACGTGTTATCGTTGGGTCCCTGCGAATTTCCGGTATTGCTAATCGCTATCCGAATATTGCTGTTGCCAGTCGCAGACAAATGCACAACGAACACGGCGCGTTCAAGAAACGCGCGGGGAGTTAATTGAGAATGGCAACGATCCGGATGGCCGATAAAACGGAGATCTATTTCAAGGATTGGGGTCCACGAACCGGCCAGCCAATTGTGTTTAGTCACGGATGGCCGCTTAGCGCGGACGCGTGGGAAGATCAGATGTTCTTTTTGGCGTCGCGCGGATTCCGCTGCGTCGCGCACGATCGTCGTGGCCATGGACGGTCCAGCCAGCCCTGGGACGGCAACGACATGGATACGTACGCCGAAGACCTGAAGACGGTGCTCGAGACGCTGGAGCTGACGAACGCGATACTCGTCGGTCACTCTACCGGCGGCGGCGAAGTGGCGCGCTACATCGGCCGCTACGGCACGAAACGCGTCGCAAAGGCTGTACTTATCAGCGCGGTACCGCCGCTGCTGCTAAAAACAGCGGCAAATCCGAATGGTGCACCTATGGAAGTCTTTGATGGGATGCGCTCAGGCGTACTCGCCGATCGGTCTCACTTCTTTAAGGAATTGAGCGCCCCATTTTATGGCGCAAATCGAACTGGCGCGAAAGTCTCAGATGAGCTGAGGGAACAATTCTTGCTGCAAAGCTTGGTCGCTGGAATCAACGCCGAGTATGACTGTATTAAGGCGTTTTCGGAAACCGACCAACACGAAGACCTGAAGAAGTTCGACGTGCCGACGCTCATTATTCAAGGTGACGACGATCAGATCGTTCCGATCGCCCTCGGCGGGATGGTACAGGCGAAGCTGATCCCGAACAACCAATTCAAGATTTACGAAGGTGCGCCGCACGGCTTGCCTTCTACGCTGAAGGATCGCCTAAATAACGATCTGCTCGAGTTCGCGAAAGCACCGCTCCCAGTCAAAGCCGGCGCGGCGCGCTAGTTCTCTAACCTGGGTTAAGCAGGCCCGCATGCGGTACGCATCGTATGCGGGCTTGCTTTATGGCAAAGCTCTATTTTCGATACTCGGCGATGAACGCGGGCAAGTCGACCGCATTGCTGCAAGTTGCTCACAACTACGAAGAGCACGGAAGGCGCGTCGCCATCTTCACCGCTGAGATCGACAAGCGCTACGGCGTTGGCGTCGTTACCTCACGGCTTGGGCCGCAGCGCTCCGTAGAAACATTCGATGAGAATACAGATTTCTTCGCGCGATTCCAGCGCGATCGCGATCTCTCGTGCGTGCTCGTCGACGAAGCGCAGTTTCTTACGCCGCAGCAAGTGCGCCAGCTACATCGCGTGGCGCACGTCCTGAACATTCCGGTAATCTGCTACGGCATCCGCAGCGACTTCCTTGGCGACCCCTTTCCGGGCTCGGCGTACCTGCTCACGCTTGCCGACAGCATTGAAGAAGTGAAGAACGTCTGCGCTTGCGGTAAAAAAGCCACCATGAACGTACGCGTTGACGAGCGAGGAAACCGCATCACCACCGGCGAGCAGATTGCCATCGAAGGCACCGTGCGCTACGTCCAAATGTGCGGAAAGTGCTTTTATAGCTGACACTCATGGTTCGAATCGGAACCAGCGGCTGGGTCTACAACGATTGGCGCGAACGGTTCTATCCGAAAGGGTTGCCGCAGCGCCGATGGCTCGAGTACTACGCGCAGCATTTCGATACCGTCGAACTGAATGCAACGACGTATCGCCTACCGCAAGAGCATCAAGTGCGCACGTGGTGCGAAATCGTACCAAAAAATTTCGTGTACACGGTAAAGCTCAGCCGGCTCATCACCCATCGCAAAACATTACCTAAGCGGGTTGATGAGTTCATCGAAAACTACATGCGTCGCGTGGCTTGTTTTGAAGAAGGCAAAGCTGCGCAGTTGCTCGTGCAATTTCCGCCGTACCTCGAACGCGACGATGCGCATCTGCGAACGTTTCTCGACAAGTTGCCGAAACATCACCGGTACGTGGTCGAATTCCGCCACAAATCCTGGATGGCGGCTGCCGTCTTCGAAATCTTGAAAGAGCGGCGCATCGCGTTCTGCATTCACGACTATCCCGGCTTCCATACCGGCGACATCGTGACGAGCGCCGATCTTGCGTACGTCCGCCTCCATGGCTATGAAGGTCTATACGTGGGGAACTATCCCAAACGTTCGCTGACGTATTGGGCCCGCCGAATCCGCATGCTTTCCAAGCAAGCACGTGACGTGTTCGTGTACTTTAACAATGATGTGCGCGCTGCGGCGCCGCACGACGCCGCGGTACTCAACGGCCTGTTGGCATAAAGCTGTTCGTTTAATGACCGGGGTGCTTAATGCTACCAGCGCCGGGAATTACAAATGGCGTGGCGCGAATAGCAAAGCATCCCTGGTACTTCGAAACCGACTCCGCAGAAGATGCGCTTGCCGGGCGCCATCTGCTGGAGCGCTATTTGGGCGACCATTGCGAAGAGGGTGACTTCTTTCCCGCGACGCTCGTCTTCGGCGAATTGATGTCAAACGTTATCAAGCATGCGCCAAAAAGCGGCGGCGTGCGCGTATGGCTCGAACCCGCAGGCAAACGTTACGCGCTTTGCATCAACGATGCCGGTCGAGGATTCGACGAACGAGCGCTTCGCGAAGCGCCGGACGATCGCTCCGAATCCGGACGCGGGCTCTACATCGTGCGCCAAGTCTGCGAAGATGTTTCATTTGGTCGTCGAGATGGCGACGGCTTCGTTGTTCGCGCAGTGCTGCCCGTGACGCGTCGCTAGTTCTTCATGGTTTCTTCCGGCATCAGGGGTATGGTCGGACCATGCTCATCACGGTCGATAGCCAGACCGCAACGCGTTTACTGCGCATCTACGGTGTCAATCCCCCTGTTCCCGACGAGCGCTTCGGACTGAACGGCGACGCAGGTACATCCGTTACAATCGACGGTCTCCTGGATGCCGAAAACAGCCGTATCATTCGATTGAAAATCGGCGGGCGCCGCGCGTCGCGCGTGTGCCCCGTCGCACCGAATGAGGCGGAAAGCCTCGTGAACGAATTTCATGCGGAGCAACTGCTGCCGGATTCGAGATCGGATCGCACGCTGATTCAGCTTATCACGAGCTGTTCGAAGCTTTTTGCTGAAGCGGGCATCAACGAATTTCATCTGGTACTATATCTTACGCCGCAGGGGTATCGTTCGCACGCGGTTTACATGCTGCGTCCGCGGCGCATTATCGCGAGACGTCCGCCGAAAACGCATGAGCCTTCGCCGCTTCCATGGCGGCGTGAAACGCGTTCCGCCCGCCGGCGCCGATCTTAGCCCGCGCGGCGCCGCGCCTCTTCCTCTAATTCGTACCGCGCCTCGATGTCGGCCGCGATTTGCTGCAGCAACATACGCGCAGTAAGCGACGCTGCGCGAGCCCCGGAAACGATGTCCGCCGGCATATCGGTCGAACCGAACGGCGGCGCATAATCGCCAAAGATTTCTAGTACCGTGCCGGGATGATGCTCATCGGCACGCGCGATGATGTCGCCGTGAAATTCCGGATACGGGCTGCCGCCCTCCGAGGTCCAATAGACGTGCCACGGATCGTCGAAATGCAGCGGATTATGACCCCGTTTGTAACGCACGAGCACCTTTTTCTCGAGCGGCAAGACGTGGGCAGCGGCTGTTTCGAGGGTCTTCGGCAGGTATTCGCGAGCGTGGACGTAGGGACAGTGCAGCAGCAAACGTTCGAAAACGTGGGTCATCGGCCTCAATAATAGGGTCTTAACGTCTCTTAATTGAGAAGAAGTGAAGAAGCCGAGGCTTCCCCGACTTTTCCATATCCTTCCGCTACCATGATCTCGAGGCGTCCCTTACTAGCGACTCTCGCCTTGCTTTGTCCGGAGAGTGAAGCAGATGACTCAAATAGAAAATCCGGTGGCTGTGAAGCGAATCCTCATCGTCGACGACGAGCCGCAGATCGGTGAAGTCGTTAGCGCATACTTGAAGCAGGAGTCGTTCGACACGGTCGTTCGCGGCAATGTCGCCTCGGCGCTCGCCGAGATCGATCAGCACCGGCCCGATATGATGATTCTCGACATCACGCTGCCCGACGGCAGCGGCTTGGACATTCTGCGGCGCAGCGCCGAAGGGCGCCGCATTCCCACGATCATGCTGACGGCTCGAAGCGAGGAAGTCGATCGTATCGTCGGCCTCGAGCTGGGGGCTGACGATTACATCGTCAAACCATTTTCACCGCGCGAAGTCGTCGCACGCGTCCGCGCCGTATTGCGCCGGGTCGGAGAAGCGAGCGGCGAGGGCGGAGAAAACGGCAGCATCGTACGCATTCGGGATCTCGAAATCGATGAAGGCGCCCACGAAGTGCGCATGAGTGGAACGCCTGTTGCCGTGACGCCCGCCGAGTTCCGCATACTCAGCGTTCTGGTGCAAAACGCGGGGCAGGTGCTCACGCGCTCGCAGCTGCTCGATCTCGTACACGACGACGGCAGCATTTTTGAACGCACGCTGGACCGTCACATCAATAACTTGCGGCGTAAGATCGAGGCGCATCCCGAAGAGCCGTCCTACATCATCACCGTGTACGGGGTCGGCTATAAATTACGAAAAGAGTAGACGGGTTGCGCGAACGCTTGCTGCACGCGATCGACCTCGGCATCCTCGGCGATTGGGACGCTGCCAAACGCAGTTTGGAGAATCTCGACGATCCGATGGTGCCGCGCTTGATGTCGTGGATGACGCAGCAGCAGCGGTACGAACGCGATCGCTCCGAAGCGCAGACGCTCACACGTCACGAGCTGGGCAATGCGCTTTCGATCGCGCAGGCCAACATCGAAGCGATGATTGACGGCGTGCTCGAGCCGTCTAGCGAGCGCCTTCAGGGAATCCGCAGCGCGCTGCAAACGTGTGGCGCGCTGCTCGACGATCTGAAGAAACATTATCCGTCCGACGGCGAACCGGACAAGCGCGCCGATACGTTCGATATCTGCGATCTCATCGACGCGCAAATTCGGCTGGTGTCAACGATTGCCGAATCAAAAAACGTTACGATTATCTCTCGCGAGGGCGGGCATGGCGAGCGCAGAGACTATCACGGCGATCCGGATCGTATCGCCCACGTTGTGAGGGATTCTCTGCTCAGTGCCGTTCGCTACACGCCGCCAGGCGGAACGATTGAAATCGAGTATCTCTCGTCTAGCGCAGAGATTGAACTTTCCGTGCACCACTCTCACAACGGCCATGCGGATCCGCTTCCATTGCCACTTGCATCGAAACTTTTGGAAGCGCTCGGCACTACGGCTCATCTGCGATCGGAATCTGCTACGACGAACACTTTCGTTCTCAAGCTTCCAGCGCTAATCTTGTCATCCTGAGCCTGTGCGCAAACACGACGCCTCCCTTGTCTTCGATCTCGACGGAACCCTGATCGATAGCGTCTACCAACACGTCATGGCATGGAACAGCGCGCTGCGAAAAGCGAACATCGATCTTTCCGTGTGGCGCATTCATCGCCGCATCGGCATGAGCGGCGGCCTCTTCGTGCGCGCGCTTGCACGCGAACTCGGCCACGCAATTAGCGACGAACTCGTAGAAACGCTGCAGCGAGATCACGCGGAAGCGTATATAGAAACCGCCGACACGGTGCGTCCGCTGCCCGGCGCCCGCGAACTGCTGGCAACGTTAACGGAAAACGATGTGCCATGGGCCATCGCAACCAGCGGCGCGCGTCCCGTCGCTAGTGCCGGAATGCGTTCGTTGAACGTGCCGGAAAATGTTCCGGTGATCACGCGCAATGAAGTGGCGCACGCAAAGCCAAATCCCGATCTCTTCGTTGCCGCAGCTTCTGCGCTCGAAATGAGTCCGCAAGCCACATTCGTCGTTGGCGATTCTTTGTGGGACATGCTCGGCGCAAGGCGCGCCGGTGCGCTTGGCATCGGTTTGCTCTCCGGCGGATACGGCCGCGAAGAATTAATTGAGGCAGGCGCATATCGCGTCTATACGGATCCTCTAGACCTGCTTGCGCATCTTGACGAACTCGGATTGCGAGTCTAGTGAAATCGGCGTACGATTGAGTGAGCCATGCGAAACGTGCTTTCAAGCCTTCCGTCGCCCGTCGTCGACTATTTAGTAGCGGAAAAAGCGAAGGATGCCGCCGCACAAAGCCTTTGCTTTTGCGATGATGCCGTAGTCAATGACGAAGGTCGAGAGTACCACGGACGAAACGAAATCCAAACGTGGAAAAAAGATGCGCGAGCGAAATATCAGTACGAACTCGAGCCGATAGATGCGTCGATCAACGGCGATATCGTTACGGTAGTTGCTCGCTTAACGGGAAACTTTCCCGGAAGTCCGGTCGAGGTCGACCACACGTTTACGCTGGAAAACGACAAAATCGCTTCGCTTGTCATCCACTGAGGACTGCCATGCTGCTTAAGAGCGCATCGCGCCGTTTGCGGAAAGCACCAGCGCCGCATTAATTCCGCCGAAGCCTGAAGAGTTCGAAAGCAGCACGCGCGGCGAAAAATCCGTAACGATTTCGCGGCATGCAATCGCACAGCCCTCGTCGGTTTGCGAGAAGTTGATCGTCGCCGGTAAGCGCTGTTCGCCGATCGTCAGCGCCGATACGGCCACTTCCCAGGCTCCAGTTGCACCCAGCGCGTGTCCATGTTGCCCTTTCGTCGCACATACGGGAATGCGCGTGGCGCGCTCGCCGAAGACTGCACGATACGCATTCATCTCCGCGCGGTCGCCGAGCGGGGTGGAAGAACCATGCGCATTGATGGTTTCAACTTCATCGGGTGAAACGGCGGCGTCCGCCAGCGCATGTTGCATCGCTCGCGCCGTTTCCGCGCCGTTGGGCAATGGAGCGGCCATGTGGTGCGCATCGTTCGACGTACCGAATCCCGTGATCTCGGCGTAAATGCGCGCTCCGCGATTCACCGCGTCTTCGTAGCGCTCGAGCACGACAATGCCCGCTCCCTCAGCCATGACGAAACCGTCCCGATCGCGATCGAACGGCCGGCTCGCTTCTTTGGGTGCATCGTTGCGCGTGGACATCGCGCGCGCGACCGTGAACGCGCCGTAGGTGAGGGGCGCGAGCGGTGCTTCGACGCCGCCTGCAATGGCTGCACGGATCTCGCCGCTGCGAATTGCATGGAACGCTTGCCCGATTGCAATCGCTCCCGCGGCACACGAATCGGCGTTGGCAATGGTTGGTCCGTGTAACCCGAATTCGATCGCGATATTCGATGCGGCCGCTCCCCCAAAGACGGAAAGCGTCAGCAACGGACGTACCGCGCGCAGCCCTTGCACGCGAAACGCCTCGATCTGCTCCTCTGCGAATGCCAATCCGCCAAGTGCCGATCCGGTATACACGCCGACGTCGCTGCGCCCGTCAAAACGCACGTCTGCATCCGAGATCGCGAGCATCGACGCGACGACCGCTAATTGCGAGAAGCGATCCGTCCACTGCAGACGGCGCCGCTCCATGAATTGCGAAGCGTCGAAGTCGCGGATCTCTGCCGCAATGCGCGATGTGAAACTGGACGCATCAAAACGCGTTATGCCGTCGATTGCGATCTCGCCGCCAAGTAGCGCTCGCCAAAACGCATCCTTCCCTATGCCGATTGGCGTGATAACACCCAGCCCCGTGATTGCCACGCGGTGTTTATCCATCGCCGTTCTCCGCGAGCTGTTTCATCCGGCTTAGTGTACGGGTCGCGATGCCGTGAACGAAGTACCCGCAGACGACGTATTTTTCCAGCGCAGCCGCAGCGATTGGAAATTGAAACGTAATATCGTGCACGATTGAAACGGTCGTTGCGTCGCCGTCTTCGACGAAGTGCCAGACGACATCCATCCCGCGGGTCCAGCCGCGCACGTGGCGGAAATAAATCGCCGGCAGCACCGGATCGTTGCGCTGCTCCGCCGTCCAACGCACCGGTATCGCGCCGCGTCGAGCCGCCATCTCCACGGTGCGATACACGCCATCCTCGGCGAGCACGCGAACGTAGCGGTAATGCGGCAAGAGCTCCGGCCAGCGCTCCGTAGCGCTGGCAAGCTCGTAGATGCGTTTGGCGGGCGCGTGAATGCGGATCGAATTTGTGATCGACGTCATCGAAGTACTTTTCCAACAGCCGCAGCTAGTTCCAACGCGCCCGGGGCTTGCCGATAGCCCGATACCGCATCCACCAGTAGTGTGAAATCCTGCGGGCGCGTTCGCAGTGCGCGCGCCGCTCGTCGCGACGCGAACCGAAATGCCAGCATCAACTTCATCATAGCAGCTACGCGCCGCCGCTCGGAGAGGCGGCCGCGAATCGCAGATTCGTACGCATGCCACACCGCAGGCCGGCAATTCGGATGCGCGATCGCTTCAACGATTGCATCGGCCGCGTCTCGCGCGCCCGCCAGCGCGAGGTACACGCCCTGCCCGGTGAACGGATCCAGGAAACCGGCGGCATCGCCCACGAGCAATACCCGCTCGCGTGTTGGAGCGGTAGTGCGATGCGCGAGCGGCCCAATAGCATGACAACGCGCTTCAAACCCCGAGCGATGCAGAGTTCTACGCCCGCCGGTGACTTCGTTCGAAAAGGCCGTTAACTTGTCGTGCAACGGATCGCGCGATTTCGCGAGCCGTTCTTTGGATACTACGAAAACCGCGTTTACCGAATCGTCGTCGACGGGATTGAGCGCGACGTACTCGCGCGGCCATGCGTACATCTCAATCCAGCGCCCCAAGTGAATGCCGCGATAATGCGCACCGATCGCGAACCGCTCTTCGCGCACTGTTTGCGACAACCCGGACAGCCGCGCCACGGTCGATTGCATGCCGTCCGCTCCAATCAGGTATTTGGGGCGCAATTCATGGATTTCACCGTTATCATCGGACCATTCGATACGCACGCTATCTGCGTGCAAATCGATTGCTTGCACGCGGCCTTGCAGCGGATACGCACCGGCTTGCAATGCGGCATCGCGCAATTCCGCATCCAATACCGTGCGCGGAATCGACCACGCCTCCAACGGCAAGCGAAACTCCGCGCATTCCTCATGTGCGTACAGCCGCATGCCGTCAAGGGGTTGCGCTACCGGCAGCAATGAACGCGCCAGACCGAGATCGCGCAGTTCGCGTAGGGCGCCGAGATTCAGATACTCACCGCACAATTTGTCGCGTGGAAACGCTCGTTTATCGATGAGCGCAACGGAAATACCGGCGCGCGCCAGCCGTAGCGCACATGCGGAGCCTGCCGGTCCGGATCCGACAATCGCGACGTCAAACGGTGGCTTCATCGCGCAATACCATACGAATAATTCCGAACGTGTATACCCGTGGCGCTTGCCATCCCGCTTCGCGTGCCAATGAAAGTGCTTCGGCCGGTGTGTACGCGCGGCGCGCCGAGAGCGGACCGTCGTGACGCGTCAACCGGTTGCGTGTGAACAAACGCGTGAAGGCGAACGTTGCAAGATAGGCAACTGCCGAGCGTTGCAAATCGGTGACGACCGGCGCTATGCGGGATACGCGGCGCAACTCGGCAAGCAATGCAACCGCAGCGGGTGGATCGAAGTGATGCAACGCCAGATTGCACATCGCCACGTCGAATGCACCTTCACCGAACGGCAGCACCGTCGCATTGCCGCGCACGAACGATAATCCAGGATCGCTTGAGTACCGTTCGCGTGCATATGCGAGCAGCAGGTCGTTGTTATCGAGACACGTGATGTGCAAATCGCGGCCTCTCGCGAGCGCTGCGCGTCGTACTTCGAACGGGATATCCGCGATGCCCGTACCGACGTCAAGAATGGAGCTCGGTTCGAGATCCCCAATCGCGCGCTTTACCGCACCGGTTCCACCAAACCACCGGTTCGCGATGGCAATGTCGCGAAAGCTCCGGCGCAGTTCCGCTTCGGAATCGAGCGGCCCGTCAATCAGTTCCAGTGCAGTGGCGCGTTCAGAAAAGGAGTTTAGCATGAACGATTTTACGAGTCATTGCGTCAAGGTTGCGTCGCATCGACCCTAAGTCGGATGACATCGAACGCAATTCTGAATTTGTCGCGGATAACCGCGCATTGGTTTGCGAAAGCCCTGCATTTGTTTGCGACAGACGTCCGTTCGTCTGCAGAAGCAGCCTATTTGTCGTGTGCAGCTGGCCGCGCATCGTCCGGAGAATACCATTGGTCGACTGCAATCGCGTTTCTACGACGCGCAGTTTGT
>CAZHGH010000064.1:13001-17288 GCA_964531205.1 uncultured bacterium
CCATTGGTCGACTGCAATCGCGTTTCTACGACGCGCAGTTTGTCGTTTGTAACGGCCAGCTGTCCGTTCGTATGTTGGAGCGCCATATTCGTAGAGCCTAACGAGAGACGCATCGTGTTGACCTCTAAGAGCAGCGCAGCAAACGCAAGCGCCACGATGACCGCGACCAGACTTGCGATTGAGAGGGCGGGCAGTTGAACCGGCATGGCGATACTTCGTGATTTCATGGCGACCTCTGCGTAAGGGTTTGCCGAAATCATGAAAAAGCGCTGAAAGCCTCGGTCGTGTTGATGTACCCACTGAAACAAACTAGCGTTTCGGGCGTACACCTAACGAAATAGTTGACAAGGTACCCGCAATCGGGTAGCATATCTCTTAAATAATTAGTTAGTTGCTGTCAGCCGAGGTGCGATTATGGCTCCGGTTCGTTTCCTATTGTCTTTTGCAGCGGTGGCGGTGCTCGCCGCCGGCGCGATCCCCGTAGCTGCGGAGCAGATCGGCTTGGCCCAAACCCAACATCCGGTGACCCACGCCGACACGTTCAATGCGGTGAAAGTCCAAGCCGCACCCGCGCTCGATGCATCGCTGAGCAGTCCGCTCTGGCAAAACGCGCTCAAAGCCCAGGCTTTCGAAAACTTCACCACGCGCGAGCCCGCGAAGTATGCCACGCACGCGTACTTCATGTACGACGACAAAAATCTGTACGTTGCTTTTGAAGCGGCACAATCGGGCGTCCCAATTACGGCGACGCAAACGGTCGATAACGCCGGCGTACTCAGTGACGATCACGTAACGTTTTCCGTAGACACGTCGGGGAACGGCAGCCGCGTCTATTCCTTTAAAGCGACGCCGAAAGGCGTGCACGACGAAACGTCAAGCGAAAATGCGCGCTACGCACCGGAGTGGACGAGCCTCGCGAAAATCATGCCAAACGGCGACTACAACGTCATGATGGTCATTCCGCTGTCGGACCTTCGCGCTCAAAGTGCGTCGCTGCAGCGTTGGAAGGTCAACTTCGTGCGATTCATCGCGTCGACGAACGATTTGTACACCTGGGCTTACCAGCCTGCGCAATCGAACGTCGGCGATTCCTCGTTCTGGCCCTCTATCGACGGCATACGCCTCGTTGCAAGTGCAACGCGGCCTCAGCCGCATGCGGACGTTTATGCGTTGACGAGCGCGGGATCGCAAAACCACGAATTCCAGAACGGCATCGGCAATTTCATCAATACCAAGCCGCGCGGCATGGGCATCGATGTCACGATGCCGATCACGAACACGATGGCGTTCGTCGGAACGCTGAATCCGGATTTCTCGAACGTCGAGCAAGATCAGACATCGATAGCTCCGCAGATGTTCCAGCGGCAGTATCAAGAGTACCGCCCATTTTTTTCGCAAGGCGCGCAGTATATCAATACGCTGCCACAGGTGAACGTAAACGGTATTGCCGACTCGCTCTTTTATACGCCCGGCATCGGCATCTTCAACCGCGGCCTCAAATTAGAAGGGACCGCCGGCAACAATTCCATCGGCGCCCTCAACGTTACCGGCGACGGCTTCAACGATACGGCCGTCGGCTATGGATACACCAAGCCGGATAATTCATTGTCTCTCGGCTTCGAAGACGTGATGGCGCACCACACCGGCGTCAAGGACAACGCTGCCGGTGTTTCGGTGAGCACGAACAACACGCATAGCGGCCAATTTACGATTTTCTCGCTCAAACAAGATATCAACGGGAGCACCGGTCCGAGCAGCTATCTTTTCGCGTCGGAAGGCGTACAAACCGCAAAGTACTTCGCTGCTATCGACTATCGTGACATCGCGCCGAATTTCAATCCGGTCGATGGGTACACCGCTATCGACGACATTCGCGGCCCTCGCGCGATTTTCCAATACAACGGCGTCGGCGCTAAAAATGGGATCGTGAAATCGTGGAACGCGGGCTTCATGGTCGATCGCTTTATGGATCGTGAAGGCCAAGTGCGTGAATACGATGATAGCGGCAACGCCGGCGTGACGTTCCAGAATCAGGTTTCGCTCAATCTTTCCACCGGCCCGAGCGGATTACGATTCGATACCTCGCCGTCAAGCGACTTGATTCCGTTCAATCTCACGCAACTCTCGCTAGGTTACAAAGACGGCAGTCCGACGCCGATCGATGCCTCCTATTCGTGGGGGCAATTCGGCGGCGGATATTTGCAGCAAACCGCTCTTTCGACTGCGCAAAAATTCGGATTATACGGTGTCTCGCTTGAATACGACGGCACGATCGAGCACGCTAGCGCGGTGCAAGCATACGATACGCAGTGGCTTCGACGGGTGTCGCTGACGCGCTCATTCGGGCGCAATGCGAGCCTCGCGATCGGTCTGCGTAATGTCAGCGGATGGGGCGGGTGGGCGACCCCCGGCACGAACCTCGCGCTGTCCTACCACAAACGCTTCGCAAACCTCGACGAACTCTACATCGATTACGGCACTCCGGCATCGCGCGGCAACACGATCCACCGCGTGGTTTTTAAATACATTTTCCACGCCGGCGGCAGCACCGGCACGTAACGTAAAGACGCGGCGCCCATGCTGCGAAACGCGGCTCCGCCTGGCGTGGTTCGGAGCCGCGTTTACCTCTGTGGTATACTTTCAAATCGGAGGTTAGCCCCATGAATAAAAAGCGCAAGAAGAAAGCGCTCATGCCGCGCCTCGGTCCAGCCCAGAATCTGCGACCCGCCGGCGCCCACGAGCCAAAAACGATCTACAACAGAAAAAGACAGAAAGCCGCCCTCAAACGATACGATGAGGACGGCTTTTTTAATGCAGTATTATCTCGCTGCGTATCTCGGCAGTGCGCGGCCAAGGCAAATAAATCTGGAGCTTAGCGGCGTGGTACCGCGGATAGATGCGGTGCAGCAAATCCTTCGCCAGCGGCGTGATAAGGTCCCGAACGCGGGAGTTCGCGCGTCTCGCGACATCCGGTGCTAGCCAATAGTGCTCGCTAACCCCCTGCGCGGTAAGCTCCGAATTCACTTGCGGCCGGATCTTCGTGTGGTACAGATAATCATCGATGTAGCGATCCAGCATAAACTCGGCGTGCGCGAGCGGATCGTACCGCGCGGACCGGCGTCCTGCGCCCACACAAATCGCCTCCGAAAGGGCGATCCCGACGCTGTTCGCATCGGTGTTCCACGCGGAATAGGCATCGAGTGTTCCGGCTAAGCCTGCGTCGATGAGTTTTTGGACAAACGCCGCTTGGGACGCGTAGGAATAGGTGAGATACGTTAGATCGACGAGCGCGACAGATCGTCCCACAGCGATCTTCGATCGAATCCCGTCCAGCAATGTGTCGTCTTGTGCAGCATCGGTGTGCGGGACGCGCACGAACAGCGTGAGATCCGGATGCGCGTCATCGCGAACGCCGCCGCAGAGACGAATCAGCGCGCCGATCGTTACGTCGATCGGTGCATACTCCAGCGGATCCTGCGTCGCTCCTCCATTCGGGCGCGAATATATCACGGCGACATGCGGACTCCAGCGTATCGAACGTGCAATGGCATGCGCGACTAACGCTAGACCAAGTTCGTCGGCTCCCGGTTCGATCGACGCACGATCGTCTACGTTGAGTTCCGCCAGCTTTTCTTGAAGAGCCTGGACGTCCTTGACGTGCAACCCAACCGGTCCCGCATCGTCCTGTCCGAGCACGATGCGATTCGCGGTACCATCAGCGGCCATTTGAAGCACCGCCAAATCGACACGCCGGTCACGATCGCGCGTCCACAGGTATTGCGAAAGCACTTCCTTGCCGATAAGCGTGCGCAAACGCTGCGCGCGAGCGGATTCGGATGGCAACGGCGGATCGTGCAACTGCGCATAGTCCCAAATGTATTGCCACGTCGGGTCCTGCGCGATTGGCGAATAATCGACGGCTTCGCCGACGCGCGTGACGGAGGTCGGCTCGAGCCGCATGATCGTTCCGAATGCACCGATCCACGCATGTGGATGCAACTGTCTTAATTCGCGCAGCGTTTGCAGTCGCTTGAGCGCTTCGTCCGTTGACACGCCGCCCGGCACACGTGATGCATCGAGTCCGCCGTAAGCCAGCATGTCCGTCGATACGACGAATGCACCGGCATTACGCGCGGGCGGTCGATCGATCCACTGCAAAATACCATGGACGTCGCCGGGAGCAATGTAATCGCCCAGCATGCGCATCGGCGGTTCGACAATGCGCACGCCTGCGATGCGCGCCGCCATCACCGGCAGCTGCGCGGCCGTCGGTGTTGCGTACATCGG
>CAZHGH010000065.1:0-17116 GCA_964531205.1 uncultured bacterium
GCTCTTCTTGCGTCCGCGCGTGCTTGTGCTCTTCTTGCGTCCGCCGGCACTTTTACGTGTGGAAGTCTTGCGGCGTGCCATCGTTCTACCTCCGTTACCGGAGCCGGACTCGACGAACTTCACCATATAACCGCTGGGATCGTACAGAAAATCGACGTTGCTACGGTCGAATACGCGGAAAAAACGATTCCAGTCGACTTGTTCGAGGTTCTCTTCCGGCTGTCCGAAGTCAATGCGCATTACGCCGCCCGTGCCCTCGACGAACGCAGGATGACCGCCCTTGCTCTCGACCCAGCTGCGGATTTCATCGTGGTCGCGCGTGCGTTTTGCTCTTGCCACTGGTAACCTCCAATCTAGTCCTAAAATTCCGGTTACCCGCACCTTGGCGAAGGGAAACGCCGTTTACTCGGTGCTTGGCGCGCTGTCGGTGTCTCCGGACGATTTTGTAACCAAAGCAGCCCTTATGCTTTCGCGAAGCTCCGTGAGCGCGGGATCCAATCCGCTGTCCTGATCGAGATGCTCGAGCGCGAGTAAAGTGCGATTCGCATCCGCCGCGCTCATGTGAATCGTGATGGAGCCGCGGGCCGTGCGGTAGCGATCGACGTCGTATGTACTCACGAGCGTTTCCGGCTTTTCGCGATGCCGGTATTTGGAACGCTCCTCGGCTCCATCGTCTGCGTAGTTTTGGTTTTAGATTCGGGCATCGCAGGTTTCGACTCGCCGCGGCGCCGCCGTTCCGACATCTGCACGCCGTAGATCTCGCGATCGGACTCCATATCGATTACGGGCTGCTCCGCGCGGTGGCGCTTACCCGGGATCATCGACTCTTCGGAACTCGCGCGCGCAGCGCGCTGCCGGCTCGAAGACCGAACGGTCGGCGTGCCTAGACGTTTTTTCCGCCCGCCCGTTTGTTTTTTACGTTTGCCTGTGCTAGCCATGCACCTCGTTTACCCGGCGCGCGCGATATGCAACAGCGCGTGTAATTCAGCCATCACTTCGTCTACGGTAATCGAAGCGAGTCCCGGATCGACGTACGGTGCGTGCGGATCGCCTAAAATGCCGCGCCAAATCACGCGGTGATAGGGACGATTAGCAGGCGGGCCCCAATAGCGCGGACTAGTCGGACCGAAGAGCACGACTGACGGCGTTCGCAAGGCCGTTGCGATGTGCGCGATGCCCGTATCGCCGCAGACGATAGCGCGCGCCGCCGAAACGACGCACGTCAGATCCGCGAGATTCGTTTTGCCTGCGAGCACCGAGTCGATTGGAACGTGCGCGGCTTTTGCAATGAAGCGGCAGCGCCGAAACTCTTCGGCGGAGCCGGTCAAGACGACGCGTTCTCCCTCACTTTGCAGCCGCACGCACAGGTCGATCCAGCAATTGACCGGCCATCTCCTCGACTCGCTCGCAGCACCGGGATGAACGACGATTGCGCCGCGTGCACGTGGGTCGCCGTGGGGCGCCGTTATTTCCAGATCGTTTGGATCGGCTGGAATACCGCTTTCGCGCAGCAGGCGGCACCAGCGGTCGATCTCGTGTTCGTCGGGACGCCATTCCGGAGAACCGGCGCTCTCCGGAATTTCCGGATTCGCGAAGGCAATGAGCCTGCGGGGCTTCGTGCGCAATGCGACCCGGTGGCTTTGCGGGCCGCGGCCGTGTAAATTGACGGCGATGTCGACGTCAGCAATCGAATCATCGAGCGGCTCGAGCGGAGCAGCGTCGACGACTTCATCGACGGCCCCGCAGAAGCCGGCAAGGGGAGCGAGATACAGCGGCGCGGCGAGCATGCGGTAATGCGATGGAAAAGCGCGCGAAACGGCACGAAGTGCCGGAATCGCGGTAAGGAAGTCGCCCAGGCCGAGCGCACGTAAAATGAGCAACGTCGGCCGCGACGTGACGACCGTATGCAATCTCATGACGCGCGTTCTGCAAAGACCCGTTCGATAATGACGTCGTTGTACACCGCCAGCGTATCGCTTGCGATGCGCGCCCATCCGTAGCGGCGGTTCGCACGCCGCGTTCCGGCGAGCGCAAGTTCCATGCAACGCTTCTCGTCTTTTAAAAGATCTTTGATCGCTTCCGAAAGCGCAATCGGCGAACGCGGCGGGACGTGAACGCCCGTCACGCCGTTGACGATGCTGTCAACGAGCCCGCCGACTTGCGCGACCACGACCGGAACACCGCATGCCATCGCCTCCAAAGGCACGATTCCGAATGGTTCGTACCATGGGTAGCATACGACGGCGTCCGCGGAGCGCAGCAACGCCGGAACGTTCGGCCGTTCTACGCGACCGCGGAATACGACACGATCCGCTACGCCGAGATCGCGCGCAAGTTGCTGTAAGCGTTGCGCTTCAGCATCTTCATGCAGCTTCGCGGCTTCAGGGCCGCCGGCGACGATTAATTCAACATCCGGCAGCAGCATAAGCGCGTTGATTACGTCGGCGATGCCCTTGCGTTCCACTAAGCGGCTCAGGCAGACGAGTCTCTTGCGCGAGCGATCGCGTTCTTCCGCTGGACCGATTGGTTGGAAGAGCCGCAAATCAACACCGCAAGGAACAACCGCAATTTTCGCTTTATCGGCGCCCATGCGCACGAGTTCGAATGCTTCCGCCGTCGCGGTCGCAACGATCCGGCTGGAATCGCGAGCAATGCGGCGTTCTTCATCCAAGCGCGACGGCGGGCTCGTGTCTTTGGCCCCTTGATAACGGCGCTTTTCGATCCCGAGCGCGTGAAACGTTTCTACGACCGGAATGCCTTGCGGCAACCCGGCGTCCAAGCTTGCTTTTCCCGACATCCAAAAATGCGCGTGTACGACGTCCGGGCGATCTTCAGCCCAGCGTTGAGAAAGCACCCGCGCGAATTCACCCATGAACGGCAGCATCCGATCTTTTTCGATCGGTTCGGGCGGACCGGCGTCCACATGTTCGACAACGACTCCGGGTGCGTACTGGACGCGCACGTCGAGTTTCGGATCGTCGCGACGCGTGTACACAACGACCTCGTTCCCTTGCGCGGCCATCGCTTCCGCAAGCGCAGCGACATGAACGTTCTGCCCTCCCGCGTCGACTCCACCGAGCACGGCCAAAGGGCTAGCGTGCTCCGACACCATCGCGATTTTCATCGTACGACCTCCTGGAGAAGACCATCCCAATCCGCTAGGAAGCGCTCGAGTCCGTAGCGTTTGCGCGCATGCACGCGCGCGTTGCGGCCGAGTTCTTTGCAGCGACCGGGATCATCCAGCAGCTCCGTGAGCGACTGGATTAATCTGCGGACGTCCGTAGAAACGATACCGGCGCCTTCGGGAACTGCTTCAGGCACCTCCGTTGTTGCCAGTGCGACCACCGGCATTCCTAAATGCATGGCTTCGATCAGCGAAAGTCCGAGCGAAGTCCAACGAATTGGATGCAAATACACACGCCGCCGCGCAAGCTCGCCATGCAACTGCGCTTGCGGCAGATTTTCATAGCCGCCCCGGGCGCCGGCGCCCATGCCGAAGAGCTCGATCGGTACGCGCGATTCGAATTTTGCGAGCAAGTCGGTACCGGTCACTCTGGCGCGCCGTTGCGGCTCGTTGATAACCACCGCACACGATGCCAGTTCGCCCGTGTAGCGGTACCCCGGATCTACCACGCCGTGTTCGATGACGTGCGTGAAGCGATCTCCGCAATCCCAAAAGAGATCGTTGAAATGCGTAACGTGCACGACATGAATGCCGGGCCAATCCGCGGCAGGGTGACGCATTGCGTTGATCTGTCCCTGCGGCGCGTTGTGTTCGACATAGATTGCGGGCAAGTCTACACCTGGCGTCATGCCGAACCACTGGCGCGCCAATTCGTATTCGTGCGGGCGCTGCAGAACGATGACGTCCGGACGCGCGTCGCGCAATTGTTCCGGTGCAAGTTCCACAACGCTCGCCGGCCACTCCCACGTTTGCGCGCGTCCGCGTCCGTCGGGGCCACGATCGCGAAGAACCGGAACGATGTACTCGTGATTGCCTTGCACGAATGCCGTCATCCACGATCCGTGCACGTGCCAGCCGAAGATACGCATCATGCGACCTCGACGTGTGCGCGCGCAACTGCTTGTACGGCGCGGAAAACATCGTCGACGTGCACGACGTCGAGGCACGGTTGCCCTTCGATGGGACACGTCCTTGCACGGCAACCTGCGCACGGCACATTTTGGTCGCCGAGCAATACGTATGGAACCATCCACGGCCGAAAACGCAGCGCGGGAATCGTTGGCGGAAATATCGATACGACCGGCGTTCCCGTTGCCGACGCCACGTGCGCCGCTGCGGTATTGCCCGAAACGACAACCGACGCACCGCGCAGGATTGCTGCGAATTGCGCAAACGTGGTTGCGCCGCCAAGGTCCAGCCCGCAGCTGCCTGCGACCATTTTCGTCAATTCGCGTTCGCACTGCGCGCCGGTAACGACCACATTGTAGCCCTTTGTGCACAGATGATTGACGAGCGCTGCATTGCGCTCGGGAAACCATGCTCGCGCCGGAACCGTCGCGCCGGGATGCACGACGACATACTCGCGAAACGGCAGATCGACGTAGCTGGGACTTTCACGCATCAGCAGACGGCCGTCATCGCTCGCCGGCAAAGCGTAGCCCATAGCGTTTGCAAGCGAAAGTGCGCGTTCGACTTCGTGGATGTCATCGGAGACTTTATGACGCACGTCCAGCAGCGAGCCGGGATAGTCGACGCTGATCGCACCGATGCGCGGTACACCGGCCATACGCAGAAGAAGAGCCAGTGGAAGCGGGCTTTGGTGAAACGATGTGAAGATGACGGCTTCGTCGAACGACCGCGCGCGAATCGTCTCGACGAATTGCGCGATGCTTCGTGCACGGATGGGATGGGGCTCGGCGTCGATCCATTCGGCTTCGCGAACGATCACCTCATTGACGCCGGGGAGCGAACGTGCCGCATCTGCGCCACGCGGGCCGCATAAAAATGTTACGTTCGCGGACGCTGCGATTGCGCGAACAGCAGGGCCCGTGAGAAGAACGTCGCCGTTATTGTCTTGGCGCGCTACCAGTACGTGCTTCATGGCACCGCGTACGCTCCGGTGACATGCTGGACGGCTTGCAAAAGGTCGTTGCAAACAAGAGGCGCGCGCGCGATTTCATCGTGTAACGTAACCGGCGTGGGAACGAGTACGCCTTGCGCGCCTGCAGCTTGCGCGGCGTCGATGTCGCTGCCGATGTCGCCGATGAGCGCGCACTCTTGCGGCGCGATACCAAACGCCTTAGCCGCCTGGTAGATCAGTCCCGGCTGCGGCTTGCGGCAATCACATCCATCGTACACGGTATGCGTGCACGCAAACCAGCCGTCGATAGGGCCCAACACCTCTTGGATTCGATCGTGAATACGCCGTAGTTCACGCGCATCGACGCCGGGCTGATTTGTGACAACGCCGGCGTACATGCCTTGACTGCGCACGTGGTCGAGTGCTTCTCGTGCGCGTGGCATGAGCACGATGTGCTCGTGCCGATCCGGCCGATCGGCGATGAGTGTACCGTCGCGATCGAACAACACGGCGCGTATCACTGGAGCAGCGCTCCCCGCAGCCGGTGGTAGACCGCGGCAAATGGAATGACGGGACTTGTAAGCAGCATTGCTTGGATCTCGCGCGGCGTGCGCGGACCCGGAGCGATGCGGCGCCAAGCGAAGTCTACCGTCAGTGCGGCCCATGCTGCGAAACAAACGACGGTCGCGACGTGCCACGGCCAGCGTCCGCGCGGGGCGCCGACGCGCGCTCGCCAGTCGCGGCCATGGATTGCGTTCATCAGTGCATCGTCTGCGTTACCCGCTTGAAGACGAACGCTGATCCACGGATCGGCGGCGCGGACAGGATGAGAAATATTCCGCGTTCCTTTTTCTATGCGGAAGCCGGCATTGAAGACACGCAGTGCAAAGTCCGCGTCTTCCCGATACGCACGCTTGAAGCGTTCGTCGAAACCGCCGAGCCGCTCCAGTACGCTGCGCCGGTAGATCATGTCGGCGGTAATCCATGCCGACGACTGAAGGCTCGCGACGTTGCGTTCCCAATCCGTAGCGGGGCGATCGTTTGGAAGCGGCACATGAACGTGGCCTTGTGAGCCGGCCGCCGCATCGGACATTGCGGCGATGTCTTGCGAAGCTCGTTCGAGCCATTCACCGTCGACGAGGACGTCATCGTCCAAAAATGCGATGAACTGCGCAGCCGAAGCGCGCCATCCGGCGTTGCGCGCCGAAGCTGGCCCGGCTGCCTTTCCTTCTAATACGGCGATTCGAGACCGAATGCGTTCGTCGACCTCATCGAAAGTCAACGGCGCTTCGGTGACGCGCCGATCGTCGACGACTATAATGTGTTCCGGTAACGGCCCGCGCGAACGAGCCAACGATTGCAGCAACGCGTACAGCGAAGGACGGCCGATCGTCGGAATGACGATATCAAACGCCACTGGCGACCTCGCGGCGAGTCGGCCGCGCCTTGAACACTCCCGCGCGCCGTAACAAGAACGGCCCGATTGCAAGTGCGTCGATTGGCGCAGAGCCGAAACATTCGAGAGCGTCGCGCGGAGCATCGACCATTGGACGGCCCGCGGTGTTGAAACTCGTATTTATCACGACCGGTACGCCGGTGAGACGATCGAATTCGCGCAGCATTTGTGCGACGAGCGGCTCGTCGTCTTCGTCGACGGTTTGCACGCGAGCCGTTCCGTCAACATGCACCGCGGCGGCGATTGCATCGCGCCACTGGGGCTTCACGCGATGCGTGAAAAGCATGAACGGGCTGGGAAGCTGGCCTTCGAAGATCTCCGCAGCGCGATCCGCCGACACCATCGGCGCGAGCGGACGGAACTGTTCGCGGCCCTTGATATTGTTGAGCCGTTCTAAGTTATCGGGATACTTCGGGTTCGCGAGCAAGCTGCGATGACCGAGGGCGCGCGGGCCGAATTCGCTGCGTCCCTGGAACCAGCCGACGACGCCGTCGTCCGCTAAAATCTCCGCCACTGCAGCAGCGATGTTGGACGGCCGTTCGTATTCGATGTTTGCGCGATCGAGTTCGCGCGCGATTTGATCGTCGCTCCACTCACGTCCGAGCGCGGCGCTCGCCATGGGCTTGACGCGCTCGCCGTGTTTTCGTGCAGCGAAGAGCGCGGCACCCAGCGACGTACCCGCGTCGCCCGCGGCCGGTTGCACCCAAACGCTTTCGAATGGACCCTCGCGGGCGATACGCGCATTCGCGACGCAATTCAGTGCAACACCGCCGGCCATCGTTAGATAGCGATCGCCGGTTCGCGCGTGAAGCCAATGCGCCAGCTCCAGCAAAACTTCTTCGAGGCGCGCCTGCACGCTTGCGGCAAGATCGGCATGTGCGCCGATAAACTCGTCGTCTTGCGCACGTTGCGGAGCGTATTTCGAAAAATCGATGGGATCGGTCTCGAAACCGCCATCTTCGCGAACGCGGATAGCCTCGCGGAACTCATCCAAAAAACGCGGCTTTCCGTATGCGGCCAACCCCATGACTTTATACTCGTCGGACGACCTATGGAAGCCGAGGTGCATCGTCAAATCTTCGTAGAGCAGCCCTAACGAGTGCGGCAACGTTTGCGTAGCGATAATCTGTAAGCGTCCGTCGCGCACTTTTCCGGCGAGGTAAGAGGCGCGCTCGCCTCGACCGTCGGCGACCATGACAGCGCAGTCACCGTATGGCGCAGCGAGATAGGCGGAAGCAGCATGCGCAACGTGATGCGGAACGAACTCGACAGCCGCCCGCCCGATTCCAGGTAACGCCGTTTCTAAAAACCGCGGAGTCCGCGTTGCGTAGAGCGTGCGCAGACCTTCCCATTCGTTCGCTGTGATGTCGCCGTCAAATTGCTGCGCAAGCGCCGGGTCGTACGAGTAAGCGACGACATCGACGTCGGCGGGCGAGAGACCGGCATGTTGCAAGCACCACTTAGCACTGAGTAGCGGTAGCTCCCACGTACTAAATGCTACGCACTCCTTACCATGTTTGCGGCGGTTGAACCGCTCTTCTTCAGCGGCCGCGACAATTGCACCGTCGCTCAACAGAGCGACGGACGTGTCGTGGAAAATTCCGTTTATACCGAGAACGACCATACGCGTGTCCAAACATTTTTATAGAAGCGGTTCTCAAGTGCGAGCATTGTTTCCGAGAACCGTAACTTTAAACTTAACCGCTCAGGTTAAAAGGGGGCACTTCATGGTAGAAGCGATGCATGCACGGAATCGCGATTTTCGGTTGCGGTTATGTAGGTTTGGTGAGCGGCGCGTGCTTCGCTCACATGGGCCATTCTGTTATTTGTTACGATACGGATTTCACAAAAATTCATGATTTGCAGAATGGAACCGTACCATTTTTCGAGCCGGGCCTTGCAGAGCTTATTTCCGAGCAAACAGCCGTTGGTCGTCTGCGGTTTGTGACCCGGCCTGAAGATGCGCTTGAAAATTCCCGCATCGTATTTATCGCCGTCGGAACACCCACCGGTCCAACGGGCGAAGCCGATTTAACGTACGTACGCCAAGCCGCACGCGACATCGCTACGTTCGCTTCCGGACCGACACTCGTCGTTAACAAATCGACGGTTCCCGTTGAAACAGCTGATTTGGTTGAACGGATCATCCGCGCGAATGCTAATCCCATGTATCACTGTGCGGTTGCTTCGAATCCGGAGTTTCTTCGCGAGGGCAGTGCAATCGGCGACTTCTTGCACCCGGATCGTGTCGTCATCGGTTCGAGCGACTCCGAAGCAATAGCGCTCCTGCGCGACATTTACACTCCGCTGGGTGCGCCCATCCATGTCGTAGACGTGCATACCGCCGAGATGATCAAGTACACGGCGAACGCGTTTTTAGCGACGAAGATCTCTTTTATTAATGAGATCGCGAATCTCTGCGCGAGCGTGAATGCCGACGTCGACGAGGTGATCGCGGGAATCGGCGCCGACGCGCGTATCGGACGCGCGTACTTAGAACCAGGATTAGGCTTCGGCGGCTCGTGCTTGCCCAAAGACGTTGCGGCATTGGCGCACGTTGCACGCAATCACGCAATCGAGCCGACGATGCTGGAGGCGACGCTCAACGTGAACCGGCGGCAAGTCGCTGAAGGCGTCCGCATGATTGAGGACGCTCTGGGCGAGTTATACGATCGCGAGCTCGGCGTAGCGGGCCTCGCCTTTAAGGGCGGCACGGATGACGTGCGTGAGTCGCCCGCACTGCTGCTCGTCGAAGCCTTGTTAACGCACGGTGCGATCCTTCGCGTACACGATCCGTATGCGATGCACGCCGCAAAAGCGCGCCTACGCGATCGCGTGCAGTATTGCAATTCGCCGTACGAACTCTGCGCAGGTGCGACCGCGCTGATTGTTGCGAACGACGATCGTCTCTATACGCAACTGGATTGGCGCCGGGTGGCTGCATCGCTAAACGGCAAGCACGTTATCGACCTGCGCAACCGCTTAGATCCCGAAAAAATTCAGAAGGCGGGGATGCAGTATACCGCTTTTGGCCGGACTCGCCGGCGTCTGCCGGTTTCGTGAAAGGAGAACGTAGATGCTCATTACGACTGGGCAAATCGACAGCGCCAACGCACGACGCACGCTTCGCGGTACATTTATCGTAACGGGTGCGGCGTCCGGGCTCGGCCTTGCAATTGCACAAGCTATTGCGGCGGCAGGCGGGACGCCGGTCGGATTCGACGTGAACGCGTCGAACGGCGAGCTCGAACACGAGCTGGTCGACGTTTCCGACACGAAGAGCGTGACGGAAAAGGTCCGCGAAGTTGTCGAGCGTCATCCGGATCTCAACGGCGTGGTAGCAAATGCCGGCGTCGACGCGTGCGGGCGCTTTCTGGATGTTTCTGCGGACGCGTGGGAGCGCGTGATCCGCGTGAATCTGCTCGGCACCGCCGCGGTCGTACGCGCAGCGCTGCCGCGTCTTATTGAAAATCACGGACGCGTCGTCACCGTTGCATCGACGCTCGGCTTGCGTGCTGTCAGCGATGCAACCGCGTATTGCGCAAGCAAGTTCGGCGTCGTGGGCTTTACGCGCGCGCTTTCAACCGAACTCGGCGGTCAGGTCGGCGTTACGTGTTTGATTCCCGGCGGCATGCAGACGCATTTCTTCGACGGCCGCGACGAAAAATACAAACCCGGCGTGGACGCAAAACTGAACCGCCCGGAATATGTAGCGCAGGCAGCGGTCTTCGCACTCTCACAGCCCGAAGGCTGCGATATCAAAGAGCTATTGATAACGCCGTCAACCGAATCATCCTGGCCGTAAGAGCTGCTCCATCGAGCACTCACGCGGATCTTTATCCGGACGCCACCGAACGAACCGCGCGCCATGCCGGAAGCGGCGTTTAGTGACGTGATCGAAATGGACTTCGGCGACGACTTTCGGCGTGACCGGATGCCATTCCGTATCGCGGGATCCCCAGCGGCTTACGCCTCCAGGTTGCGCGCCGGTGAAGCTGATCGCGGTTTCGAGCGGCTTCAGTAACTCGCCCGCGCGCACGCGTTCTTGCGCGGACATCGAGCCGACGAATCCGACAAGATGCAGCAAACCGTCATCGTCGTAGAGTCCCAGCAAAAGCGACGCAACCGTCTTGTTGTCTTTTGCCAAGCGATACCCGCCTACGACGCAATCCGCGGTGTAAAGCCTTTTGATCTTCATCACCGCATCGCGCTCGCCGAAGCGGTACGGTGCGGAAACTTTCTTTGCGATGACGCCGTCGAACCAGGCCGTCCCGCCGCTGAACCAGCGTTCCGCTTGCGCGAAGTCCCGTGTTACGGGCGAGACTTCGATGACCTTGTTATTCTTTAAAAAGTGCGTATCGAACGCTTCCAATGCTTTGCGGCGCTGCTCGAGCGGCCACGAATAGACGTCGTCATGGTCCGGGCTAGCCAAGATGTCGAATAAGTGATAACGCGTCGGCGTTTCAACCGAAAGTTTCTTGATGCGTGAAGCCGCCGGATGAATGCGCTGCAGAAGCGCATCGAAATCCAGACGGCCTTCTTGTTCGATGGCGAGTTCGCCGTCTAAAATGAACCGCTCCGCGCGCAAGCGTTTCAGAGCCTCGACGACCTCCGGAAAGTACCGGTGCAGCGGTTGGCCGGATTTCGACTGCAACTGGATATCGTCCGCGTCACGAAACGCGATGCAGCGAAATCCATCCCACTTCGGCTCGTACAGCCACTCTGCCCCTTTCGGAATTTTCTCGACGGAGCGCGCCTCCATGGGTTCGATCGGCGGTTTCAGCTGTTTCAGCTTCACGAAACGGCTCCGATTAGCGTACGGAGATCGAAGCGTCCGCTCTTTGCAGCGAGCGGTGCCCACAGATCGCCGGCATCTTTCAGACGCTGCCGCATATTCCGCAGATGGAAATCTTCGATTTCGACGCCGTCTTCGAGCTCATCCCACGTGACCGGCGCGGAAACGGTCGCGAGAGGTGTCGGACGAACGGAATACACCGATGCAAGCGTCGAGCCCCAGCGGTTCTGGTTGTAATCGACGAGGACGCGCTTTGGCGGACGTTTTTCTTTTTTATATTCGGCCGTCACGAGCGTTGGTTCGTGTTTCGCCATCGCTTGCGCAAACGATTTTGCGAACGTCCACACTTCTTTCTGCAACGGACCGCGAACGATGGGCACGTACACGTGAATGCCCTTGGAGCCGGAGGTTTTCGCGTAGCTTTTCATGCCGAAGCCGGCGAGGCCGTCGCGCACGAGCAGCGCGGCTTCGCGCACGTTTTCAAACGGTGCGTTTCCGGGATCGAGATCGAAGTGTACGTAATCCGGACGGTTGATGTCGTCGCACGTCGCATACCACTGATTCAAGTCGATGCACCCGAGATTGACGATCCAGAGCAACGAGGCGAGATCGTCCACCATTGGAAAATCGATCACGTTTCCGGAGCGATGTTCGATGCGGCACGTTTGCAGCCACTCCGGGCGCGGCGACGGCGTACGTTTCATGAAGAAGAAGTCCCCGGCCGCGCCATTGGGATAGCGTTTCATCACCATCGCGCGGTTGCGCGTGTGCGGAAGCAACACGTCCGCAACATCTGCGTAATACTGCAGCAACTCCCGCTTCGTGATTTTCAATTCGGACCAGAAAAGTTTGTTGAGATTCGTCAGCGTCACACGACGCCCGCCCGCATCAATTGTGGCGCCGTCGCTGTCCGAGGGTATGCTTACCGGTTTTACGCTCATGCAATGCTCCCGTTGTCCCCGGGTTTACTGCTCCGGGTCCCGGGAAGCATGTTGCTATGTCGACGCAAGCCCACATGGACGTTGTCGATAGAACCGTTCAAGAAACCTACGAGTGGATTCGTGACGTCCTTCACGAGACCGGATGGGAAGACCGGCATTACGGCCTTCAGGCACTCCGGGGCGTTCTGCATGCCGTTCGCGACGAGATTACGGCGGATCAGAGCGGTCATTTCTCAGCACAACTCCCGATGCTGGTCCGCGGTCTGTACTTCGAGGGCTGGGACCCTAGCCGCGCCCCTGCCGACGATCGCACCGCCGACGCATTCGTGGACCGGATTCGGCCCCACTTTACAGGCTACGGAGAGGCGCTGGACTTCGAGTGGTTAGCGACGGCCGTGCTGCGCGTTCTCAAGCGGCGCATGCCGGACGAGTACGAGAAGATCAAAGCCACACTTTCAAAAGAAGTACGGCGAATTTGGCCCTAGGTTAGGCGACAACGTAACGCGCAAACCACTCGCCCGCCAAGCGCGCGACTTCTTCAAGCGCACCCGGTTCTTCGAATAAATGCCCCGCGTTCGGAACGACGGCGATCTGATGATGCGCGCGGATTTGCGCTGCTGCTTGGCGGTTCAGGTCGATGACGACCGTATCGCGTGCCCCTACTATTAAGAGCGTCGCCGCTCGCACCAACGTCAGCGCAGGACCGGCCAAATCCGGCCGGCCGCCGCGCGAAACGATAGCCGCGATATCGTCGCGTTGTGAAGCAGCGAGAAGCGCCGCGGCGGCGCCCGTACTAGCGCCGAAATAACCGATCGGCAATACGGGGAACTCGCCGTTTTTGCGCCACCACGACGTTGCAAGGTCGACGCGGCGCGCAAGCAGCGCGATGTCGAATCGCAACGCCGCCGTCTCGCGATCGATTTCATCTTCGCGGGACGTGAGTAGATCGAGCAGCAACGTTGCAAAGCCTCGTTCGTTCAGCGATTGCGCGACAAAGTGGTTGCGAGGGCTGTGACGGCTACTGCCGCTGCCATGCGCGAAGACAATCAAACCCCGCGGCGTCGGCGGGAAGCCCAGTGTTGCGCCTAGGTCGTTTCCTTCTAATTGAAGCGTCAGTTCACGCTCCGCGGTCATGTGCGGATCTTTCGTATCGTGCGGTCGCGATAAGCAGCGCGCGCACCTCTTCGTCCGTTACCTGTTGAAAATTGGCGTACCAAGCACCCACTCCCCGAAACGGATGCGGCGTCGCAAGGCATACCATGTCGTCCGCATATTGCGCAAGCTCCGCACACGTTTCCGCCGGTGCGACCGGAACAGCACTAACGATCGCGCGCGGCGAGCGCTGACGCAGCGCAAGAATCGCAGCCTGCATGCTCGCCCCCGTGGCCAGTCCGTCGTCGATAAGAATCACCGTACGCGCCGTGACATCCTGCGCCGGGAGATCGTCGCGATACGCCGCTTCGCGCCGTCGCAATTCTTCCAACTCGCGACGCGTGATAGCTTCGATCGTTGCGTCGTCGATGTGTAAAACCGCAATCGTTGCTTCGTTGAGTACGCGAATGCCGCCCGATGCGATCGCGCCGACCGCTAATTCTTCGCGCCCGGGTGCGCCGAGTTTGCGCACGATGAATACGTCGAGCGGCGCATGCAATGCAAGTGCAACTTCAAACGCAACCGGGACGCCTCCGCGCGGCAACGCAAGAATGCGCGTGTCCTCGCCCGCGTATCGCATAAGCTTTGCTGCCAGTTGCTTGCCCGCATCCGTGCGGTCCTCGAAGATCATGACGGTGCATTGTTTCCAAACCCTATGGGAAACACGCAACGTATGGATGAGCATGACAAGCACAAACACCTTATCCCGGACGACAAAAAGACAGAATACGAACGTCGTCAAGTTGACCGAGACCGCGAGCGCGGCGCCGATTTAGCCCCCGAGCAAAATCGTCCGCCTTCCCAGCAGCACCGCGGCGGTCCGCTTCCCAATGAGAAAAAGTGATAGCGTCCTCGAGGCGCTCGAAGAGCATTTAGAGGCCATCTCCGAGCGCGATATCGATCGCTTTGCGGCAACGCTGGCAGCAGATGATGTTCGATTCGTTGGTGGAGATGGCCGGATTATCGACGGACGTGAAAACGTAATCGCCGCGCACCGCGATTGGTTCATGAATGAAGCTTGGCGCTTCGATCCGGAGATTTTGTGGACGCGCGAAGAGGCAGGAGCCGCCTGGGCGCTCACGCGGGTCGAGTACAGCGAAGACGGCACGACAAAAATGTTTTTGCTGTTCTTCCTTTTCGTGGATGAAGACGGGAATTGGCGTCTGGTTTACGATCAGAACACGCCAATAACGTAGAGGCTGCAAGGAGCCGCTTCCACGTGGCGCAGCGTCGGCGGTGGGTAACAATTTTAAAGACCTACATTTCAGTGAGAAGGGATCCATATGGCGGTAGGCTTCGAACAACCGAGCGATCTGATGCGGCGCTCGCAAGCAATGATCAATCAAGCCGTCGATCGCGGGACTACGCTGCTCGCCGATCGCGTGGAGCACTACACGAACGTCGCCAGTGACGTCAGTCAGGTTTTGCGCGATCGCGGCGAACCGCAAGCGGCCGACGTAGTGCAGACCCTAGCGCAGCGCGCGGTCGACGTAGCGCGATACCTTCGCAATCACGACGGCACAGAGCTTTGGTCGGATATGCAGATGTTTGCACGCGATAAAACGTGGCTGCTTGCGGGCGCAGGCTTCTTAGGCGGTTTAGCCGCAGCGCGCGCGGTGCGCACAGCTGCCGGCGCGGGTCAATGGGAAGACACGCCCGCGTATGTCGATGCGTATGCAGCGCCAGGGACGATGGGGAGAGCTCCGGAGGAGAGTTATGAGCGATCGTGAGCCGCTCGTGAACAAAGAGTCTTTAGTTGAGTCGGTACAGCATCTGGGGCGGGATCTTGGCGACTTGATTCGTGCGGAGCTTTTGCTCTTCAAAAAAGAAGCAATGCGAGAGATTCGCGGGCTTGCGGGAGCAAGCGTTTGGCTTGCAGCGGGTGCAGTGATGGGTCTCGCGGCGCTTGGAGCCTTTACGGCGTTCTGCATCATCGCGCTGTCGCTGGTGTTCCAGCCGTGGCTTGCAAGTTTAATCATCACGTTTATCTGGGGATTTGCAGCTCTGTCTCTGCTTGCGGCAGCTAGAATTCAACTTCAATCCGCGCTTCCGATCGAGTTCAAAGAAACGACGCGTAGCGTGAAGGAGGACATAGAATGGATCAAGAGCGGAGCGAAGTCCGCCAAGTAGAGGATGCGCGCGAGCGCGTTGCTGATGACGTGCGAAACGTTGCGTACAACGCAAACGTTGTGGAGCGCGCGAAGGAGACCGCTCAAGGGCGCGTCGACGATGCAAAGCAAGCGATGAGCGAGCGGGTACGCGGCGCGCGCGAACGGCTTGAGAGCGCACGTGACTCAATGCGCGATATGGCGCGCAACATGCCGATGAATCCGGCGGACAATCCGATGGGGATGCTCTTTGCGGGACTCGCGGTTGGCTTCCTTATCGGCATGCTGCTGCCCGTGTCGCGTTTCGAGAGCGAACGTCTGGGACCGATGACCGACGAGATGAAAGAGCGCATGCGTCAGGCGGGCACAGAAGTGATGCGTCGCGGCGGCGAAGTGATTAAGGAAACAATTGAGACCGCGACGGAAACCGCGAGGAGTTCCATTCGCGAACAAACCCGCGACATGGGTTACTAAAAAGAGAACGGCGCCGAATTAGGCGCCGTCCTCATGTTTGAAGATGCCCTCGGCGTTGCCTGTAATGATCCAGTAACACCGGCATACCAGCGCCTCGAGCCCCGCGCGATTGATGATACGCAAACGGCCGTGCTGAGAGCGTACGAGGCCATCGCGTTGGAATTGCGAGAGCGCAAGCGAGACCGAAGGCCGGCGAATGGCTGCGATCTCTGCAATCTGCTGATGCGTGATGGAAAACTCCGCGCGCGCCGACTCATCGGCGACCCACAGCAGCCAGCGCGCAAGGCGCTGATCGATGTTGTGTTCGGAATTGCATGCAAGACGGCACGCGCCGTTCAGTATCGAAGCGTTCGCATATCGCAGTAAGAGCCGGCGCAGCGGCGATTGCACCGATGAGTGTTGCTTATCGAAGATCTCAATGTTCAGTCGCCATGCCGAGCCGGGCGAAATGATGGTGACGCACGTTTGACCGCGCTCGGTGTCGAGCACGCGATTCCATTCAAGGACGCCGCGATGCCCAACCGTAAGGACGGACGTCGGACGATCGGTACCGGTTGTTTCCGTCCATGACCAGCCGAAAGCGTCGATCGGGAAATGGAGGTAATTGATCGGCTCGCCGGGACGTACCAGCATCTGTTCGCGTTGAAGAAAAACTCGCCGGAGCGAAGGCGCCAGCCGCTCGGTTTCGGCCGACGGGAGCGAATCCAAAACGCGATTGCCGAAGACCAGCCGATGCGGTTCGGTTTCGAGGCGTCGTTCCGGACTTCGTTTGGGTTCTAGCATTGCGTGAAACCCTATACCCTGCCTAGAGAATGGCAGTAATTCGGCGCTCACTAGCTAAACATGTGGGGCCGCATCTTTGGGATGATGGTGGAATCGGTAGACACAGCAGACTTCTGTTTGGAGCCGTAGCCGGGAAACCGGTTGCGGGATGCGCTCAAATTCGGCGAACGCTCTGCATGCAAATGCGTGCCGACGCCGAGCCAAGCGACGCGTAAAAGCGTCGAAGGTGTAGAGACTGTACGGGCGCGGCCTACGTGATGCAAATCATATGGCCAAGACACAGTCCGGACCAACAAACGCCGTATGGCGGTAGCGAAAGCTATAGTGGTGCGAAAATTTGCTGCTCGAAAGAGCGTCCGGGT
>CAZHGH010000066.1:0-16753 GCA_964531205.1 uncultured bacterium
CGCTCGCGGCATGCCACTTGCAAGTGGAGGGAGGCCTAAGGTAAGCTACGCCATCGTCGCAGCGGAGGTGCAATATGGCCTCACAACTTCCGGAAACGATGAAGGCGGCGGTGCTCGATCGCGCCGGCCCGCCGGAAAATATTCACATCAAAGACGTACCGGTGCCAAAACTCAAGCGCGATCGCGTCATCATTGCGCTCGATTACGCCAGCCTCGGCGCCTGGGATTCCGGGCAGCGTTCAGGCGAGTGGGGCGACGTAAAGGCCGGCACGATCTTGGGCGCGGATGGAAGCGGCCACGTTGCTGCGGTGTCGTCCGAAGTGAAGCACGTGCGCGTCGGCGATCGCGTGTATGCGTACAGCTACGGCAACAATGACGGCGGCTTTCATGCGCAGTACGTCAGCGTTCCGGCGGACCGCGTGGAGCGCGTTCCCGATCAAGTGGATCAAAAGGTTGCCGGTGCTATTCCGTGCGTTGCACTCACTGCGCACTCGGGCCTTCGCGCGCTCGAACCAAAACCGCGCTCCACACTGCTGGTTTACGGTGCGAGCGGCGGCGTCGGCTCACTAGCCGTGTGGCTGGCGTCGCACGCTTACGGCGCTACAGTTGCCGGAACGGCGCGACCAGACGCGCACGAATATATTCGAACGCTTGGCGCCGCGCATGCGATCGATCCGCACGGCGCACATGTGGAAGGCTCGCTCAAACGCATCGCAGCGGAAGGCTTTGACTCGCTCCTTGCAACGGCCGGCGGCGACGAGCTCACGCCGTTCTTAGAGCATCTTCGCTCGCAAGCGGCGTTCGCGTACCCCAACGGCGTAGAACCGGAACCTGCCATTGCAGGACACCGGGGAATTGCTTTCGATGGGGAGATGAGCCGCGCAGCCTTTCAAAAACTCAACGAGGCTATCGGCACGCGCACGATACCGCTTCGCATCGAGGAATTTTCTTTTGAAGACGTGGTGGAAGCGCACCGCCGTATGGATCGCGGCCACGTCATCGGGAAGATCGTTTTGCGTATACGCTAACGGCGCCACGCGAAAACAACCGCCGCCAGCGTTCGAACGGCATTCGCAGCAACGGCCGTTCGAAGGCGTACGTCACAACCGCCGCCTGTAACGTCGTAACGAAAACGGCGACGATCGTATAGGTGACCTGCCAACGCGGATCGGCATGTTCGTGCGTTCCGCGATACGGTGGTATGTGCCATTGCAGCAACAGCCGCGCAAGTGCTTGATGATAGAGATACAGATTGTACGATATCGCGCCGAAAAACAGCAGGATGGGATTGGCAAGCGCGCGTCTCCACATCGTTACACCCATCAAACTTCCGAGCGCGATAACGTAAAAGGCAGCGGCCGTAAGGGTGCGGTGATAGACTTCCCAGGTTGTAGGCCAATCCGGAAGTGTGCGAACGGCCCAAAGATGCTGAAGGTCGAACGCTGCGACGGCGATCGCGACGCCGGCAAGCGTCGTTGCAAGAACCTGCGCTCCTCGCTTCTCCGCAACGTTCTGCATGCGCACGTAGAGATATGCGGCCAGCATTCCGAACGCGAACACGTCCAGATAGCCGGGCAGGTTATTTATTAGGCGCGGCGCCGATGTGTGTAAACAGCAGCCTTGTGCGTACGCTCGGAAGGACATAGAGATTGCGACAAGCATCGCTACACTCAACCACGCGTTACGGCGAAAGAACCACCAGAGCAGCGGGAAGACGGCATAAAATTCCACCTCGACCGCAAGCGTCCACAGTACACCGTTGATGGCGCCGTACGTATCAGACCACCACGTGTGAATGAACAGCAGATGCGTTACGATCGCACGCAGAGCTTCACTTAGCGAAGAAAAATGCGCGTACCCAATGGCAACTAGCACAACGATGCTCAAAATATACGACGGCAGTATCTTGATTGCACGCCGGTAATAGAAATGTCCCCACGTGGGTGCGGAACGCTGCGCCTGTTGCGCTTTGATGAACGGATAAACGATGACGAATCCGCTCAAAAAGAAAAACAGGTCGACGCCGATGAAGCCCGTCTCCGGGATGAACTGCAACGACGGCAACGGAGCGGGAAGCCATGAAATTTGCCAAATGTGATACCAGAGGACGAGCAATACGGCGATGCCGCGCAGTCCATCCAAGACGCCGAGTCTTGCGCTCGAATCCATCTTCTCACGTGGTATACTACCGATGCATGAATAGTCCCGCGGACTTTCGAGAAGGTCAACTGCTTCGTATTTTCGTCGACGAAACCGATCGCGCGGGCGCGCAGCCGCTATACACGGCGATCGTCGAGCTGTTGCGCGAGCGCGGCATCGCGGGCGCAACGGTCTTTCGCGGCATCGAAGGGTTCGGGAGCGGCCACCAACTTCACGTAGCGAAGGTTTTTTCGTGGCTGCCGAACCTTCCGATCGTGATCGAAGTGGTTGAAGACCGCGCCGCAATTGAAACGTTGCTTCCGGAGCTTCGGGAGATGATTGCGGGCGGCTTGATCACGCTCGAGGCCGTGCAATACCTGCGGCGCGCGAAAGTCTCGTGACCGCAACCAGCGGAAAACTGCTGCGCGTTTTCGTGGATGAAGCGGATCGCCGTAACGGCAAACCGCTCTACGCTGCAATCGTGGATGCTTTGAATGGCGCCGGCTTTGCGGGTGCTACCGTACTCAAAGGCATTGAAGGCTACGGCATACATAAGCTGCTGCACTCGGCGCGCGCGTTTGATTTTTCGTCGAACCTTCCCGTGCTCATCGAAGTTTTTGAACGGGAAGACAAGGTGCTTGCGTTTCTGCCCACATTGCGCGACATGGTAAGTGAAGGGCTTATCACATTGGAAAACGTGCAGCTCATTCGCTTTTCGAAAGACCAGAGCTCGTAACCATGGAGTGGAAAGCATTTCTCGCCGTCGGCATCGGCGGTGCAATCGGCGCGATGCTGCGCTACGCGGTCGGTCTCGCGTTCATCCAGCGATTCGGCCCGGGCTTTCCGTGGGGCACGTTCGCCATCAACGTTTCGGGAAGCTTTCTGATCGGCGTCATAGCACAGCTCGCGCTCACGCGATCGTTCGGTGTTACGCCGGCGGTTCGTCTCTTTGCCGCAACCGGAGTTCTGGGCGGATACACCACGTTCTCGACGTTTTCGCTCGATACGATGGTGCTCATCGGTGACGGAGCGCTCTCGCTAAGCGCCGCATATGCGCTAGGCAGCGTCGCAGCGGGGCTTCTCGCAGCGTACGCCGGGCAAATTTTAGCGCGGATGTCCTTCGGATGACGGAACCGGCGAAGTGCGGTTCTGCATCCGCCAGCGCCGGATAGCTTCGTCGCGAAACGCTTCGTCGGCGGAATCGAACTGCCAGGATTTGGAAAATTCGGCGCTCTTGCTTTGCGGACGCCGCTCCGCCGGTAAGTGCTCGAAACGAATCCTCGCCGGAAGGCCGACGCCCTCTCCGCAAACAATGGCTTCCCGCGTCGGCAAGCTCGCCAGCATCCTGATCATCGCCTGTGCGGCGTCCGGCAATGCTCGCGCAACAATGCGCTGATCCGCCTCATTGCTCATGCGTAACGCAAACACGGTACCGCACTGCGATAGTACGTGCATGGAGAGCTCCGACGGCCGTTGTGAAACAAGTGCGAGCGACAAGCCGTATTTCCGGCCTTCCTTCGCAATGCGTGTCAGAGCGCGCGACGCGGCTGCGAAACCCCTGCGCTCGTCCTCGGGCACATAGCGGTGCGCCTCTTCGCAAACAAGCAAAATAGGCGGCCGCCGCTCGCTGTCGGACCATAACGTAAAGTCGAAAATCACGCGGCACACAAGCGAAACGACCACATCCGCAATCTCCGAAGGGACGCCGGAGAGATCCAAAATCGTCAGTGGCTTACCCTGAACGGGAATACGCAGCAGACGTCCAACGACTTGCGAGAGCGTATCGCGGTTCGTAAACGATTCGCCGAACATGAACGAATAGCGGCGGTCGTCACGCAACGATTCCAGACGCGCACGCAAGCGCAGATACGGGCGCGCGGTGTCGGGTTTATCGAGCCTGCCCATCGCTTCGTTGATGAAGCGGATAAGATCGTGTAAGCGGTACGGCACGGGCGTATCGACGGAAATCCAAGCAGTGTCGCTGCCTTCGCCGTCTGCGGCATATTGCTTACGCGCTTGCGTGATTGCGTCTTTGAGAATAATCCCTTGCGCCTCTTGCTCTTGCTCCGTGCCGCCGCGCACGACCACGCGGACGGCTTCTTCCAAATCGAAGAGCCAAAACGGCAAATGCAGCGTGTCGACGTTTACGACGTCCGCGAGATCGCCGAACGCCGCTGCGTATTCATTGTGCGGATCCAATAACACGACGTGCGCATTCGGTTGCCCGGCTAGTATTCCGGAAATCAGCAGCGTTATCGCGCACGACTTCCCCGTACCGGTTGTGCCGACGATGGCGAAATGCTTCTGCAGCAACTCGTCGACCATCACGTACGCGGGTTGCGTTACGTCGTGAGTAATTGCACCGATGCAAATGCTTGCCTGGGCCATCGGCGCATACACCGTGGCGACGTCTTCCTCTGTGGCGAACGCGACCGAGGCGCCCAAATACGGAAACTGCGCGATGCCGCGCCTGAACTGCGGCGTTCCGTTTTCGTCGCGTACCATCTCGCCCAAAAGGTCGACGACGAGTACGCGTTGCGACCCGCCGTTCAGGTGCATCGAACCGACGGTGCCTACGGCATCGGCCTCTTCGGTCCGAACCTTGACAAGCGTCCCGATGCGTACGGCGGAAGCATCCTCGCTGCCCGCGTGGACGTGCATCTGGGAACCCGCCACCGACGACACATGTCCGAGCTTCCTTTCCATACGTGTAGCATAGCAGCAGCGCGGGTAAATCCGAAGGTCGATGCGTGACCACGTCGTCCATTTTTATGAGCCAGGGGGCTCAACGTTCGTAAGCAATATCGCCCATTTTCTCGCCGACGCGTTATGCGAGGGCGATGTTGCCCTTGTCGTCGCCCCCGTCGAACGCCTGAATGCGATCCACGACGCACTTGAGGCGCGGGGCCTGGACTGCCGTGAGGCGGTCAAACGAGGGCGCCTGGAGTTGCTCGAGGCGCACGAAACGCTGGATAAGTTTATGTACGCGGGCCGTCCGGATGCGGCGGCATTCGATCGTGCAGTCGGCGACCGTGTCCGGGAGCTGCTTGCACGCCGTCAGGTGCGCTCGCTCCATGCCTACGGCGAGATGGTCGGCGTTTTGTGGAGCGACGGTAACGATATGGGCGCGGTCGAGCTTGAGGCTTTGTGGAATCACCTGCTGGCGGATCTGCCGGTGAGCCTGTATTGCGGTTACCCGCTCGAAGGGTTCGATGAAGCGGTATGGAGCGACACGATGGAATCGGTACTTGCCGCTCATACGCGCGCGATTCCCGAGCGCCTCACGGCACGCACGGCGTAGCGCGATCCGAAAATACAAAAACGCCCGCACACTGTGCGGGCGTTTTCGTTTGGTTCAATCGAGCTCTAGATTAGAGCTTGACTTGCACCTGGAAGTACGCTTGGAACGGAAGTGCGCCGTACAGCGGTCCATACGGCTGGTTCATGATGTTCGGATAACCCGCGGTACCGTTGGCCGGATCCGCGCCCGAAGCACCGTAGAAGAACCCGGCTCCCGGCTGCGTTCCAATGAACGATCCGGAGTTGCCGACCCAGCCGCAATCGATGTTGTTAGGCGCGTACGCCTTCGTCCACGATCCGCCTTGGCCGCCGAAGCAGCGGTTGACGACGTTGGCCAGCGTGAGCGTTGCGTTCACTTTCGGCGAGATGTCGTACGACAGCTGTGCGCCGAGATTGAATTGCCACGGTTCACGATACTGACCCATGCCATCGAACGTGCCCGTCAGCGGGTTCGGAATTGCCAGGTTGCCGTTCGGCGTCGAGAGATTCGAAGCCGCGCAGGTCTGATAATCCGCGTTTTGTGCGTACGGCGAATTTGCCGCAACAACGCCCGTCGTCGCTTGGTTCGATACGCAATAACGCGGGTCGATGCCGAGGATCGCCGTCGGTGAGCCGTAGAGTGCGCCTTCGTTCAGCTGCGCGGTGAGCGTAACAGCCAACTTGTCGTGTCTAAAGTTCAGCCAACCGGAGAAGTCGTTCGGACCGAACGCACCGGCAGTGTCTTGTCCCGCCGCGTACGGAGCTGCATTCGCATACGTCTGATACCAGCCGTTGCGATCGAGCAGACTCTGCACTTTCCCGTTGTAGTACGGGTTGACGATCGACGTCGGATCGCTGGTGCAATTCGCGACGCCCGTATTGTCGCCGCTATTTGCATAGCACGGCGAGATGTTCGCGGCCGCAGTCGAACTGAGGTTGCCGCAGCGCGCATCAGATGGGTTGTTATGACAGAAGCCCGTCAACTGATTGTAAGCGATGATATAGGTGTTGAGGGCATCGATTGCGTTCGTACCGTTAGCCAGCGACGAGTATTTGATCTTGGCGTTGGTGTACGTGTACGAAAGCTGTCCGGCAAAACCGTTACGGTTCGGATCGCCCTTTTGCAATGCGAACTCGACGCCGTACGTTCTTTGCGTGCCCGCGTTGATGCCGGACGCGAAGTTCGGGCCTAGCGCCACCGTTACGAGCTGATTCGTCGTGTAGCGGTAGAACGGCGAGAGTTTGAACGAGATGTCGGTATTCTTCAGCTGCTTCTCGACGGAGAAGTCCGCGTTGTTCGAGACCTGCACCGGATTCGGGTGCACCGGCGTGTCGAAGCCGAGCCCGAAGAAGTGCGTGTAGTCGAACTTCGCAGCCCCTAAGCCCGAGAGGTTGCTGTATTGCATGAACGCCGTTTCCGTCGGCTGCGTGTAGCGGCCGAGCGAGAAGCGGAGAACCGTCGTCGGATCGAGCGTGTACGTGCCGGAGACGCGCGGCGACCACATATTAAATGCGAGCGACGAAGCGCCTTGATTCGTGAACAGCGCCGAGCCGTTTTGTCCGTTCGGATGGCGGTACTGGTGGCCGGCCGTGTTCACGAGAGGCGCACCTGCCGACGTGTAACACAGACCGGGTTGCTCACCCGGGAGCGTGTTTGCCGTGAACACCGGACCAGCGAGGGACGGCGGCGTGCCCGGAGGCAGCGTTTGAATCAGCGGCTGCTGCGTGTCGGGATCGTAGCAATACGAATTTGCCGCGGCCTTGAACCAGAAGTTGAACTCCGGATTCGTCGTGCTGGCGAAATCGTATTGGTAACGCTCGAAACGCGCACCGACGTTGAGATTCAGCTTGTCGTTGGGGCGGAACTGGTCCTCAAGTGCAACGTCCGTGAACAGCGGTTTCACGGTGTTGTACGGACCGTACCCGCCCGGAACGGTGACGAGCCACTGTGCGCCCGCAGGCGTTACGCACGCATGCGTAGCGCAATACGTCGCGCGCGCCGGATCGCTGTATGTTCCGGTCGTACTGCTAGACAAGCACGACGCCTGCGCGCCGGTCTTGTAATTGTAGCAGATCGGATTGTTGGGATCGCCGTTGGTGAGGTTGGTCACGCCCGACGGTGCAACGTAGAACTGGTTATTGGTACGCGCGGCCGTGCCGGTCGTGAAGTTCGCCGTCAGCGTCAGCAGGTTCTGAGCGTTCAGCTGATCGCCGAGCACTGCAGTTACACCGCGAGAGTGCGTGGCGAGCTCATAATCCGGCGCCGGATAACCGCCGCCGACTGCGCCCGGAAGATATGCGGTGAGGAATCCCGCCGCGGAGTTGGGGCTCGTTTGCAGCCAGTCGGAGTAGAACGTGTAGCCCATCACGCGTGCGTAGGCATTGGTGCCGATGTTCTTCTGGTATTGCACTTTGACGACGGAACCGTCGTTCCAGAGTGCGTCGCGAAGATTCAACGGAACCGACGAGTTCGCAGCGCGATTCGGGTTGCTGCCCGGTTGATAGTACGGTACTGCGACGGCTGTCGACGCCGGCTGGCCGAAGCTCGTGCCGCCCGCGAAGATGTGCTTGTCGTCGTAACCCAGGAACGTTGGTCCGTTCACGCAGCTCAGTCCAAGCAATGCTTGGTATGCGCACGTGTCGGAATACGGCCCGGTTCCACCCGTATAAGCTGAGGGCGGAAGTCCAAACAGCGTCGCAGCGTACCCGTTGGGTCCGCCCCAACCATTGAACGCGTTGTTGAGGTAGGCCAGACCGCCGTTGTCGCTGAGGCTGTCTCCGAAGACCGACTGGTATCCGAAGTTGTAGTAGAGCACCTGCAGGTCGTCACGTCCCGAGTCGTATTTGTGCGGGAGTCCGAAATGCAGGTTTACGATGTTCTCGCGATCGCGCGTGTTGGTTGCGAATCCGAGATTCGTAACAGCCAGCGGCGAGTACCAGTTACACGTCGGCAGGCCTTGATAGGTAGCGGCGTTTGCCGGGGGCGCGCCGTTCTGATACGAACACGTCGACCATGGACCTTGGCTGTACCAAGGCGAGAAGAACGTGGTCATCGAGTTGAACGAATAACCCGCCAGACCGTATGCATTCGAGCCGTCGGGATTTAAGTTGCCGCCGTTCTGATTGTTGATGACGCGGTAGTCTTGGTTTACGCCAGAGATGCCCGCGTAATACGAGAAGAGACGGTTCGGCGATGCGCCGCCGGCTTCAGCCGACAGCTTGTGATAGAAGGCATCCGTGCCGATGCCGCCGGTGAGCACGCCAAAGCCAGGGTACGTACCGGTCTTGATGACTTGGTTGATGTAGCCCGCAAGCGTCGCCGAAGAGCCACCCGCCGGAGAACCGCCGGTGTAGATTTCTGTTTGTTGCGTGCCGAAGCTCGACAGCGAGTTCGCGTTGTAGTTGTCGAATGCGCGATTGACGGGAATACCGTCGAACTCGTATCCGACTTGGCTGTACGAAGAGCCGCGAACGTAGAAGACTTGGCCGAAACCATAGTCGCCAATCTGCGACTCAACGCCCGGCTGCGAATAGATCGCGGAGTACGAGCTGTCGAGATTGTAACCGCCGCCGATGCCCGACACCGCTTTTTGTGTCGAGGCGTTGACCGCGTACACGTCGCTGGTCGTACCGGACTTCACGAGACTTCCGGCCGCGCGCGAGGTGATCTTCGCGATCGTCTTGAGCTGCGGTTGCGTTGAAAGAGTTAGCGATTGCGATTGGTCTGCAAAGACAGTGACGCCGGAGACCGAGACCGGTGCGAAGTTGTCCTTGTTCGCGGAAATCGTATACGTATCCGGAGCAAGGGTCAAAAACGCAAAACGTCCCGATCCGTCGGTTTTTGTCGTCGCTGTTTGAGACGGGGACACCGCGGTGACCGCCGCGTCTGCGACCGGCTTCCCGGTCGTGCTGTCCGTAAGCGTACCATTGATAGAACCCGTCGTGCCTGCCAGTGCCCATGTTCCCTGGACAAGCATTGCGAGAAGCAACAGTACGGCGAACAGCGGCTTAAAGAAGCGCCATTGCTTCAATTAATGAGCCGTCCTTTCAGTGACAGTAAGCAGCAAGACAACAAGACGTAGCTTGCCGCTGGTACAAACTGACACATCAGCGGACGGCTGTCATAACAAGTTTTTAAGAATGCAATTAATCGTTTATGATGTGGCCAAGTTCATGGCCTTGAGCAGGCTCCCCCAGCGAGTGTGCGAATGCAGCGGCGCGAAAACGGGATCGATGGCAATGTAGCCGACTAACGGATCGTGATTCGCGATCGCGCTCTCGAGGTGCCGCATCGCAAGTTCCGGATCGCTAAGCCCAAGCGCACAGGTCGCCTGACTGACGCCGGAGATCGGCCGGCCCTCCATCTCGCGTAGGAACGCGCGCATCGCCTTTTCAGCGCCCTCGCGATCTCCGCTGACGCCGCTTGCGAGCACTTGGAACGCCAACGTCCGTTCGCGCACGTTAGGCTGCCCCGGGCGCAGCGGATCGAATCCCATGCGCAAGATCTCTTGCACTTGTTGGTGAGCCGACTCCGCTTCACCGTATGCGAGCATCGCTTTGGCAAGAAGAAAGCGCGCGAGCGCATACCGCGGATACTGCGCGATGAGCAATTCGAGTTCGGCAATCGCCGACGTTTGCGCTCCGGAGATATAGTGCAGCAACCCGCGCAGCATGGGCAGCCGGGGAAACTGCTCGTCGCGCGTCGCAAGGGTCTCGGCTTGCGCAAGCGATTGCCGCGCCCCGGAGATATTACCGCGCATCGCTTGCTGCTCTATCAAGACCACATGCGCCCATACATGTTTCGCATCGATCCGCAACGCAGCGAGCAACAACTGCTCTGCATCCTTCCATGCGTAACGCAGTTGCATTGCCGCGATGGCGCTTATCACGATTGCCTCGACGTTGCGTGCATCGATTTTGAGCGCACGTTGCGCATCTGCCTCCGCTTGTCGCAGTGCATGCTGTCCGGGCTCGAACATGTATTCGCCTAACAAAAAGCGGCATACGGCAATACCGGCGTGTGCTTCGGCGCACGCCGGATCTTGTTCGATCGCACGTTCGTACAACGCGATCGCAGATTCGATCGAAGGCTGCGTGCGCATCTCCCAAAGTTCGCGTGCGTTCGCGCAGTAGTGCCGTGCGAGAACGACATTCGGCGATTCCGACCCGGTTTGCTCGACGGGCGCGACGAAACGATATCCCGCGCGCGGCACCGTCAGAATATAATCGTGACTGTCGGCAGAGTCTTCAAGCGCTTGTCGCAGCATAAAAATATGCTGCGACACATTATTTACCGTAGCGCCGCGCTGCGGCCAAACGAGTTTGAACAGTTCCTGTTTCGTTACAAGCTCGCCGCGGCGCTCGATGAGCACTAGCAACAGCTCCAGCGCCTTACGATTCAGCGGTACGGGACGATCCTCGCGGAAAAGCTCTTGGCGTTCCGAATCGATCCGGAACGGCCCAAAGCGGTATCCGGTCATTTGTTAAGCCGCGAGCTGACCCAGTAGGCGTTTGAAGCGCGCGTCACCGCGGACTTCATCTAAGAAAGGATCGAGGGCGAGATACGCGCTCCACGGATCGAGCCGCGCAATCGCTTCTTCAACGAACGAAATCGCAAGGTCGATCTCCCCCAGCCCGATATGCGCGATCGCACGCGCCATCGGCGAGACGTAGCGCTGCCGGGCAAGCGCAGCGAGATCTGCAACGGCGCGCCGCGCGCGCACGCGATCGCCGCTTTTTGCGAGCGTGAAGATGAACAAGGCCAGCGCGTAATGCCGCACGTTCGGACGGCTCGATCGACGGATGTCGACGTGTTCGCGATAGATTGCGCGGAACTCGCGCATCGCGTGTTGCACGTCGCCGGTGAAAAGCCTACAGGCGGCGATCAGCAGACTTGCGGACGGATCCGCCGGCGCGGCAGCTTCAAAATGCGGAAGCGCACGCGTATACTCTCGAGCAAAGTAAAGCGCGGTGCCGGAGTGCAAACCGCCGTAACGCCGCGACGCGCTTGCTGCCGCGTCGACGTCACCGCGCATCAGCGGCAACGTTACACGCAAGAACGGCACGGCGGCGTTGAGCGGATCCCTAAGCTCTACGGCGTCCGTATGATGCACCGCTGTCGTGAAATTGCGATCGCACAGCGCGGCGCTAAATGCCGCTTCGATGTGCGCTTCGACGTCGTCGGGATCGTAACTCAAAGCCGCCGCCGCGTCAGCCTTTGCGGCCATCAGCGAAGAATAGGGATCTGCGTAGATATATTGCGCCAGCAGGCGGCGGCAGCTCGCACGCCGCGCAAATGCGCGCACGTTCCGCTCGTCCAGCGCGATGGCCCGCGTATACAGATCTATGGCCGAGCGCAGGCCCTGCTCAGTTTGCAACGCGCGAAACGTGTCGCCGCCCTCGAGGTATTCCGCAGCCGCAGGTGCCGCGTCCGGAATCTCGCCGCTCACGCTCGCATTGAAGCGATAACCGACGTGCGGCACCGTCTCGATGACGTCCTCGCCGGCCGCCTTCAGCACCCGCCGCAAGAGGAACACATGCTGCGCCAAAGTGGCGTCGGAGGCGGGCGTGTCATGCCAAGCCGCCTCGATTAAATTTTCTTTACTCAGCGTCTTTCCGGGATTGCGAACGAACGCAATGAGAAGCTCGACGCACTTCAACGTCATACGCAACGGTTGCCCGTTTCGCGTGACGATGCGGCGGACAATATCAACGGAGAACGGCCCGAAAGACAGCATCTGGCGCATGATAATTCACCCGGTTTGATTTTCGCTGTGAAATAACTCGGAATCAGTGCGCTTCGTGACAAGTGCCCATGCGGGGCGGCGGCGGGGCGAGCGGGCCATCGCCCCTGGGACTCTCGTGCCATCCATGGTAGGATGCCAGCAACGTGCCTGCGTCTGCGCAGGCAGGGTAGGTTCTATCCCAGAAAGGGCGTTTCTGATAATGCGAAGGCTGCTCGGGCATTTTATGCTGCTCGGCCTGCTCTACGGATGTAGCGATGCGGGTTACTTGCCGTATGCGCCGCACGCCCTCGACCCGGTGCAGCTCCAAAGCTTGGTGACGGCGGCCTCGCAGCGTAACGACGTCTCTGCCGCCTTGGTCAATGCCGTCGTCATGGCGGAGTCGGCGGGCAATCCGTCCGCCATCAGCACCGCGGGCGCTCAGGGCCTCATGCAGCTGATGCCGGGCACGGCTGCGGATTGCGGTGTGACGAACGCGTTCGACGCGTCTCAGAACGTCGATTGCGGCGCTCACTATCTCCACGAACTGCTGGCGCGCTACAACAACAACATCGAACTCGCGGTCGCTGCTTACAACGCGGGCCCGGGTGCAGTCGATCAGTACCACGGCGTTCCGCCGTACGCAGAAACGCGCGCCTACGTTAGCCGCGTATTGAACGCGTACAGGAGCTATTAAGCTAGAGAACCGGTTATGGCGTCTGTGACCGCACGCCCGGTCCGCGTAGGCTTGACCCGGCAGCTGCGCCTGCCGCTGCTCGATTCATACATCCTCATCGAACTGCTCGGGCCGTTCGTCTTTGCGTTCCTGGCCTTTTTCCTGTTTTGGGGATTCAACATTTTCTTCTTGGCGGCGAAGTTTATTCTCACGCAAAACGCGCCGCTGTTTTTAGTCTTGCGCTTCGTCGTTTTCCGCGTTCCGCAATCGATCCCGATGGCGTTTCCGTTCGCTACGATCTTCGCGACGTTGCTCGCGATGGGCCGGCTCATGGGCGACAACGAGATTACCGCGATACGCACGTCGGGCGTCTCGCTGTGGCGTCTCGCGTTGACGCCGGTGCTCTTCGGCTTCGCCGTCTTTGGAATGACGTGGGCGATGAACGAATACGTTGCGCCGAAATCCGTCGATCTTTCGACGCGAACGTTCTATCAGATCATCTATCACACGGCGGCGCTGCCCGTTGAGCCCCAGTTTTTCCGCAAAGATCCCGATACGGGAAACGTCTTTTTCGTCAGTCAAGTGCTTCCCGACGGAAAGACGATGGCGGGCGTGCAGATCTTTAAACCCGGGCGCGCCGGTTATTGGAACGAAACGATCCAATCGAAGACCGCGCACGTTGAAGGCGCAACGCTCGTGCTCACAGACGCCGTGATGACGCTCTATAACGCGCAAGGCTACGAAACGTCGCAGACGACGACGCCGGAGTTCCGCATCGGCCTGCCGCTGGCCGAAACCGCCGCGCAGTTTATGAGCAATCAGAACAGCGACGCGTGGACGATGAACACCAAACAACTTTCGTCTCAGGTTAACGCGCTAAAATCCCAAGGCGTCGGCGGAGAGGCATTAGGCAACCTCGAGGTCAACTTGGCCGACAAATTGGCGTTTCCGTTCTCCGCCGTGGTCAGCGTGCTCATCGCTTTGCCGATGGCCATTCGCTTCGGCAAGAAAGGACGCGCAACGGGAATGGCGTTGGCGATTGTTGCGTTCTTCATTTACTACGTTATGGCTCAAGCAGCAGCGGCATTCGGGAGTACGGGCCGTATGAATCCGTACGTGGCGTCTTGGCTGCCGAACGTCGTGTTCGGTATCGCCGGCCTGGTGCTGCTCTGGACTGAAGAACGCTAAGGCGTGCAGCTCGTACGACAGCCGCGATTTTTTCGCGCCCTTGCGTGCTTGCTCGCTTTCATGGGAGGCTTGCTGTCGCCGGCGTTGGCGAACACTCCCGATTTCGAGGATGCAGATTCGCAGCGCGCCTTAGCGCTGTTGAACGGTCAGAGCTGCGCAGGCCTCGTGGCGCAGGCGGCAACGGCGTCGCCATCTCCATCGCCGAGCGCATCGCCGTCTTTTCAGCCTGTACCGGTGACGCCGGCACAGCCGTACGCAACGCCGTTTCCAAAGTCTTCGCCCGTAACGCCGCCACCGGTTCCAACGCCGACGCCCGTCCCGTCCGTAACGAAGGGGCCGGTGTATTTGGTGACGCCGGCGGCTTCACCATCGCTCTCTCCCGCGCGTCCATATGCAACCCCGGCGCCGTCGCCTACGCCCGTGAGCGCGCCCACGTTGAAGCCCGGCTATATCGCCGTGATGGCCGACAAAGTCACCGGCAGCACGAAGCCCGGCGTGCCGGGCGATGCGGTCGGCAACGTGCACATCTTCTATCAGGATGAAGTGCTCGTCGGCGATCGGGCGCACTACGACGGCGTGAAGACGATCGTCGTAAGCGGACATCCGTACATTATCAACAACGCGAAGAACTCGGTGCTGTATGCCGACACGATCACGTTCGACACGCTCGCGCAAACTGCCGTACTGTCGAATGGGCGCGGCGAAAGCTCGCAAGGCGTAGAGCAAGGCTTCGTGTACTTCGGTGCTAAGAATTTAAAATCGGATCAGCACGGCGTTGCGCACGGCACTGCAGCAACGCTCACCACCTGCGAACACCCGCGCGGCGGGTATCACGTAACGGGCAAAACTATCGACGTAACGCCCGGCGACCGCATCGTCATTTCGAAGGCGATTCTGTGGCTCGGTGCCGCGGCGGTGTTCTTTTTGCCGCGCGTCGTCATACCGCTGCGCACCGTGACCGACGAGCGTCAACGGCCGCAATTCTTCCCGGAAATCGGCTATAACTCGTATCAGGGGTTCTACGTCAAAGCGCGCCTGAGCTTCGGCCGCGATTACTATTATTACGGTTACTACACGATCGAGTTCTACACCAAGCAAGGCACGACGCTGGGATACAACGGCACGATTGCGAAACGAAACGGAAGGCGAACGACGAACCTCGCCGTGCAGCGCGTGCAGAACAAACTGCAAGGCTCCACGCAATACAACGTTGCAGCGCAAGACCAGGAGAATTTCTCGCAAGCGTTGCGCGGGCAGTTCGGCTTCTCGTATCAAGGAAACTACGGCCCGCTCATCAACCTGCCGCCGAACACGAACGTCAACGCAACGGTTACGCACGCAAAAGGAACCGAAACGCAAAGCTACAGCTATTTGCGAAGCGCGACGTCGGGACAAGCGAGCAATGATAGCTTCGGTTTCGCAGACAGCCGCAGCTTCAGCACGACGCTGCAAAACAGTTTCACTGCAAACCTGAGCCGCAGCCAGTCAACGTATGCGGGCAGCTTCACCCAAAACTCGACCGGCACCGTCAACGATTTACTGCACTGGGCAAATCCCGCGGCGGATTATCAGCTCACGTTTTCAAAGACGTTTGCGCAAAATCCGTTCGGCGTCGTGAACAAAGAGCCCGAGCTGCAGGTGCGGCCTAACCTCTTTATTCCACATTTCATCTTCCCGATCGCGCCGACGCTCACCGTCGGCGAATACAGCGAGCCGCAAACTCCGGAGACCACCCAACGCGCCGACGTCGCGCTGAATATGGGGCCTGCCCTGTACCGATCGTTCCTTGGCGACTTCAGTGCGACCGTAGACGTTCACCAGTACGCGTATGGGACGGGCGATTTGAAGGCCAGCATTCAGCAAACGATGTCGCTCAACTCGGCGATCGGCTCGCACGTCAGCAACAACATCACGTACAACGAATCGAATTACAACGGTCCGGCGGCAGTGCCGTTCTCGACGATCGATCTTCAGAACAGCCAGAACTTCAAAACGGCATCGGACATCCTGCGCTTTTTCAACAGTGACGTCTACAATTTGAGCCTGTCGTTCACGACGTCGTTCAACGGCATCGCGCAACCGGTTGCGTATCTGCTCGCGACGCGTCCCTCGCACCGCTCGTTCGTGCAGTTGCAGGGCTCGTTCTTCCCGGGGCCCGGCCAGGGCTTCAATACGACGAACGTTCAGTTTTCGACGCCGTTCGGACGCGGCTCGTGGCTGCAATTCCTCGGCGACATCGATTGGAAGAACAAAGCGCGCATTTTAAACAAGAGCATTTACTATAGCCGCATAATCGGCGACTGCTATCAAATTCAAGTGCAGTACAACCAAAACGCGCGGCAGGTAAACGTCACACTGAGTTTGCTGGCGTTTCCATCGCACGCTGCTAGCTTCGGAATCAACACTACCGGGTCGATTATCCCATCGAGCTTTAACGGTTATACGCCTTAAACGCATCGTCATGGTGAGGTATCGAACCACCCTGAGCAAAGCATCCGCCGTTTAGGCGGAGCGCGGTCGAAGGGCGAGCCCGCAGGGCTCGGACATTTACGTTGTGCTGAGATAATCTGCGAGCGCTGCGCGCTCGCCCTTCGACCGCGCGTCGACTACGTCGACGCTTTGCTCAGGGTCGGGAGCCTGTCCTGAGCGAAGTCGAAGGGATACCTCACGATGACTTATCCCGGGACATCACACTGAGGATGGCCGCAAGGGCAAGTCTCCGACTCGATGCCGTTTTCATCGGCGTTTT
>CAZHGH010000067.1:0-4463 GCA_964531205.1 uncultured bacterium
CCGGGCATGGCTTTGTGAATAAGCGGCGGCAATTTGCCGGCGCGCGCCATGTTGATTGCTGCGGGCAAAGCCTTGAGCTGCTCGACGATATTGAAGAATCCAATGGATTTCGGCAGGAGCGTAAGTTCATTTAACTTGCCGCTATGTTTTACGGAAGTGGCGAACGCGTCGGCATGGCGCGTTCCCGGATTGTCCGTATTGCCCGCGTCCACCGCCAAACGTCGAAGTTTTAGAATCTGCTCGAGCGGCGCAACGCCTTTCGGACATTGCGTCACACACTCGTAGCAGTGCGTGCAATCCCACACACCACCCGGTCCGCTGTATTCGCGCAGACGCTCCTTTGTCGCGGCATCGCGCGGATCGCCGACGTACCGGTACGCTTGCGCGAGCGCTTGCGGCCCAAGAAAGTTGGAGTTTACTGCGAACGACTCACAATCCATCAAGCATGCGCCGCAGCTGATGCAGCTGACTTCCTGAATGAGTTCCTCCATCGCCGCATTCGGTACGCGGTACTCTTCGCGTCCCCGCGGAATAGGTTGCTTAGCTTCAAGCCACGGCTTGACTTTGCGGTGTTTCTCCCAAAAGGGCGTCATATCGGTGATCAGATCGCGAATGACGGGCATGGACGGCGGAGCCTCAACGCGCGTCTTTCCATCTTTGATGAATGCCTGCAGTTTGCTCTTGCACGCCAGATGCGCGTGCCCGTTGATCCACATCGCACACGATCCGCATATGGCACTGCGGCATGCGCAACGAACCGCGAGCGATTCGTCGTGATATTCGCGAATCGCGATGAGCGCGTCGAGTACAACGGCGTACTCGGGGAGATCGACGGTATACGTTTGGTAGTGCCGCGGCGGGGCGTTTTGCCATGGCGGCGGGAAGCCTTCGGCGGACGAAGCGTTCTCGGCGTAGATACCCTCGGGATTGTACCGCCCTACTTCTATCACGAAATCCATCAGTACGTGCGCACCTCCGGCTGCCACTGCGTAATCGTCACCGGCAAATACTCGATCTCCGGATCGCCGTCACTGCGATACGTCAGCAGAGTGTGTTTGAGCCATTCGCGATCGTTGCGTTCGGGATAATCCGTACGCGCGTGTGCGCCGCGGCTTTCTTTTCGAACGATTGCGTCTCGCACGATCGCTTCAGCGCAATCGAGCATGAAACCCAATTCGAGCGTGAATTGGAGCGCCTGATTGAAGACGCTGCCCTTGTCGCCGACCGCGACGCGTGCGTAACGCTCACGCAGCATGCCGAGCTCGCGCAGTGCTTCCTGCAGACCTTCTTCGTCGCGGTAGACACCCGCGTTGCGATCCATCAACGTTGCCATGTCGAGACGCACGCGCGCGTGCGTCTCACCGGTATACGGGCGCGCCATGAGCTCTTTGATGCGCTCTTGCTCGCTTCGCAGAAACATCTCGCCATCACTGGACGTCTTCGCTTGTTTGACGTACGCAGCCGCCGCTTTTCCGGAGCGCCGGCCGAAGACAATGGTGTCGAGCAATGAGTTCGCCCCAAGACGGTTCCCGCCGTGAACGCTGACGCATGCGACTTCGCCCGCTGCGTACAGACCGGGCACTCGCGTTGCACCGTTGACGTCCGTCTTCACCCCGCCCATCTGGTAATGCATTCCCGGTCGAACCGGAACCGGTTCGCGGATCAAATCGATGCCCAGATAATCGAGCGCCATTTCGTGGATCTGCGGCAAGCGCTTCAGAATCTTTTCAGCGCCCAAATGCCGGCAGTCGAGCAAGACGTTTCCCTCGAGACCGTGCCCTTCGGCGATCTCGATCGTCTCGGCGCGTGAAATAACGTCGCGTGCAGCGAGCTCCATTTTGTTTGGTGCGTACTTCTGCAAAAAACGCTCGCCCTCGGCGTTCAGCAAGTACGCGCCTTCGCCGCGCGCGGCCTCGGTCATCAAAAAGCCGCTGCCGGCAAGCGTTGTCGGATGATACTGGACCATGCACATGTCCATTAGCGGCGCGCCCGCGCGATATGCAAGCGCGTACCCGTCGCCCGTGCAAATCAGTGCGTTCGTGCTCGGCTCGTAGACGCGACCCAGCCCACCCGCGGCGTCGATCACCGCTTTCACGCGAAGCAGATGCAGTTCGCCCGTCAGCAATTCGATCGCGACTGCTCCGCAACACTCGCCGTCTTGCACGCGGAGCGCGGTGACAAACCACTCCTCGTAGACGCGCACCCCGGCCTTCAAAATTTGATCGTACAGCGTTACGAGCAGTGCTTGTCCCGTGATGTCACCCACAAAGTACGTGCGCGCCTGGGATGCACCGCCGAACGCACGCGTCCCTAGTTTGCCATCTTCGTTCCGGTAGAAGATGACGCCCATGTGCTCGAACTCAATAAGATCGTCCGGCGCTTCCCGGCACATGATTTCGACCGCGTCTTGATCGGCGAGATAATCACTGCCTTTGATGGTGTCGAACGCGTGTGATTCCCACGTGTCGCCCTCGCCGAGAGCGGCGTTGATACCGCCCTGGGCGGCATTGGAGTGACTGCGTATCGGATGCACTTTCGTAACGATCGCAACGTCCGCGCCGGAGCGCGCCGCCTCCAAAGCCGCTCGCATGCCCGCTAAACCAGCGCCCAACACCAGGACGTCGTGATCGATGACCAAACGCCGGTACCTCCGGCTTCTATTGTAGCCCGCTTACCGGCGGTTCATTCCTCGCCGTCAAAGTAATCGAGCGCTTCCGAACGGATGTTCCGCCGTTCCGGCAAGGAAACTCCCCATTTTCGGCTGTCCGGATAATAGTAGAACTCACCGAAAGGGTTGTCGGCAACGACGTACACGATCAAGTCTTCGGAGCCGTTGTTGCTCAGCTGATGCGCTTCTCCGGGCTTGAAGATGAACGCATCTCCGGTTTCGATTGGCGTGAGCCCTTCGGCGTCACGGCACAGACCCGATCCGGAGATGACGTGATAAAACTCCCACTGCATGCTATGCAAGTGATACGGATACGCGGTCTGCCCAGGAGGCAGGCGTAAAATCTCCACGTCGAAAGGGTGGCGCTTCATGATATCGGTCGACGCCGGGTCGCGTCCCAATGCCTCCGAGATCTCGATGCCCGCGCTTGAAAATTTGCCCTTTGGAGATGTCCACGTCAATTCTTCGATGTTCTTGGTGTTGACTTTGTGCATAGCCGCATAGTTTTTGTTGCGGTTTCGGGATTTCCGCTCCCGCCCTGAAGCCGTACAATCGATGCAAGAGGCGCGATGGAGCAACATACCATTACGGGCCAGTATCGCTTTGATCCGGAAGCCGATCGATTTTTCGGCGCGCGCACCGTCCATTTCCGGCAGATCGAAAATTCCGTACTGGGCCGTTTCGGCAGGCGAGGAACGCTTAAAGGTTCCATCGACGGGCGCGTGCTGCGAGCGCAATGGAAGTATGACGAAGGCGCCGGCTGGCTCGTCCTTACGTTCGATGAAAAATTCAGCGGTTTTCAGGGCGAGTACGGTACGGGTGAGGCGCCCGCGGAAGGCCCCGCTGCCGGAAAGATTAGCGCCAAGCGGGACGTACGCAAGCGCGGTTCGTAAACCCGCGCCATGTCCGTGCGCATCGGCATCGATCTGGGCGGGACGAAAATCGAAATCATCGCGTTAAACGAGCGCAACGAGACGCTGATTCGCCGTCGCGTTGCCACGCCCGCAGCTGACTACGCCGCCATTCTTACCGCTATCGCGGAACTCGTTGACTCGGCGGAGCGCGAGCTCGGCGTGCGCGCGGAAGTTGGGATCGGCACCCCGGGGGCGGTATCAATCGAAACGGGACTCATAAAGAACGCCAACAGCACGGTACTGATCGGCAAACCGTTTCAGCGCGATCTCGAAAGCGCGCTTCAACGTCGCGTGCGAATGACCAATGACGCAAATTGTCTCGCGCTCTCCGAGTCCGTCGACGGAGCAGCCACAGATGCGGGCATCGTCTTCGCTGCGATATTGGGCACGGGGACGGGCGGCGGCATCGCGGTGAACCGTCAAATACTCGAAGGTGCAAATCGCATTGCGGGCGAGTGGGGGCACAACCCGCTGCCGTGGCCGCGCGAAAACGAAATGCCCGGACCTGCATGTTACTGCGGAAAAGCGGGCTGCATCGAAACGTTTCTTTCCGGACCGGGCTTTGCGCGCGACTATCTGTGGGCGGGCGGCGCTGAAGCCACGCCTGCAACTATTGCGGAGCTCGCCGAGCACGGCGAAGAGATCGCCGCTGCTTCCATGCGCCGCTATGAAGATCGGCTTGCGCGAAGCCTGGCAACGGTTATCAACATTCTGGACCCCGACGTTATCGTTCTAGGCGGCGGAGTCTCCAATATTTCGCGTCTGTACGGCAATGTGCCGGCGCTCTTGCCGAGATACGTCTTTTCGGACAGCGTGCGAACGAAACTCGTCAAGGCCGCGCACGGCGATTCAAGCGGCGTTCGAGGAGCCGCGATGCTCGT
>CAZHGH010000067.1:4563-16651 GCA_964531205.1 uncultured bacterium
TCGTCAAGGCCGCGCACGGCGATTCAAGCGGCGTTCGAGGAGCCGCGATGCTCGTTGACATGCAGTGTTTATCATGATCGAACATTGGCTGCTGGATTTGGCGGTCGAGTTTCCAATCTGGCTGAGTCAAATCTTCCCGACTGTTGACACCGACGGGCTCAACGTCAAGTCTGTGCCGAAATGTGAGGCGCACGATTATGCGCAAGCTATTGCCGAACTCTCCGATTCCGGTGCCATCGTGCTCTCCTCCGAAAATCCGGAGGATGACGTGCAAAGCCCGCAGGGCGTCCGTTTGATCTTGGATCGTTTTGTGAAGCTGCAGCGGAACGGCCCGGCGCGACCGCTCTATCAGCGCAATGGGAGAGCATCGCGGACCCAAACTGGAGCGATATCCTCACTGTGAGCACCGACTCGGAATCCGGCGTGCTATGCTCGCCTAATCGCCATCTGCTCATGGCGTACATGGGATGGTACCGCCAGATTGACGATCGGTAGATCGCATTGGAGACCATTACCTGCCAAACACGTTCTGACTTCGCGATCCTGTATTGGAAACGGCTTCCGCTGGTTTACTGCAGCTCGTTTGCATTGCGACCTGCCGCGACCCAATGGTCGCATCGGCCGCCCGAATGGTTCCGCGACTGGTATACGGCCGCGATCGCGTGGCATAAAAAGCCATGGGATCTCCCAGGGTGGCCACGGACCTAACGTAAAAAGAGGCGCACTATGGCCGAAGAAACCAAAACGTATTCAAACATAAGCCGCGCGCAAGTCGAGAAATTGCGATCCGCAATTGCGGCGTTTGTCCCGTTGCCGCAGAGCGACAGCGGAACAATTGAGAGTCAGGGTATGAAAGGAAGTTTCGATTATAACGAAACGGCGCAAACGCTGACGTTGAGCATCAGCGAAGCGCCGTTTTTTGTTCCTCGCGCGATGATCTGGAGTACGATCGAGAGCGCACTCCAGGTTTAGCGCCTATTCTTCCTCTTCTTCCTCGTCTTCGTACTCTTCGTCTTCTTCCTCTTCTTCGTCTTCGTCGCTGCCCTCATACTGCGCCTCGAGCGCTTCGCGTATTAAGCGCAGCTCCTGTGCGATCTCGCGTAACGCCTCGACGGACTCTTGATCCGTTTGCATAGTTCCTCCCGCTATTCACCCGCGCCCGTGCGCGTGCGGCTGTGTTCTTGCTCGGTCATTTCCGTATCTTCGTCGCTTTCATTACGATCGCGCATCTCATTATCTTGGATATCCGTGTCATGCATATCGATGTCGTCGTTCATTCATCGTACCTCGCGTAGTACGATTCCCAATAACGTTTTGCGACAATCCCGCTAGTTCGGCTGCAATGCGGGCGGGCAAGCGAATCCCGATCTTTAGCTCGTCACTTGAGTTTTTCCAACTCCTCGATGATCTGCTGTTCGTCCGGCTGTTCGCCGATGTCGTGCACGTCGATGTACCGGACGATGCCCTGTTTGTCGATGATGAAGACCGCTCGTTCGGAACGGCCATCTTTTTCATTGAACACCCCGTATGCGCGCGCAACGTTGCCGTGCGGCCAGAAATCGCACAGGAGCGGATAGCTCAACCCGCCGATCGATTCGGACCAGGCTCTGTTGGTGTGTTTCGAGTCGATTGAGATGCCCACAACTTGAGCATCGAGCCCTTTAAAGCGCTCGAGATTCTTCTCGAGGCCGGGCATTTGACTCGTTCAAACCGGGGTGAACGCGAAGGGATAAAACGCGATGACGACATTGTTCTTTCCTTTTTGATCGGAAAGACGCCAACGTTCGCCGCGATGACTTTCGAGTTCGAAATCAGGCGCTTGTGCGCCCACCTCCAGCGTAGCGGTTTTATTGGCCGTGGAGGTTCGGCCTTTCGTCACTGCCATGGCGGCGGAATGCGCCCCGCGGGATTCGTTTACCTGTCGAAGATCGGCGACGGGACGCCGCGAAGGCGGGGCTGCGAATGACGTTCCAACACGTCGAATACGACGACGTCATTCTCGCCCTCGCGCAACCATGGCCCCGGCACGTAGAGGGAACGTTGCGGACCAATGTTCCAAAAGCGGCCGAGATTGCAGCCGTTCACCCATAGCACACCTTTGCCGAGATCGCGCACGTCGAGAAATGTGTCGCGCGGCTGAGCAATGTTGAACGTTCCTTTATAGAAGCATGGCGCGGCCGATGTATCCCGGCTAAAACGTAGTGCGTCGAGGCTGTCCATCGTCAGCCGGTACATCTCCCATTGGGTGAGCGTGAATCCGTCGAGCGTAACCCTTCCATCAATGCCTTTCCGATCGTTCGCAAAATCCGGCCCGTAATTGATACGCCCGCAGTTTTCGACGAGGATGTCGAGAATTGCGCCCGATTGCGCATCGAGTTGCATTGCACGTTCATCTTTTCTGCGATCGAGCCATCCGGCGATGCGGCCGTCGATAAGCACCGTTGCAAAGTCACGAAGGCGCTCAATGCACAATTCACCGCTCGCATGCGCGGAAAGCCTGGTGCGATACAGCACGAATCCGAAGTTTTGATCGAGTTGCTCCATCGTCAGCGGATGTTCGGAACGAACAGGATCGCCCAACAGATCGGTTAATCGCGCGTACTCGCTCAGCGAAAATTCAGCGATTGAAATGCACGGTTCGACGTTGGGAACCGGCGGAGGCGTCCGGCCGGACGCGCGCGCGATGGCTTCGCGGAAGCCGCGATATTTGGGCGCGGGGCGTCCGGACTCGTCAATGACCGCGCAATAGTCGTAACTCGTCGTCGTGGGTTGATACGGCCGCCGCTCGCCGGAGTTTGCGCCGTTCGAGAATCCGAAGTTCGTTCCGCCGTGCAGCATGTAGATATTGACGCTCGCGCCCCGATTTAACATCCATTCCAGATCGACGATCTGCTGCTCGTCATCGAGCTGCGCGTGCTTCTCACCCCAATGATCGAACCATCCGGCCCAATACTCGCCGCACAGCAGCGGCGCACCGGGACGCAAATCCCGGATGCGCGATAAATGGACGGCCGGATCGCCGGGCGCGAAGGTCGTCGCAATAGGAACGTCCGGCAAATTTCCGGCGGCGAGATCGTCCGGTTGATCGATTGTGAAAAAGGGCGATTTCTTGAATCCGGCATCCTCTAGCGCCGAACGCACGCCGCGCAAATACTCAGGATCGCGACCGAACGCACCGTACTCGTTTTCCAGTTGTACGGCAATAACCGGTCCCCCATTCGCGCGTTGCAAGCCGGCCAGCTCCCGGCCTAAGCGCGTAAACCACCGGCGCACCGGCGCCATGAAACGCTCGTCGCTGGTTCGTACGCGGCAATCATTATCGCGCAGCAGCCACGCGGGTAGCCCGCCGAAATCCCACTCCGCGCAGACGTAGGGACCCGGACGAAGGATCACGTCGAGTCCCTCGGATTGCGCGCATTGAATAAACGCCGCTACATCGTTGCCGGCGCTGAAGTCAAACTCTTGCGGTGTGCGTTCATGGCAATTCCAAAACACATACGTGGAGATTGCGTTGATGCCTAGGGCCGCGGCCATCCGCAGACGAGCCTGCCAATACTCTCGCGGAATGCGCGCATAGTGCAATTCGCCGGAGATAATCTGGCGTTCGCAGGTCATGCGCTGCCGATTCGACGATTAACGCGGCTTGCTTGCCAGCAGTCGTGCCGAAATTTCTTCCGCGGTCCGGTTTACGGGAATGTAGAATCGATCTTTTATGCGCACTGCCGGGCCGTCCGGTGCTACGGAAAAGACCTCGAAGTACTCGCCTCGCCGTCCCACGATATCTACTTGGACGTGCGTTGTTCCGTCGTCACCGGGTTTGACCGCGACGATGTTGGCTCGCGTGTCGCGAGATACGATGCTGCTCTCCGAAATCGCTTTGGGATCCGCGCCGGCCGGTAGGCCTAAATGCTCGAGCGCGCGCGGCGTGTTGCCGGCAATAACCGCACCGAGGTACGCGTTTACGACGAGGCGTGCTCGCGCTTCAAATGGACTCATCGCAGGCGCGGCCGCGGGCGCCGCCGCCGCGGGCGCCGCGGCCACGTGCGTCACTCGTGCACGACGGTTGAAATAGGGATTATACCGGCGATCGAATTTCCAGACACTTGCGACGCGAGTCGCAATGCGATGTCTCGCATGCAGGCGTGTTGCAACGCGCGCATGACGTTTAACAAGGACCGGTGCAAAAGCAACGGCGTGCTTCGGCGCAACATGCGTTACGTGTGGCTGCCGCGCGATCGTACGGTGCGACGTGTACGGTTGTGAGGCTTTGCGCGGCGGAGCTTTTGCACCATGTGCCAGGATTTTTGCGGCGGGAAGCATCGGCACAATGACCGGATTTACGCTTTCCGCGACCATCGAGCGCTGACGCATGTACTGCGCAATTAAAGGGACTACTGCAATCAGGACGGCGAGGCCGAAAACCAAAACGCCCTGCAGCTGAATGCGCCGCCGCTGTTCTCCTAGCGGAAGCGCTTGCGGATCGCTTTGCGTCACAGGCAGCGTTGCGAGGATGCCCGTTAGCGCGTCATCCGGAAGCGCCGGCAGCGCGCGCGGGTTTTCGCGCAAGAACGCCGCGAAACGGTTCGGCAGAAAATCGTCGCACGAGTCGACGAGGCGCTGCACTTCTTCCGCACGCATCGTCGGATTGGAAAAGACATCGTCTGCCCTTCCGGATGCGACGTCGTGTCCGAGGAAAAACGCGAACTGCATGCGCTCGGACGAGTCCATGCGCTTGATGCTGCGTTGCACTAACGTACGCACGTCGTCAATCGGAAGACCTGTAACGTACGATTCTACGGCATCCGCGAAACCCAGCGGGCTGACGACGGCAAGCGCTTCGTTGATGCGGCGCCGTCCGATGCGTCGAGGCAACATGTGCATTCAAATCTTACCGAAGGCTACCGCAGCATTCCAGGCACAACGGCGCAGCGATGGTGGGGCAAATGGCCCTTATTTGCGCGGCTACGCCGTTGCATCCGGAGTGGTTTACGGGCGTCTTGTCGTGGTGTCGTAGGTCTCGACGTTCGTTTGACGGCGGCCGCCCATACCGAACAACCCCAACAAACCGACTAAACCGATGAGGCCCCACCAGCCTGATGAACCGCCTGAAGTCGTGGTCGTCGTCGCGCCGGTCGTAGTGGTGCCCGCGGCGGGCGAACTCGTCGCCGTGGTCGTTGTAGTCGTCGTAGAGCTGGAAGCGGAAGTTGATGCAGCGGACGGGCTCGCTGCCGGGCTGGCTTGGGCAAGGGCCGCGGCCGGCATCACGGCAAGGCTAGCCGCCAAAAGGACGCCGGCGGCACCTGTGCCGATGACTAGTTTCATAGGTACGTTCTCCTCCGAAGAGCAATGCCTGACGTGCCCTTATTACCCGGTTAGGACCCTGTGTCGGCGTCCGAACGCCCGCACGCTTTCGGGAGCACAAATGATCCAAACGCCTATCGTCCTCGATAACATCCGCAAAGATCCGGCGCGCGTCATGGCACAGAACGGGAGCGCGTCGCTCTTAGATCTCGACGACGGCGTGCTCTGCCTCGAATTTCATTCGAAAGGCAACACGCTTGACGGCGGTACGATTGAAATCGCGGAGCGCGCTTTTGAAATCATCCCGGGCCGGTACAAGGGTTTGGTTGTCGGGAATCAAGGCGCGAACTTTTCATTCGGCGCGAATCTGCGGTGGCTGTTGAGCGTACTCGATGAAATCGGCACCGATCGCGAAAAGTTTCGCCGGATCGCGAAACGTTTTCAGCGCATAACAACCGGGATGCGTACCGTACCATTTCCAACAGTTTCCGCGCCATTTGCGCTTACGATTGGCGGTGCAGTGGAACTGAGCATGTACGCGGACCGGGTGCACGCACACGCGGAGATGCGAGCGAGTTTGCCGGAAGCGGCCGTGGGAATTCTTCCCGATCTCGGAGGAACCAGCGAACTCTATATTCGCTGCATCGATGCAGCGGGCAGCGGAAACGAAGCTGCCGGCTTACGCGAAGCCTTTCAAACGATCGTCTTCATCCGCCGCTCCAACAATGCGGAGGAGGCGAGATCTTTGCAGTTTCTCAAGCCGCACGATCGCGTAAGCACGGATCTTTCGCGCTTGATTGACGATGCAAAAACACACGTCCTGGAACTTTCCGAGAACTACGAAGCACCGGCGCACCGCCGCGATATTCGCGTTCTTGGCGACGCCGCGTACGATGCGTTAAATCAAGCAATTGAGATGGCTGTAAAAAGTGGAACCGCCACGGCATACGACGCGGAGATCGCTCGCGCGGTCGCTCGCGTGATGACCGGAGGTCCGGGACCCGCGCGAATTGTGACGCATGACGAGCTGCTTGATTTGGAAACGCAATACTTCCAAACGCTCGTCTTTGATGAGCGAACGCGCGCTCGCATGGAGTATATGCTCGAGCACGGCACGCCGCTTCGGAATTAAGGGCGCCTGGGTAGAACGGGCGCGTGAAAGTTCCGTTCAACGGTGTCTACGCGCCAAACGTCGGACTGGTCATCCTCACCCTCTTTCCGCAGCTGATCAATACCGCCGCATACGCCTCACTCGATAACGCGATCGCTCGCGATCTGCACGTGAGTGCGCGCACTGTGCTGCAATATCCGCTGTTAAGTGAAGCCGCATTCGTCTTCGGCATCCTCGCGGGGACCTCGCTGATCCGGCGTTTCAACCTGCGTCCGGTATTTTTCTTCTTGCTTGCCGCCGACGTGGTGGTCGCGTTACTCATTTCGTTTGCCAACTCGAACGTGGAACTCGCCGTATTAAACGTGCTTGCCGGTCTTCTCGGCGGCATGTTTTTGATGGTCGCCTTACCGCCGCTGTTCATGAACTTCGACGAGAAGTACTTCGCGCCGAGTGCAGCATTGATGGTGCCGTGTCTCTTCGGAGCAGCAACGCTTGCCCCAATCGTGTGCGCACCGCTTGCAGCAGCGGGTTTGTGGCGCCCGCTGTTTTGGGGAGAGGCGCTCGCACTTTCGCTTGCATGGATGCTGGCGTTGCTCACGATCGGATCGAAAGAGCCGCCGCAAAAAGATGCGCCCGTCGATTGGTACGCGCTCGGCGTGGGCGCTTTTTCGATGGCCTGCGTCTTTGCCGGGATCAGCAACATCGGCACGCATGAATGGACGTATCTTCCCGCCCTGGTGCCGTTCGTCGCCGGCGTCGCCGGCTTTGTGGTGCTGATCGCCGGCGAATATTTCATGCAAAACGCGCTGCTTCCGGTGAAGCAGATCCTCGTCTCTTTCGCCGTGATCGGCTTCATCGCCGCGGGTGCCGGCAATGCGATTTATATCGCGGATACGCAAGTCGTCAACATCCTGACGCGCACAGTCTTGCACCTGCAACCATTCCAGATCGCGTCGATGATGTGGCCGCTTTTCGCAATGACGGTACTCGTCGGAGTGATCTTCTCACTCGCGCTGCGCACGAAGTGGATGCCGCTGATTCCCTTACTCGGATTGTTCGCGATCTGCTGCGGCAGCGGGCTGTTTTTGGCGCAACTCGAAAAGCCGTCGCCGGCGCTACAGTTGGCTTCTATCGTCCTCATCGGCTACGGCGCAAGCGCGTCGATCACGCCCGGGTTGTTTATGGTGGGTCTGAGCATGCCGAAAGATTTGGTCGCGCGCGCGATTGCCGCGATCGAAGTCGTGCGGCTGACGCTGGGATTCATTAGCGGACCGCTTGCGCAGCACGCCGACACGCTGCACGGTATCCGTTGGACGATGGTTTATGTCACCGCATTCGCACTGTTCGCGAGCATCCTGCTCTTGCTGCTTCTTTTAAAGTACTACCGGCATCCGCATGCGCCCAACCTGGGACGCTACGTTCACGAGGGGCAGCCTGCCTTCGATTCGCCGGCGCTTTAAGCCGGCCGCGCAAACGTTAACCGCGCCTCGTTGTTGAATAGGAAGACCGTGCTCGACGATTTTCACCCACTGGTCCGGCAGTGGTTTACCGCCCGCGGCTGGACGCCGACCGAACCGCAGATCCAGGGCTGGCCGCTGATTCGCGCCGGCCACGACGTCCTGATTTCAGCGCCTACCGGCTCCGGTAAGACGCTGGCGGCATTTTCGCTCTGCCTGGACGAGCTCGTGCGGCGCGCTAGCTCTGAAGCACTGCCCGACGAAACGCTCGTCGTCTACGTTTCGCCGCTAAAAGCGCTTACGAACGACGTCCGCAAGAATTTGGAGATTCCCCTTGGCGAGATTCTGGCGCTTGCGGAACGTCGCGGTGAACCGCTGAGCCCGATTCGCAGTGCAGTACGTACGGGCGATACCACAACCGCCGAGCGGCAACGGATGCTTCGCACGCCGCCGCACGTACTTGTAACGACGCCGGAATCGCTGTTCATTTTACTTACCGCGGAAAAATCGCGCGCGTTGTTTCGCAACGTTTCGACCGTGATCGTCGACGAGATTCACGCGATGGCGAGCGACAAACGCGGATCGCATCTCGCGCTCACGCTCGCGCGTCTCGATGCACTCGTTCGAGAGCAGAGCGGACGCACGCCGCAGCGCATCGGGCTTTCCGCAACGATTCGTCCGCTCGAGGACGTCGCACAATTCTTGAGTCCGACGGCGCAGATCGTCGATGTAGGAAGCCGCCGCGAAATGGAGATCGCAATCGAGGTGCCGCGCGACGAACTCGGGCCGGTGGCGAGCAACGAGATGTGGGGCGAGATCTACGATCGCGTCGCCGAGTTAATTCGCATGCATCGCACGACGCTCGTATTCGTCGGAACGCGGCGCATGAGCGAGCGCGTAACTTTTGCACTGACGGAGCGCTTAGGCGAAGGCGTCGTCATGCCGCACCACGGCAGCCTCTCGCGCGATAAACGCTTCGAAGCCGAACACCGGTTGAAACATGGCGAGCTCAAAGCGGTCGTCGCGACTGCATCCCTGGAACTCGGTATCGACATCGGCTCGATCGATCTCGTCGTGCAGCTGGGTTCGCCGCGATCGATTGCAGTTGCACTGCAGCGCATCGGCCGCTCCGGACACTGGGTTGGTGCCAAACCGCAAGGGCGGCTTTTTGCAACAACCCGCGACGAACTGATCGAATGCGCGGCGCTCGTGCGTTCCATTCGCACCGGCGCCATGGACGCGCTAAAGATTCCGAGTGCGCCGCTCGACATTCTCGCGCAGCAAATCGTCGCCGCAACCGCTGCGGACGAATGGAGCGTCGGAACGCTGTACGACCTTATCCGCAGAGCGTATCCGTACCGCAATTTGGAGCGGAAAGATTTTGATGACGTCTTGGCAATGCTCTCCGACGGCATCGCCGGATCTCGCGGGCGCAGCGGAGCGTTTCTGCATTACGATCGCGTGAACGGGCGCGTTCGCGCGCGCCGGGGCGCTCGCCTCGCCGCAATCACCTCCGGCGGCGCCATTCCCGAAACCGCAAACTACAACGTCGTCGCGGAACCCGAAGGCCATATCGTCGGAACGCTCGACGAAGACTTCGCCGTCGAGAGTTTGGCAGGCGACGTCTTCTTACTAGGAACGAATTCGTGGCGGATTCGCCGCGTGGAGCCCGGTACCGTGCGCGTGGAAGACGCACACGGCGCCGCTCCCACAGTGCCGTTCTGGAACGGCGAAGGGCCGGGCCGCACGATCGAACTGTCGCACGAAGTAGCTGCGCTGCGCGCCGCGATCGATGAACGCGACGATGCAACTGCCGTGCAGTGGCTCATGAACGAGTGCGCGCTCGATACCGCGGGTGCGGAACAAGCCGTTGCGTACGTGCGCGCGGGGAAGAAAGTGTTGGGCGTCGTGCCCACGGATCGCACGATCGTCGCGGAACGCTTCTTCGATGAAGGCGGCGGCATGCAACTTATTCTGCATACGCCGTTCGGCGCGCGGATTAACCGTGCGTGGGGCTTAGCGTTGCGCAAGCGCTTCTGCCGGTCGTTCAATCTCGAACTGCAAGCGGCCGCGACCGACAACGGCATCGTTCTCTCGCTCACGGATCAGCACGCGTTTCCTCTGGAAATTGTCTTCGAATACGTCAAGACGGCCAGCGTTGAGTACGTGTTGACACAGGCGTTGCTTGCCGCTCCAATGTTCGGCGCGCGTTGGCGCTGGAACGCGACGCGGGCGCTTGCGATTCTGCGCATGCGTGGCGGACGTAAAACACCGCCGCAGTTAATGCGCATGCGTGCGGACGATCTGCTCGCGTCGGTGTTTCCCGATCAAGCTGCATGCGCGGAGAACCTGACCGGTCCAATTCGCATACCGGATCACGTGCTCGTCCGCGAGACGATTGGCAACTGCTTGCACGAGGCGATGGATCTCGACGGATTAATTGAGATTCTTCACGCGGTCGAAGCCGGCTCAATTCGAACGGTTGCCGTCGACACGCCGGAGCCCTCGCCGTTCTGTCACGAAATTCTCAATGCAAATCCGTACGCGTATCTGGACGACGCACCGCTCGAAGAACGCCGCGCGCGTGCCGTGCAGATGCGGCGCACGATTCGCGACGATTTGGACGGTGCGGGAATCCTCGACGCTGCGGTCATCGCGGAAGTTGCCGAGGAGTCGTGGCCGGTGGTGCGCGATGCCGATGAATTGCACGACGCGCTGATGACGCTCGTTGTCCTTCCGCCGGTTCGCGATTGGGACGAACTCTTCGACGAACTCGTTGCGCAAAACCGCGCCACGCGATTGACTGCGAACGGCGCGACGTTCTGGACCAGCGCCGAGCGACTGGAACTCGCTCGCATTGCGTATCCGGACGCGAGTATCGACCCGCAGATCGATGCCATTGCGCAGGCGCAACTTCCCGAGCGGCGCGAGGACGCGTTCGCGGAGATTTTGCGCGGTTGGCTGGAGTCGAGCGGTCCCATGACGATCGCTGAAATGGCGGAGCGTTTCGCTATTGAGGCCTCCGTCATCGATGAAGCCCTTCTGCGGCTTGAAACCGAAGGCCAAGTGCTGCGTGGCAAATTCCGCGCCGGCGATACTGAGGAATTTTGCAACCGGCGCGTGCTTGCGCGCATTCATCGCCGCACGATTGGCCAGCTGCGGCGCGAAATCGAGCCGGTTACCGCGGCGCAGTATTTACGCTTCTTGCATCGCTGGCAGCACGTCGCCCCGGCATCGCGTCTGCACGGAATAGATGGAACGTTGCAAGTCATCCGTCAACTCGAAGGCTACGAGATTCCTGCGGCCGCCTGGGAAGCGCAGATATTACCGCTGCGCGTTGTGGGTTACAAGCGCGAATATCTCGATCAACTCTGCTACTCCGGCGAAGTGATGTGGGGGCGGCTCTCACCGCATCCCGCGCTTTCCGAAGATGACGCGGAAGGGACGCGCCGGATTCGTCCGACGAAACTTGCACCGATATCCCTCTTCACGCGCGAAGACGCCGACGAACTAATCGTTCGCAATTCGATAGGCACTACCGGCCTCTCGCACGCGGCGCGCGAAGTTCTTGCGGAGATCGAGCGCCGCGGCGCACCGTTCTTCAGCGACATCGTGCGCGGCACGAAACGCTTACCGGCAGAGGTCGAGGAAGCGCTGTGGCAACTTGTCGCCGCGGGACTCGTGACAGCGGACGGGTTTGACGCATTGCGTTCGCTCATCGATGCAAAACGCCGGCTTGGCGAAAAAGGCTTGCGCGCGCGCCCGCGCTCCTCGAGCGGACGTTGGACGCTGCTGGCCTCTGCGACCGAAAAGATCGACGTCGAGAAGTTCGCGCGGCGATTGCTGGAGCGCTGGGGTGTCGTCTTCCGCGACGTCGTTGCACGCGAAAGCTTAGCCCCGGCATGGCGCGAGATTTTGCTCGCGTTGCGCCGCATGGAAGCCCGCGGCGAAATTCGCGGTGGGCGTTTCGTTTCCGGATTCGTCGGCGAACAGTTTGCATTGCCTGAGGCAATCGAAGCGCTGCGTGCATCGCGGCGCGACGGCGAAGCGTTCGAACCGGTCGAGGTCGGCGCTTACGATCCGCTGCAGCTTACGGGCATCATTGTGCCCGCCCAGTCGCAGCCTGCAGTCGCTCTGTCATCGTGAGCCCATCCGCGACGGCGGGTCAAGAAGCGATGACTAAAGGCAACCGTTCGTAGTCTTCAGCACGTAGCCGTTG
>CAZHGH010000068.1:0-11841 GCA_964531205.1 uncultured bacterium
CAAGGATAGTTACGTGCCGATTATAGTACGCCATCGGCCCGCTCTTGTTCCGCTTATTAAGACACAAAGCATAGGCCGATGGATGCAGGACAACCCTGCTTTTGGACCGCTTATGCTATGAAATGGCAGCGAAGTCTGCCGTCCTAAGGCCCCCGTACGGGTTCGGGCCAGCGTGCTGCGGCGTGCCCTCTTCGAAGAATCTGATGCTTGCTTGCTACCTGAAGGCCGTCTGAAACGTGACTCAAGCAGTGTTGAGTAACCCGGTTATATAAAGCGCGGATGTGCTATAAATTACGAGCATTAGGCCCTTTGAGTAACCGGGTTATTTTTGTGCTATAATGACCGCATGGAAACCCCCGAACGGCGACCACATTGCCAAAAATGCGGCAAGGTCATTGCCCACCGAAAGTTGGAGAAGGGGCGCCGAGTCGGCATTGTCCCGGTCTACTGCAGTGAAAAGTGCAAAAATGCCGCTAAACAAGCTCGTCATCGTCAAAAAGTGCCAATAACGCAGCAAGACCGAATTCACCTTAGAAATCTCGCGGCGCACGGAATGATTGCGGAAAAGTTGCTCCATGATCCGCATGTGTTGGATATTGCTCGCGACAACATCCGGCGATGGGTCGAACGAAACGGTCCAATGGAAGTGCTAGAGCAGTGGGCGCGGTTGATCGACAGCGGTGACAAAGTCGCAATTCTTCACGCGCTCGTTCGGATTGACGAAGAAGGGATGCGCCTTCGCTCCTCGTCCCCCTTCGCTGGCGTGCTCGATGACACTGAAAGGAAACTCATTTTCGAGGCCGGCCGAAAATGAAGATAGCGGAACTTGAGCATGCTTTGCGCGCGTCGGCAGAGATCTGCGAGGAAACGGAATTCTGCGTCATAGGTTCGCAGGCGATCTTGGGCTCCCATCCGTTCGTTGACGACGAAATAGTGACGCGGTCTGCGGAGTGCGACCTCTACCCCATTCAAGCGCCGGAAAAGTCCGAGCGTCTCAACGTTATTGGAGAGCTGTCCCAATTCCATGCGACGCACGGGTTTTATGTGGACGGAGTAGATGAAACGACTGCTAAACTTCCGACCGGATGGAAGGATCGGCTCCTGCCCGTAACGACCACGACGTTTCGCGGTGCAAAAGTAAGAGGTTGGTGTTTAGAACCTCACGATTTGCTCATTGCGAAGTTCATTGCTGGGCGCCCCAAGGATTTAGATTACTGTCGGGCCGTTATACGTTTGGGGTTTGTGGAACGAGCAGTCCTTATTGAACGTCTGAAGTTAACGCGTATTCCTTCGCGCTCCAAACGTAATCAAGTACTTCAATTTATTGAAGCAAATTATTTGACGTCTGAAAGTTGAGCACAAAGGCGCTTATTCCACCGGTTGTTTGGTGCAAACAAAAGCCGCGATCGCACGACCGCGGCTTTTGTTTTGCTTGCAATTGTTACGGATTCTGCTGGTCCGGGTTTTGCTGGTCCGGACTTTGCTGATCCGGATTCTGCTGGTCAGGCGGCTGATAGCCGGAGCCGGCCGGCCGTGCACCGAGCGTAATCTGCACGAGTCTGCGCGTGCCACTGCTCTGAGACCAGACTTCCAACGTCACCTTATCGCCGGCATGCATCTTGCCAAGCGCGTTTTGCAACGCCTTCGGATCGCTGTACGACTTGCCGTTCATCTGCAGGATGACATCTCCGGGATTCAGACCTGCCTGGTCCGCCGGTGTACCGCTCACGACCTGATAGATTGCTACGCCGCCTTGGCCGTGATAATTCGCCTGATTTCGGAAGCCTTGCGTGACCTGTCCGAGCAAAACACCCAGGAATGCCTGCTCCGCCGGAGTGGTGATACCGGGGTGAGCAATCATCTGGTCGACGACCTTGCGAACTGTGTTCGACGGAATCGCGAAGCCGATGCCTTCGGCACCTCCGCGAAGCGTCGACTGATTCACGCCGATGACGTCGCCGTTCCAGTCGACGAGCGGACCGCCTGAGTTTCCAGGGTTGATCGGTGCCGAGGTTTGCATAAGCCCTTTGAACGTGAGCGTTTGTCCGGTCTCGGTTTGAATCGGCTCGGTCCGGTTGAACGCCGATACAACGCCGACGGACACGCTTTGCTGAAGCTCGTACGGCTCGCCGATCGCAATGGCCCATTGACCCTGCTGCGCTTTATCAGAGTCAGCCAGCGTCAACGGCGGCGGAACGCCGCTCGGATCGATGCGGATTACCGCAAGGTCGGCGCCGATGTTTGCCGCGAGCAACCTTGCCGATTTCTTCGTACCGTTCGGGAAGAGCACGGTGATGTTGCTTACCTGCGCGTTCGGGATTCCCGGACGTACCACGTGGGCGTTCGTTACGATATCGCCCTTGTCGTCGTAAACGAAGCCGGAGCCTGAGGCTCTGCCTCTAAACGGCTGGACGATGCTCGGTCCTTGCTGACCGAAGAACTGCTGCAGGAACGGATCGACCGGGATGTACTGCTTGCCGTTGATGACGACGCTGATCGCGACCACGGACGGCTTCGCACGTTTGACCGCACTGACGATCCGGTCCTGATCGCCCCCGCCGCCGGTCAGAGGCGCCGCGCTAACAGCCGGAGGGGTATTGTTCGGGCCGGCAACGTTCGCAAAATGGGTGCTCGCATAGAGCATCATCACGAACGAACCGACAATTGCGCCCACCAATGCAACGATGGCGGTGGGCAAAACGCGATTTCTCACTACGATGTCCTTGTGTTTGTGCGGTGGGCTATGCGCCCTTCTACCCGCCTAGGTTACAAAAAGTCGCAGTTTGCTTGCTTAGGAATTGGTGAGAACCACGTTTTTAGCAGCCGATCTGTCGGAATACCTCGTTCCAGTGCTTTGCGAAGGCATTCCAGGCGCTGTTCGCGCAGCTCCAAGAACTTGAGCTGGAGGATTGTCCGAGCCCGTTTGAGCGCACGCTGCGAATATAATGCACGCGCCGTCAGGTGCGGTTGGAGGTAGGGATCCGCCGCGGAGGCGGGCGCCTTGGCGGCAACGCTGCGCGCGCTCAGGAGGGTGGCCAAGGTCAGCGCCGCCGCAGCGGGGTAACGGAGAGACATGCCCTTCGTTCACTCCCGAATGACCCTGTGCCAATATGCTCAGCGCTAGTCCGTTAATTGTTCCGGCCCCTCCAAACGAACCGTACGTTCGAATAATTCCGCTTGGCGGCTGCGGCGAGATCGGACGCAATATGACGCTGATCGAAACGCAGAACGACATGGTCGCGGTCGACTGCGGCCTGATGTTTCCCGATGAAGAGATGTACGGGGTGGATATCGTCATCAACGATTTCACGTACATCCGCGAGCGGCGCGAGAAGTTCCGCGCGATTCTGGTAACGCACGGACACGAAGATCACATCGGCGGCATTCCGTATCTTTTGCGCGAGTTCAACGTTCCGGTTGTTGGAACGCCGCTCACGAACGCACTGATCAAAGCGAAATCGCGCGACCACAAGATGATGAGCGAAGCGGAATTCGTAACGGTTCAGCCGGGCGATCGCGTCCGCTACGGCGACATCGAAGCGGAGTTCGTGCATATCAATCACTCCGTCGCGGGCGCGTGTTCTCTCGCGATCCGTACGCCCGTCGGCACGATTTTTCACACCGGCGACTTTAAATTCGATCAGACACCGATTGACGGCAAACCCGCGGATTTTGCCGCGATTGCGAAGATCGGCGATGCGGGCGTTCTCTGCATGCTCTCGGACAGCACGAACGCGGAACGCCCGGGCCACACGCTTTCCGAACGAATCGTTGGCGAAGCGTTCACCAACATCTTCACGCACGCGAAGGGCCGCATCATCGTCGCCTCGTTCGCATCGAACGTTCCGCGCATTCAACAAGTGATCGACCACGCAATTTCATTCGATCGCAAAATTGCGTTTCTGGGCCGCTCGCTGCTCAACGTCGTGCACTTTTCGAAGGAACTCGGTTACTTGAAGGTTCCTGCGGAGCGCACGATACGCATCGAAGAAGTCGACGACTATCCGCCCGAAAAGGTTGTCGTCATGACGACGGGCTCACAAGGCGAGCCGATGAGCGCGCTCACACGCATGTCGGTGCGCGATCACGCAAAATTTAAGATCGTTCCCGGTGATACCGTGGTGATTAGTGCTACGCCGATTCCCGGAAACGAAAAAGGCGTGTACAAGACGATTAACAACCTGTACCGTCTCGGCGCGACCGTCATTCACGGGACCGACGGACGCTCGCACGTTTCAGGACATGCCTCGCAAGAAGAGCTATTGCTCATGCTCAATCTGGTGCGGCCGGAATTCTTCGTTCCGGTGCACGGTGAGTATCGTATGCTCGTACAGCATGGAAAACTTGCGGCGCGTACGGGCGTCGATCCGCAGAACGTCTTCACGGTCGAGAACGGCGACGTGCTCGAGTTCACGCACGACTACGGCGATAAAATCGGCAAGACGTACGGCGGCCACGTGCTTGTGGACGGCTCGAGCGTCGGCGACGTCGGTGAAGCGGTGCTGCGCGATCGGCGTTTGCTCGCCGCCGACGGCTTTATGATGGTTGTCGTCACGATCGACAGCGAAGAAGCGCGCGTGATTGCGGGGCCGGATTTAATCTCTCGCGGAGTCTTTTACGTGCCGGACTCCGACGGAGTCATGGACGAGCTGCGCGCGAAGCTCGTTACGCTCATCGAAGAAGTGCCGGTCGAGGCCATCAAAGATACGAATACCGTAAAGGAACATATTCGCAGCGGCCTGGCCAAAGCGATTCACGAGCGTTATAAACGCCGCCCCGTTATCGTGCCCGTTGTCATGGAGGTATAAATGAGCACCCGTAAGGGATTTCTGACTGCAGCCGCATCGAGTGCGCTGCTCGCAGCAACGCCGGCGCCATCCACGGCTCCGTCCACCGCTCCATCACCAAAGCCGTCACCCAAACCGTCGGAGTTATCGCGCATGTTTGCCGAACGCATGCGCAGCTTCGATCCGAATTTAACGGAGAAGCAGCGCGACGACATCGCCGCGGGCATCGAGGATAACTTCAAGATCGGCGAACGTGTCAATCCGAAGGGGCGTGCACTCAAGAATTGGAACGAACCGGATTTCGTCTTTAAGGCCGGCGCATGAACGATGAGCAATTAGCTTTCTCCGATGCGACTACGCTCGGACAACTCATCGCAAAACGAAAAATCTCATCCGTCGACCTCACGAAGCTCTATCTCTCCCGCCTTGAAAAATACGGCCGCGCTTATGGAGCGGTCGTTACGATCATGCACGAGCGCGCGTTGCGCGAAGCTCGTGCAGCGGATAAAGAGATCGCCGCCGGCCGCGTCCGCGGCCCGCTTCACGGCGTCCCTTACGGCGCGAAAGATCTATTGGCGGCGATCGGTGCGCCGACAACATGGGGCGCCGCTCCGTATCGCGATCGAGTGTTCGACTTTGACGCGACAGTTATCAAAAAATTGAACGCCGCAGGGGCGGTGCTATGCGCCAAACTCGCGATGGTCGAACTTGCAGGCGGTTTCGGTTACAACGATGCCGATGCGTCCTTTACCGGTCCCGGGCGCACGCCGTGGAATCGCAAATTTTGGAGCGGCGGATCTTCGAGCGGTCCGGGTGCGGCTGTCGCGGCGGGATTAGTCGGTTTTGCGATCGGCTCCGAGACGAACGGTTCGATAACGGTGCCGTCGGCGTTTTGCGGCGTATCGGGATTGCGTCCGACGTACGGGCGCGTCAGCCGTCACGGGGCGATGGCGCTGATGTGGACGTCGGATAAACTCGGACCGATGTGCCGCTCCGCGCGCGACACCGAACTTGTGCTGCGCTCAATCGCCGGGTTCGATCAAAACGACAAGACGTCGCTGGACAAGCCGTTTCCGAGCGTGCGCGGCCGGCGTCCCCGCATCGGCGTACTCAAACACTCAACCGAAAAATCGCAGCCCGAAGTCGTACGGAACTTCAAAGCCTCGCTGAGCGTGTTGCGCGAGTTTTGCGACGTCGTGACGGATGTTGCGTTGCCTAAGGGTCCGTACGGTGCGGTCTTCGGCGCCATTTTCAATGGCGAATGTGCGTCCGCATTTCGGGATTTTATAGAGAGCGGCCGTTCCCGCGAATTGCAATCCGTCGACGATCGTATCGGCGGCTATCAAGTGTACGGATCGCTTGCGGTCGATTATGTCGACGGCATGCGCAGGCGCGCGCTGCTGAACAAAGCGCTCGTGCGCGCATTCGAAGGATACGACGCGATCGTGCATCCGACGCTGCCGACGGTTGCGTACCCGGTTGGACTGCCGTTTGATAAAGCGTATCCAAAGTATCCCGGTGCGACCGGACTTGGAAGTCCCGGGAACCTCGCCGGTCTGCCCGCCATGAGCGTCCCGAACGGCTTTGGCGAGAATCAGTTGCCGACGGGCCTCGCAATAATGGGCCGCGCTTGGGGTGAGATGCAACTCACGCAGATTGCAAAAGCGTTTCAGGTACGCACACAGTTCCATCTGGAGCATCCTAAACTGGTAACGGGGTAACCATGTGCCGCAATATACGCCCGCTCTTCAATTTCGAGCCGCCCGCAACGGACGATGAGATTCGCAACGCGTCGCTGCAATTCGTCCGCAAGATTTCCGGTTTCAGCAAACCCTCGCACGCAAACCAAGAAGCATTCGATCGTGCGGTCGACGAGATTGCGCATGCAGCGCATCACTTAATGGCGTCGCTCAAAACCACTGTAACGCCTCGCGATAGAGAAGAGGTCGCCGCGCGCGCGAAGGCTCGCTCAGCTAAACGCTTTGCATAAAAAGGCGTGAACGGCACGGAGCGCCTGTAAAAAGAGGCCCGGCATCGCCGGGCCTCTTTCACGCTTCTCGCGCGAAGACTACAGCTTCACGTTTACCGAGAAGTAGACTTGCAACGGATTCGCCTGTCCGCCGCTGGTGGACTGGAAGACGCTTCCGAAGTTCGGGTTGTACGGGTACTTCACATACTGGTCGATCACATCGCCCGGATTGTAGAAGTTGTTTACGTACACGCCGCCCGGTCCGTAGTTGCAGCCGTCACGTCCCGAAACTTTCCACGGAACGTTGCTGCCGCCGAAGCATGACGTTACGACGTTGACGAGATCCAAACGCGCGGTGACCTTCGGCGATACGTCATACGAGAGCGAGACGTTTCCGTAGAAAACGCTCGGCTCTTTGAATTGAGCGTAGTTGTCGAAGCGGCCGGTGAATGGATCCGGAGTCAACATCGTGCCCGTGCACGATGCAGCGTTGAACGGCGAACCACCGGCTGCGCCGTTGGGGTAACGCGGATCGCCTGTCGTCGAACCCGCGAGAACGTTTGCGCACGTTGCCGGATTCACGCCCACGACTTGCGTTGGGCGTCCGTACTCGCCGCCTGCCAGAAGCTGGAAGGTCGGCGTGATGCTGAAGCGGTCGTGTCTGTAGTTCAGGATGAGCGCTGCAACGTGCGGCACAACGTAGCTCTGATTGGAGCCGGTTACGAAGCGGCTACCCGAGAGCGTGTTGTACACCGCATATTGTCCGTTCGGATCGAACAGGCTTTGAACCGGTGCGTTCCAGTACGGATTCGCGACAGATCCCGCCGGACACGTCGGTGCGGCAGCGCCCGCCGTCGTGTAGCACGGCGCGCCCGCTGCGACAGCTGCGGCACCCGGCGTGTTACAACGCGGATCGCTCGAATTGCTCGCGCAGAAACTCGTCTGGCGGTTGTATTGCTGAATCGCAAGATTCAAGCCGTCGACCACCGAGAGGCCGTTCGGAAGTTTCGTGAACTTCTCGCGAGCATATGTGTACGTGTAGCTAAGCTGTCCCGCCCAGCCGTTCTTATTGAAGTCGCCCTTCTTGAACGCGAACTCGACGCCTTTGACGTTCTTCTGTCCGACGTTAACCGACGAAACGAAGGACGTGCGCGGATCGAGCAGCACGGTCGACAGCTCGTTCTTCGTCGTACGAATGTACGGCGTCAGTTTGAACGACATGTCCGTGCCGGTGAACGCGTGCTCCCACGAAGCGTCGTAGTTGAACGACTCTTCCGGGTAGACGACGTGCCGCGGCGTCGTGTAGCCGAGCGCGTAGAACAATTGGTTCGTGGAGCCCGGATAGAAATAGTTCGGCGAGGTGTAGTCGTATTGCTGGAATGCCGAACTTGCCGGCTGCGCCGTCTTACCCGCGGAGAAGCGCAGAACGTTGTTCGCGTTGATCGTGTACGTCAAGCCGAAGCGCGGTTGCAACTCCGGATAGTCGTTGACGTTCGCGGTCGTCGAAGTCGTGGCGACTTGCGTCCATCCAGTGCCGAGTTTCGCGGCGCATGAGTTCGCCGCAGAACCCGACGGCAGTTCCTGCGTTTGCTGCAGAACGCCGTTGTAGCACCAGAACGAGTTGTAGTAGTTCGTCCAGAACGCGCGAGCGGCGCCGCCCGTCGTGCTGGGAAGCACGTACTTGAAGTCGTCGTAACGCAGGCCGAGCGTGAAGAGCAGCCTGTCGTTGGGACGGAACGAGTCTTGGAACGACACGGACGCGAACTTCGGAACGACCGTGTTATACGATGCGTTGTACTGGTTCGCTACCGTGAAGTATTCGCAAGGATGCCCGTTGCAGCTGAAGTTTGCAGCGTTTGCGACGGTCGGATCCGTGGCGTGCGATGGGCAAAGTGTGCCCAGGCTGCCGCCTGCGCATCCGCCCGTGAGTTGAGACGTCGTTTGCGGGTTGATGTACCGCGCTGCAGCCGAACTGCCGCAGTCAACGGCAACCGTAGCCGCACCGTTGATCTGATAGCAGACGCCGGCCGTGGGGTTCGTCGAATCGACCAAGAACGCGACGGTGTTCGACGCAGCGCTCAGCGTCGAAGTCGACGTCGAGATAGCAGCGTTGTTAAACCGGAACGTGTTCGCGGTCGTATACGACAGATCGAAGTTCAGCAAGTGCTGCGGCGAGATTTGATCGGTGAAGTTTAAAGCGGCACCGGTCGTGTGCGAGCCGAGTTTGTAGTCTTGCGAGATCGCACCGAAGTACGTACCGGCCAACCCTTGAGTATTCACGCCGTACTGCAGCCAGTCCGAATACGTGGTGTATCCGTATAACCGGAGGAAGGCGTTGCTGCCCATGTTGTGTTGATACTGCGCCTTGAAGATTGCGCCGTTCTGCTGGTACGAGTCGCGCTCGTTCGGATTAATCAAAACGGGGCTGGTCGCCGTGCTGTACGGGCGATTCGTGGGCGAGTTCGGGAAGAGCGCGTACTGCGTGCTTCCGAGATTCGCCGTCGTCAGCGCCGTGCCGAGTTGGCCCGTATACGCGATCTTGTCGTAGAAACGATCGACCGCGCCGGTTCCGATACCCTGGAACACCGCGCATGCCGGTCCTGCGTACTTCCAGCTAATCGCCGCGGAACCGCAGTCCGGAATGATTCCGTTTGCGGTGGTAATCGTGCCGTGCAAGAAGTCGTACAAGTCACCGCCCATGGCGTTGATGTTGTCGGCAAATCCCGTGCGCACGTAATCCGCGGTGTACAGCAGCTGAATGTCGTCGCGGCCGCCGTCTTTCTTGTGCGGAATACCGAAGTGGAAATTCACCACGGCATCACGCGACGCAACGTCGGTGCCTGCTCCGAAGAAGATCGGTCCGTGTTCGTAACCGTTCGGCGCAAGGCCGCCGCTGTTCAAGTAACATCCGCCCGTGGGATTCGCGGTGCTACAGTTCTGCGCGAGCATGTTGATCGGACTGCCGTACAGCGAGCTGAACTGGCTGCCGTTCTCATACACGAACGTTTGGTTGTAACCGTTAAAGCCGGCGTAATACGAGAATAAACGGTTCGGAGTCGCGCCGCCCGTTTCAGCAGAGAATTGGTGATAGAAGTACGGCGACGAGATTCCCGCTCCCAAGCTTCCGAAGCCCGGATACGTTCCGGTCTTGATGACTTGGTTTACGAAACCGGCAAGTGCGGTCGAGTCGGTGTTCACCGGTGCGGTGCCCGTGTACACTTGCAGCTCTTGCTGGCCGAGGTTCGAAAGCGAAGCGCCCGGATATTGGTCGAACGCACGCTGAATCGGCACGCCGTCGAATTCGTATCCAACTTGCGTGTAGTTACCGCCGCGAATAAAGATCGATTGATATTCGCCTTTTTGTCCGGCCGGAACGAACACGCCCGGAACGGATGCGACCGCCGAATACGCGTTGTTCAGACCACCGCCGCCGCCCAGCGTTACCGCAGCTTTTTGCGTCGCTGCGGAAACCGAGTAGATGTCGGCAGTAGTACCGGATTTCACGAGGTCGCTAGCCGATTTAGCAGTGACTTTCGCGATCGTTTTCAGCGTCTTTTGCGTGCTGACGCTGATGGAGAATGCTTGGTCCGCAAACACCGTGACGCCCGCGATCGAAGCGGGGTCGTACCCCTCTTTCAAAACGGACACGGTGTACGTATCCGGAATTAGCGAGACGAAGGTGAAGTGGCCCGAGCCATCCGTGGTGGCAGTCGCGGTTTGCGATACGCTGATGACGGTGACGTGTGCGTCCGAAATCGGCGTGCCCGATCCCGAATCCGTCACTACGCCGCTCAGCGTGCCCGTGGTTCCGGCCAGTGCCCATGTTTCCTGACCGAGGACCATCGAGAGCATCATCGCAACCACAAGCAGCTGCCTTAACAGCTTTTGAGGCATGAAAGCTCCTTTAAAATGTGAAGCAACAAATCGCCCGGCCTCTTAAGAAGCCGAGCGCATGACAACTTTCATGAACTTTTAATGAATCCTTGGTCAAAAGTGACTAAAGTCGTTTTTCTTTACAAAGGACCGGCCGGGTGGCTGTCCTCTTAGGGCTCTTGGCTGCCACATTTTACGGGGCAGCCGATTTCTGCGGTGGGCTCGCGACTCGCCGGAGCAGCACCCTCGCGGTGACGGTCGTCTCCCAGGCAGCGGGCCTTTTTCTGCTTGTTATCGTCCTGCCGGCTTTTCCAGCGCTGCTAAGTCTCTCCGTGGTTGAGTTCGGCGCGGTGGCCGGACTCTGCGGCGGCGTTGGGATCGCACTGCTGTATCACGCCCTTTCAATCGGCAAGATGGGCGTCGTCTCGCCCATTACCGCTGTACTGGCGGCCGCGCTGCCCGTAGGCGTCGGCGTCGCTCGCGGAGAGCACCTGCTGCTCTGGCAAGCCGCTGGGGTTGGCATTGCACTGGTCGCGGTCGTGTTGATTTCGTTGTCGCACGAACCCGACGGGCGTTTGGAATTCTCGACAGTAGGCGTGAAAGAGGCGATCGCTTCCGGCGTAGCGCTGGGCGGATTTTTGACGTTCTTGGCGCTCGCGGGAAAGGGCGGCGGATTGTATCCGCTCCTGTGCGCTCGTGCGGCGTCGACAATCTTTCTTATGGTAGTTGCGTTTGTGGGCCGGCAAACGCTTGTGCCGGTGCGTTCCACCGTTCGGATTATTTTGCTCGCCGGTGCGATCGATATGAGTGCGAACGTGCTGTACGTGCTTGCCGCATACGCGGGCTATCTCTCCGTAGCGGCCGTTCTGACGTCGCTCTATCCCGCCAGCACAGTGTTCCTAGCGCGCATCGTTCTGGGCGAACGTTTGGCGGCGGTGCAGAAGGCGGGCGTGGTTCTCGCGCTACTCGGCGTCGCGCTAATTGCCGCTTAAACCTATGCCGGCGCGGCAACGTTTTCCGGCGGGATTTCCGACTTTCGAAAGCCAGCCATGGAGGGCTGTTTCAAAACTTTGTTTTCTTGAGAAAGCGGCAAAGCAGAAAATTTTCTGGATGAAAATTTTCGAGCGGTCCCGACGGGAAATGTTGCCGCGCCGTGCTAGCGTTTGATGCGAGCTAATTGCGATGCGTGGATGTACCGCGCGATCTCTTCTC
>CAZHGH010000068.1:11941-16243 GCA_964531205.1 uncultured bacterium
TAGCGTTTGATGCGAGCTAATTGCGATGCGTGGATGTACCGCGCGATCTCTTCTCGCGCAAGTCCGTTGACTTCGAGCAGCTCGACTTCGTAAGCGTTGCGCCCTTGCGAGTCTTTCACCGTTGCGGCGACGCGTCCGCGCAATCGCAGCTCTTCAAACGGACGCCGTAAATATTTGCGCGGAACGCGCCGATATCCGTGCGGTCCGACGACGAGTTCGTCGTCCTTCCCTTTGTGAATTTCGAGAACGCCCTCCGGCAACCGAAACTGCAGCGCAAGGATTTGGCCGACGCGAAATTGTTCGGAGCAGCGTAACCGCAGCGCGTTACCCGTTACGTCCGACGCTTGTCCGATTTTGCTCGTCACGCGCGGATCGTCGATCCGATACCCGATCGCGAAATCGTTCGGAACGCGGTAGCCCGTAAATTGGGAGATATCGATGAGCGAGGTGTCGTAGCTGCGCGCAGAAGCGGTTTTGCGTTCGAGCATCGCCGCTTCGCGCGCCAGCGCATCGGCGTCCGCACCGTCGATGCGTTCCAGGACGACGGCGTATTCGAAACCAACGCCGCCGTTGCGTGGCGCGTAGCGTGCAGCGACGACGCCGTTCAGCGTGAGTTTCTTTCCGCTGCTCAGCCGCCAGTCAAAGGAAAGAGCCGTTCCGCGCTCCATCAACATCCAGGAGCGCAAACGGCAACCCGCCAGGGCGATATGCAGGAGCGTTGCCTGGACCGGCTCTGCCAACCCGCGCAGCGAGATTTTGACGGGCACGTCAAAAGTGTGCTTACCGGGGTCCGGCAGCGCGGCGGCTTGCGAAGATTGATTTTTGTTATTGAGCCAGGCCATCTATGTACCTAGCGTACTATGGCCCGGTTGCTTTCGCTATCGGACTTCAAGACTGGGAGCGTAAAGTTTGCGTTTACTTGCCTAGAGAGTTGACCAAACGTCCAGTTTGCGCTTCACGCGGTCGATCACGCCGTCCGTGAAGTCCGTCGTCGATGCATGTCCGCCCAGGTCGCTCGTCGCGAGTCCTTCGTGCACCGCTTCAAGCGTGGCCTCATAGATGGCGCGCGATGCGTTTTGCGCGCGTTTGTCTTCCATATACGAAAGTAATGCGGCCGACGCAAGAATCATCGCCATCGGGTTTGCGACGTTCTTGCCGTACAGGCGCGGCGCTGTGCCGTGGGGAGCTTCGGCCATGACGACCGACGGACGCAGCTCCTCGTCGAATGACAGCAGCACCGATTCGGCGCCCGCAATCGAACCGAAGAGCTGCATGACGAGATCCGAAAGGCAATCGCCGTCGCGGTTGAGCGAGGGAATGACCATCGCGCGTTCGCCGTCGGTGCTCAGCAGCAGCGCATACGTGGCGTCGATGAGCTGCGGTTCGTACGTTACTTCCGAGTGCCGCTTGGCGGCAGCATCCATCTCTTCTTTGAGCATGCCTTCGTACACCGGGCTGACGGTATACTTCGGCCCGCCGAAGACTTTCGCGTTCATGCGTTCGGCATGCTGAAACGCGTATTCAGCCACGACGCGGCAGACGCTGCGTTCGATAGTTTCCGTCCGGTACGCAACTTCATTTCCGCCTTCGCCTTCACGCCATTCTTTTGCGCCGTACGCATCGCCGACGGCCATGCGAACTACCGAGATGGGCGCGTGGATTCCCGCGACCGGACGTACTCCCGGCAAACGGCGTCCCGTGCGCACGATCACTTTGCCGTCGATCTCCCGCCGCAGAATCGCGTTGGGCGATCCGACGTCGCCTTTGGTTTCAGGCGTGATCGTTGCGGCTTTGAGACCAAAGCGCGCGCGTTTCATCGCTGCGGCCGCTTCGTGCACAACGCCGTTCTGGGTTGCGCGCCGGTTTTCGAGCGAAAGATCGTAACGCTCGAAGTTTAGCTCTACGTCGATCACCGAGCGATCGAGAACGCGCAGCGCTTCGAGCAGTAATTCTTGTCCGGTTTCGTCGCCTTCAAGGACGACGATCGTTGGCGGCGTCAAATGAACTCCTAAGTTGATGACGAAATAAAGTTGCCCATGGCACGCGTACGCCGTAAGGCGACCGCGAAGACGCGACTGAACTTTGAGATCGCCGGCATTGCTGCGATCGGTCTCGCCGTCCTGTTGGGAATCGCGCTGGCGTTACCACCTAGCCGCGCCGGTATTGCCGGCGCCGCAACGGCACACGCCCTGACGGTGCTGTTTGGAGGCGCCGCTGCGCTTTTCCCTGTGCTTGTCGCCCTCTTCGGCGGAATCATCTTCCTGGAGATCAACGTGCCGCGCATGATGGCCACGTTGGGCTCGGCGGCTTCAGCGTATTTTTTGGTGGCCGACGCTGCATTCGCGCACCGAGGCGGCGCGCTCGGCACCGTGCTGTGGAATGCGCTTTCGGGACTCGTCGGCGTGCTCGGCGCGCGCATTCTGCTGGCCTTCGTTGCGCTGCTACTCACGGTTTGGATCAGCAACGTCTCCGTGAAGAAACTGATCGGCCTACTTGTCATCGCGCTTTCGAACTTGCGCATTCCCAAGATGAAAGTCGCACTTCCCGAAGGGCACGGCAATTTGCGCGAAGCGTTTGCGCTGCCTGAAGGCAAGAAAAAGCCGCAAGCGTTCGACGGCGAGACGAGCACCGCGATTGTTCCGATCGAAGCTTTTGTGCCTCCCGCTGCGCCCACCATCGTCGTCGACGATACCGGCGACGACGAATCCGAAGACGACGAATCCGAAGACGACGTCGACGATGAAGACTTCGAGGACGAGGGCGACGACGAATACGATGACGACGACGAATACGATGACGACGACGAATACGAAGACGAGGAAGAGGAGGAGGAAGAGCCTCCGAACGCCGTGACGGGCGTTTACGAAGCGCCGCAACCTGTGTCGCATGGTGAAATCGTCTATCACCTTCCGGATCTCTCGCTTTTCGATCCGCCGCAAGCCCAAGTCGCAGACGACAACACGCGCTCGCACGTCCTCGAAGATACGCTAGCATCGTTTGGTGTCGGCGCGAAGGTCGTGCACATCGAGCGTGGTCCATCTATCACGCGATACGAACTCAAGCCCGAGCGCGGCGTCAAAATTTCGAAGATCGCATCGCTTGCCGACGATCTGGCGCTTGCGCTGGCTGCAACCAGCGTTCGCATCGAAGCACCGATTCCGGGCAAATCCGCAGTCGGCATCGAGGTTCCGAATAAAACCGTTTCGGTCGTCGCGATTCGCGAAATTTTAGAGGCGCTGCCGCAGCGCGGAATCGTGCCGCCGCTATGGATGGCGCTCGGCAAAGACATTACGGGACGCCCGGTGTTCGGCGATCTCGGGAAGATGCCGCATTTGCTCGTCGCAGGCGCGACTGGCTCCGGTAAGTCGGTCTGCCTGAACACGATCATCGCGTCGCTGTTGGTGAGCGCAACGCCGGATCAAGTGCAGATGCTGATGATCGATCCGAAGCGTGTCGAGCTTACCGTGTACAACGGCATTCCGCATCTCATCAAAGACGTCATCACCGACGCCCGCATGGCCGCCGGCGCGCTGTTCGAGATGACCAAGGAAATGGACGTGCGGTACGAGCGCTTTGCGAAAGCCGGCGTACGCAAAATCGAAGAGTACAACGCGAAATTTCCCGATGAGAAGCTCCCATTCGTGGTCATCATCATCGACGAACTTGCGGATCTCATGCTCGTCGCGCCGGCGAAGGTGGAAACGACAATTATGCGTCTCGCGCAGCTGGCGCGTGCCACCGGCATTCACCTCATCGTCGCAACGCAGCGTCCGTCGGTGGACGTCATCACCGGGCTTATCAAAGCAAACATTCCGTCGCGCATCGCGTTTGCGGTAAGCTCGCAAGTCGATTCGCGCACGATTCTCGATATGGCGGGAGCAGAACGTCTGCTGGGCCGCGGTGACATGCTCTACCTGCCCATTGACGCCCCGAAGCCGGTTCGTTCGCAAGGCGCGCTCATTACGGGTAGCGAGGTGAACCGCCTCGTCGACTTTTGGGCGAAGCAAGGCCGTCCGGAAAATCTTCTGGATGTAGAAGTCACGCCGATCTCGGACGACGACGCGAGCGGCAAGAAAGACGTCGATCCGCTTTGCTACGATGCGGCCAAATTCATCATCGAAAGTAATTACGCGTCGACAGCCGCGCTGCAGTCGCAATTCTCTATCGGCCATCCGCGCGCCGTGCGTTTGATGAAACAGCTGGAAGATTTCAAAGTTGTCGGGCCGCATGAAGGTACGAAACCTCGGCGCATTCTCATCGGCTTGGGCGAGCTCGAACAAATTGCACCGCGCTTAGGGCGCA